>CAZDJE010000008.1:6853-61100 GCA_964505715.1 uncultured Desulfocapsa sp. | reverse complement strand
ATAGTCTTTTTAAGGAGGTCGACCGCGAAAAATTATTTATTTGTCAAGAAAAAAAACACCTTTGTTTTGAGAAGATTTCATTGTTTTAAAACATGCAAAATCCTAACCGGACACTACTGATTTCAGGTATCAAAAACAGAGTATCATAAACTATTTAACAGATCATGGCCATATACAAAAGTCAGAGATGGAACGGAGAAGAAAGCAGGAGGGGGAAAAGTGTCCGGAAGAAAGAAATCCTACACCAGAGACAACTTAAATATCAGCCATTTTCTGATCAAGAATTTCAACCTGGCGACGTACCGAAGTATCACATCTACAGAGCTCGGACACCACTTTAACGGAATGGAGAACGGTGGCATGATTACGATTAAAAATTTTACCAATCTCACCAAGTGATTCTTCAGTATGTTTCCGGCCAAGATACATCGCAACCTGACGAGGAAAGGTGATCACTTTTTTTCGGGAACGAGACTGCAGGTCTTTATAACTCACCTTAAACTCACGACTGATCAGTTCTCCAATTAGCGCAGTCGTCAGATGCGTCGGGAGACCGACTATTTCAGCCACAACATCACGTACCGTTTCCATTTCAACAACTCCGCCTACAAGAGCTATCTTAGCCCCCAAAGAAAGAAGAGCTGACTCAATTCGTCGAACATCCCCATGAATATGCTGGCTGATATAGGCGATGGCATCTTCACCAAGAGAAAGACCACTCTGGGCAGCCTTATTCTCAACAATACGATAACGAGTAGCAATATCAGGGGCCTGTATGGTTGTTACAAGTCCTGCCCCCATACGGGATCTGAATTCATTATCTATACCTTTAAGATCGCGTGGCGTACTGTTTGCTGTCAAAATTACCCGCTTGCCACTCTTAATCAGGGCGTCAAGTAATTCATTCATCTCTTCCTGAGTTTTCTTCTTTCCCTGCAGGGAGTGAACATCCTCAACAAGCAGAAAATCACACTCGTCGTGGTAATTGGACTTAAAGGAATCCATACTTTTCGTCTGAATACCGCGAACCATCTCAGCTGCAAACTGCTGAGCAGTTACATAGCGTAAGCGCGTTTGAGGAGATTCCGCAAGCAGAGTATGGGCCACAGCATGGGTTAGATGACTTTTCCCAAGACCGGTGGCACTATTTATATAGAGACATGAGCCAACGGTATCATCACCGTTAATCAGTGATTTACATGCAGATTGGGCAAGGAGATTTGACTCACCAAGCATAAAGGCATCAAAGGTATAACGAGGGTGAAGAGAGCGTACAACGGATTTTCGCTGGGGAATATGAGGTAACCTGAGCTGTTTCTTTGACCCGGTAACAAGTAAGGCCTTCGTTTTCCTATCACAAAGAACGACTTTACAATCACTTCCGACAATTCCAGTTACAATCTTTTGCATCATCGTAAGGTGATTACGATCTAGGTGGGCACGGTAAAACCGATCGGGACAGGCCAACTTTATTTCTGCGGGATCAGTATGTATGCATTCAAGAGGCGCAATCCAGAGGCCATAAACCGAGTCCCCAAGACTCGCCTTCAATGCTGTTTTTACCTGTTCCCATACCATAATTTTCCCTCAACACATTACATCCAACAACGGAATCACGTCAAAATAGCCAATTATCAAGCCTTACAAGCGTATATAATGTTTTCTACACCGATAAAGCTCATTATACTTGAAAGGAGCATCGAAGGTTCCGATTGCTTCCTTGAATGGGACACGGGGTGAGATTCACCACCGCAACTCATGCTGGAGAATTAACTCTATTTCCTTTTTTCGGTCAAAGCCGATTTTGCCAAATTTTCCTATCAGTACCACATACTATCACCACAATTCTGAACAGCCCGACAGGTACGGGATTAGAGAAGAGGCTTTTTCCAAACCCTTTATAAATGGGCAAAACACTCCGCACTAACCAATGTACTGTTATCTTCATAGTTTAGTCCATTTCAAGGCAAGTTATTAACAAATTCAAGTTTTTCTTTAACTCGCATTACCTAGCGCATACTAAAAATATCGACATTTTTCTGGATTTTACACACGTACCAAGCTTTAGTTCATGCTATATCACGGAGTACACTGAATTTCTCAAAATAAAACTATTTTTGATTTTTTTTGTTTCATATTTCAGCCTAATTCACAGAAGTCAGGCCCCATGGACATCTCCTCTCTTTTGGCATCAAAAGTACATTTTTTTTTGGATAAATCTCCCGAATTTGCAACTGACGATAACAATATAGTCATTCAATTGCCGTTTCGTCCTCTTATTACAAGCCCTTACCCCTGAACCTTGGCCACGGTCAATACCTGTACCTCTTTTGCTCCTGCTGCAATAAGAACCCGGCTACATTCCAAAACAGTTGTTCCGGTGGTAAACACATCATCAATAAGGATAATTTTTCTCCCTTTAATTTTGCTCCTGTTGGAAACAGCAAAAGCATCATGGAGATTTTTTCGTCTTGCTACACCATCAAGGCCCATTTGCGGATTTGTATGCCGGACCCTTTGAACAACATCCAGCAAAATATGAGTTTCCATGGCGGGAAAAAACAGTCTGGCAATTAGCGCGGCCTGGTTAAAGCCACGAGACCGCAGCCGTTTCACATGCAATGGTACAGGGACAATCCTGTCTTCCTTATCAAGCGTAAGCGTATCCGCACTGGCAACAATTGATTGCAGAGCTGCTAAAACGGAGAGATCACCATCGTACTTTAAACTTCGCAGAAGAGTAGATACAGGTTCCTGGTAGCGGGCAACTGCCATTGCCCTTGAAAAAGGATCTTTGTGTTTTCTGCGCAGACAGGTTCCACAAAGATGGTCTCCCTCTGTTGAATTTCTGAATTCATGACCACATCTTGGACATTTAGGAGAATGAATAAAGGCGATACGCTGAAAACAAGTATCACAGAAAGATTTATCAGAAGAGGGCAGAGGCTCCAAACACCCTGAACAGACAGGGGGAAAAAGAAGATTTTTGACACCTGTTCCAAAAAATTTTAAAATACTCTCCGCCTCCAATATCACCCGTTTCCCTCAAATCCAGTGCATTTTTGTCTTATAATACCACTTTTCCCCCTAAAACCAGTCGCAAAAAGATGACCTTTCCAAAAAACCATGCTACATTAGAAAATACTTTGAAGGTGAATAAAAATCGTAACTCGTAAAAAAACCAACCATATCACACCGTGACACAAGACGACTCTTCCTCAAAAAAACTTCTCGGCGTTCTTATTGGCGGGTCTGGGCTAATTGGCGGTACCCTGGCACACTATTTCAAGACCAAAACCCCCGACACCATAGAACTGCGCGCACCAAGCAGCAAAAAACTCTCCATCAGAAATTCCATTGACATTAAGGATTACCTCAGACGCCTACAGCCTGATTTTGTTATCAATACAGCCATCGCCAATATCGGATCAGACTCCCAGCTGGCACTCGAAGTAAACTATATCGGCGCCCTGAATCTTGCAAGGGCTGCAGCCGCTCTTAAAATCCCCTATATCCATATCAGTTCTGCTGCCACTCTGCCAAACGGAGAGGATCTCACCGAAGACGACAACCTCCCCATCGAGCCAAAGCTTAATAATTATGCAAAATCAAAGCTTATGGCCGAAAAGACACTCGAACATATGCGCGAGACAGTCGGGCTGGATTACACCTGTGTTCGCCTTGCCATTGTATATGGAGAACATGACCATAAAACCCAAGGCTTCCATCGCCTCTTCTTCTCCATTGCCGATGAATCCATGCCCGTCATGTTTACTAAGAAAAAGATCAGACATTCCTATTCCAATGCCAATAAATTCCCCTACTTTATTCATCACCTGCTGATGAATCGTGAAGAATTTGGCGGAGAAACCTACCACTTTGTTGATAAACGCCCGGTGGAACTGGCTGATCTTATCTTGACTATTCGTTCCTACCTTGAGCTTAAAAGTCCAAGAGAAATCTACGTCCCGTACCCCATGGCCATCTTTGGCAAAAACGTCCTGGAATTTATCCTCAAAGGATTTTCTCGCATTGGTATCAATGGCGGACTCCCTCCGGAACTAATGTTTCTTGAGAGTTTCTACAAAACCCAGACATTATCTGCAGAAAAACTACAAAACTCCAGTTTTGTCGACCCTTTGCCAACGGAGACCATTTATACAAAGCTGCCGGAACTGGTTGTGTATTACCTAACCCGCTGGACCCATGAAAACACTATCTCCACCTTCAACGAAGAAGTCCTAGGACCTGATACCATGTCCCATGACTTTGACCAGTCTCCCGCTGATCTTCTCGAGAGTGTTCATCTGGATTCCACAACGCCATTTATCGACATCACTAAGGCCTAAAAGAATTCTGCCCTTTTTCCCCTTTCTGGCTTTGTACTCTTTGCAAAAAAGACTAAACATGGCATAGTGTAAGATTTTCAATCTATTTATCATTTTTCTTCAGTTCAGTTGCACCTGAGAATGCTATGAAATGCGGACAAAATCTTTGCCCACAAGACAAATCATTTCCTTTTAGAGAAACAGGATACCACATGAGCCATTGCAGAAAAGCCACCCCTCCACCCAGATTTTTCAAACAGAAATATAAACGAGGACGTTTCCTACTCGCCCTTCTTGTTTCGTTTTGTCTTATTTTTCCTGGATTTGCTGCAGCTGTTGAGCAGAACACAACCTATCTCCCACTCAAGATCAACAGCCCCGGTGACCAGCAGATAATCACTGAACAGACAGACAGCGCACTCAGCAACGCACTCTATCCCGCCTCATTCTCAATGATGGAAAGGGAAGAGGCAAAACGTATTCTTAATTACTCAGGCACCTGGCCACCTGCGCCGGAAAAACTTCAAAAAGTCACAGCGGCAACCGGACTTGATTATGTTGCAGTTGGAACGCTGACTGTTATTGGTAAACAGATCAGTATTGACTACAAAGTTTATGACCTCTTAGCCCCACGTTCCCCCAAGTATTATTACCGCCATGGTGAATCCTTAGAAAACCTTGCCGGAACCCTGTCGGAAGTTATACGGGATGTCATCGCCTATACTGAACGTGACTTTATCATTGGAACAATAGCTCCAAGTGGTAACCAACGCATCGATTCAGGTGCCATCGCACGTAAAATCAAAACTAAGGCGGGTGATTTTTATAACCCAGCCACCCTGCGCGAAGACCTGAAGGCAATCTTCAAAATGGGATATTTTGAAAACGTTCGTATTGAAGTGGAAGAGAGCGAAGCTGGAAAGATTGTCACCTTCGAAGTAACTGAAAAACCAATAATCGGCACGATTAATTACACCGGTCTTGACGCTCTTTCGGAAACAGATGTCTCCGAAGCGGCAAATATTGGTGAAAACACCATCTTAAATACAAGCAAGGTCAACAACGGCGCTGCTGCGATCAAAGCCCTCTACAAATCAAAAGGATATTACAATACAACCGTAACCCCACAGATCAGTTACCCCGATCCAGAGCATGCAGAACTCCGCTATGTTATAGAAGAAGGCGATAAAATCTATATCAAGAAGATCTCCTTTGTCGGGAACAAAACCTTTGATGGCGATGAGCTTGCAGACATCATCGAATCGGGAACAAAAAGCTGGCTTACTTGGCTTACCGAAGCGGGATTAATGAAACAGGAAATGCTTGCTCAGGATGTTGCAAGACTCGGATCTTTCTATAATAACCAAGGATTCCTTGAGGTAAAAGTTGGTAAGCCCGCCGTTGTTCAGGAAGAAGATTCACTCTACATTACCTTCACCGTCGAGGAAGGGCCACGTTACCGGGTTGGTACCGTATCCTTCAAGGGTGACCTGATTGCGGATGAGCAGAAGTTACGGAGTATGACCTCCATTCAGAATGAAAAATTCATCAACCGCCAAGTGTTGCGTGGAGATGTTCTGAAGATCACAGATTTTTACTCTGAAAATGGCTTTGCCTTTGCCGATATCCGCCCACGAACAAGGCGATCGACAACTGGATCACGAGTGGATGTTATTATAGAAATTAACAAGGGTGACCTGGTCTATGTCCAGCGAGTAGCAATCAAAGGAAACAGCCGTACCCGTGACAATGTTATCCGCCGCGAATTACAAATAGCCGAAGGCGGAGTATTTGACTCAAAGGCTCTTAGAATTAGCACCCAGCGCCTACAGCGTCTTGACTACTTTGAAGAAGTTAACATTATTCCGGAACCAGCTCTTGACCCATCAAAAATGAATGTCACAGTGAATGTGAAAGAGAAGTCCACCGGACAGTTCAGCATCGGTGCCGGTTACAGTTCCGTTGATTCAGTTATGCTGATGGGTGAGATTTCAGAAAACAACTTCCTTGGGCGTGGTGACAGACTCTCTCTTGCCGCCAATATCAGTGGCGTATCCAGTCGCTTCAACCTTAGCTACACCAATCCGCATCTTCGTGACTCCGATCTTTCAGCGGGTGCTGATCTCTTTAACTGGTTCCGTGAATTCGATGACTACGACAAGGATTCAAAGGGTGGAGCCCTGCGTTTCGGTTATCCCATATTTGAAAAATGGCGTGGCTATGGCAGTTATAGCTACACCGACACCGTACTTACCAATGTCTCTGAATTTGCCTCACAGATCATTCTTGATTCCATGGATATTAACATAACCAGTGCTGTCAAGTTTGGAATGGTTCGCGACACCAGAAACCGAATGACCGGTGCCAGTAAAGGATCAGAAAACTCTGTTACCGTTAAATATGCTGGTGGTCCTTTTGGCGGAGACGCTGAGTTCACAAAGCTTGAGGCCTTTACAAGCTGGTATTTCCCAATGCCATGGACCACGGTCTTCCACGTTAAAGGAGCTGCCGGCCAGATCTGGGAAAATGAACCGGGTAAGCTTCCTGTCTATGAACGCTTTTATCTTGGTGGCATCAATACAATCCGTGGATTTGAATATGGAAAGGCAAGTCCCATCGATCCCGAAACCGGGGACCGTATCGGTGGTGATAAGATGTGGTACACCAATATTGAATACGTATTTCCAATCCTGACAGAAGCTGGTGTTCGGGGCGTACTCTTCTTTGATGCTGGTAAAGTTGCAGCTGATGACGAAGGTTGGACCCTCGACAGTTACAACAAAGCCACTGGACTTGAAGTGCGATGGTTATCCCCCATGGGTCCCCTTCGTCTTGTCTGGGGTTACAATCTTGATCCTGAACCAGATGAAGATACCACGGTATGGGATTTCTCCATTGGTGGCTCTTTCTAATACCTGGCCTCCTCATAATTTTACTTCCTGCCGGCTGCATGTACTCCATGCAGCCGGCACTTTTATTTGATCCATATGCATAATCCACTAACCGCAAACCAGATTCAACGGAAATCAGCCCTCACCTATCCATCACTACAGGGCAGTTCCAAAGCTCTTCTTGCCGCACTTCAGGCCCCTCTACAACCCTGCTGCTGTATTGTTCCCGACGAAGAGATGGTGGCCCAGGTTGAGGAGGATCTGAAGCTCTTTACGGACCTTCCGGTCTTCTCTTATCCCGGATATGAAATTCCTCCCTATACACCGCTCTCACCCGACCCACTCACCACTGCGCAACGACTCTCAACCCTGTACAGACTTCATGAAAGCGAGAACGAAAACAATTTTATCATCGTCGTTTCAGCCGAAGCCTTAATACGTCGTACACTCCCTGGTAAAATCCTGTTTGACAGTGCCGAGCTTCTCTTATCTGGTGAGGAATGCGACCGAGATGAGTTAATACAAAAACTCAACGCCCTTGGCTATGAAAAGGTTAATCTGGTGCAGAGTGTCGGGGACTATGCCATACGAGGCGGTATACTAGATATATTTCCACCCTCCTTTCTCGAAGGAGAAAAAGTCCATACCACACCACTACGACTCGACTTTTTTGGGGATACCATTGAGTCACTTCGAGGCTTTAACCCCATCAGTCAGCGTTCTATTTCAGAAATCGCAGAAGCTGTTATTTTGCCAGCCAGTGATATCTGCTCTCCTGCGCCCTCATCGACTCAAATGAAACTGATCCTGGAGAGTTTTGATAAGGAGAGTGAAACAAGAGGTTGGGACCTTGATGAAAGCCTTAAAATTCGGGAACAGATTACATCCGGAGTTCGGTTTGCCGGAATGGAATTTTTCCTTCCTGTTTTTTATCCTGGCCCAGATCACGTGGGCACCTTGTTTGATTTTCTTCCGCCAAACTGTTGCCTGATCCATTTCTCACCAGAGCTTGAAGATCAGGCCCGCGATATGGTTCAGGAACGAATTCTCAACAACTATGATGAGGCACTCCAGCTTCACACGCCTGCCCTTGAACCGGATCAAATCTTTCTTCCCATTGAAGAGACCAGAAAGAAAATGGCAGGCTTTGCCACACTTCTCTGTTCCCCCTTCCATGAGCAAAAGAGCCTCCCGCCGCTCACAGCATCAAATCATCAGGTCCTCAAGCAGGAGATTGGCTTAAAACGTAAAGAACGTGGTCTCGTCCCTCCGCTTTCCGACCAGATCAAGATCTGGCACAATCAAGGAGACCAAGTAATCCTCTGCTGCCGCTCCCTGCGACAGACAAAAACATTGGCCGAGCTTTTAGAAAAACACCAACACTCAATTGAACTTCTAGAAAGCCCAATTGACCTCAACTCCTTTCTCAAGAGGGCAAGTTCTGAGGTCCTTTATCTTTGTGACCATCCATTAAACGAGGGATTCTCTTTGAGTAGTCCCGCCATCCACTTCCTTTCAGAAAGTGAACTTTTTGCAGAAATGCGAATTGGCAATAAAAAGAAAACACGGGAAATGCTTGGAGAACCAATCCGCTTTGCCGAGCTCCATGATGGTGACGTGGTAGTCCACCGTGATCATGGGCTTGGCCTCTACCTTGGTATGGCCACACTTACCATGCAGGAAGTGGTTAACGACTATATGCTCCTTGAATACAGAGACGCAGACAAGCTCTACCTTCCAGTCGACAGGCTAAACCTGATCAGTCGCTATGAAGGCCTCTCTGACAAATCTCCACGTCTTGATAAACTCGGCACCGGATCCTGGCGTGCTGCAAAGGCAAAGGTCAAGGAGGAAGTCTGGAAGGTTGCAGAAGAACTTCTCCAGATATACGCCAGACGTGAACTACGCGAAGGCAAACGCTTCTCTGCCCCTGGAGAACTCTATCTTGAGCTTGAAGAGTCCTTTCCATTTGACGAAACCATTGGCCAGGACAAGGCTATCACCGATGTTATCACTGATCTCACATCGGACAAACCAATGGACCGTCTTGTCTGTGGTGATGTGGGCTATGGAAAGACTGAAGTGGCAGTTCGTGCCGCGTTCAAGGTTGTCGAGGATGGCCTGCAAGTAGCCATTCTTGTTCCGACCACCGTTCTTGCCGAGCAGCATGTGAAGACATTTAGGGAACGGATGCAGGGATTCCCGGTAGCCATAGAGTGCATTAATCGTTTCCGTACGGCCGCCGAACAAAAGCGCATTGTTAAAGATCTTGGAACTGGTAAAATTGATATCATTATCGGTACCCATCGCCTGCTCTCAAAGGATATCAGGTACAGAGATCTTGGTCTTCTTATCATTGATGAAGAACATCGCTTTGGTGTCAGTCATAAGGAAAAAATCAAAAAGATCAAATCGGAAGTGGACATACTCACTCTTACAGCGACCCCCATCCCAAGAACACTGCAGATGTCCCTGCTTTCAATCCGAGATCTTTCTGTAATCTCAAGCCCTCCCGAACATCGAAGACCGGTCAAAACCTTTGTTGCGAGGTACGATGACCTGGTTATTAAGGAAGCTGTATTAAAGGAGATTCGCCGTGGAGGACAGGTTTTCTTTGTCCATAACCGGGTAAAATCTATCTATAAAATGGCAAGTAATGTCCAGGAACTTGTGCCTGAAGCCAGAATTGCTGTGGCCCACGGGCAGATGAGCGGTAAGGAGCTTGAAGAAATCATGGTTCGTTTTGTTAACCGTGAAATCGATGTTCTGGTGGCAACGACCATTATTGAATCCGGCCTTGATATTCCGTCTGCAAACACCATGATTATCAACCGGGCCGACATGCTCGGTCTTGCTGAAATTTACCAATTACGAGGCCGTGTCGGCAGATCCTCTGCCCAAGCCTTTGCCTATCTGCTGGTACCATCACTTGACAGCCTGAGCAAGGATTCAAAGGATCGGTTGCGGGCACTTATGGAATGCAATGAACTCGGGGGCGGCTTTAAACTCGCCATGAGTGATCTGCAGATTCGTGGCGGCGGTAATCTTCTTGGGGTTTCCCAATCCGGTCAGATTGCAGCCATCGGCTACGACCTCTATCTTGATCTGCTGCAGAAGACAGTGGCAGACATGAAGGCAAGAGCTGCTGCTGGAGGTGATATAAAAATTCCACTGGATACCCCTGAAGCTGAAATAAACCTTCAGCTCTCTGCCTATATCCCTGAAAATTATATCCCAGATATCAGTCAGCGCTACGTTGCCTATCGCAGAATTGCTGCACTTTCAACCGCTGACGCTGAAACATATGATGATCTGCTCGAAGAACTAGCCGATCGCTACGGGAAAATTCCTGAGGAGACACAGAACCTTTTCAAAGTCGTTGCGCTTAAAAAGGAACTCGCAAGCCTAGGGATCAGTAAGCTTGAAAAGGGGAAAGACTCTTTTGTCTTTTCATTTACTGACAATACTCCCATTAACCCGAGCCTGCTTCTTGAATACCTGCAGAAGAGAAGTAAAAAGAGGAAGGAAAAACCGCGCAGAATCACACCGGACGGAAGGCTTATTATCCATGTACACATTGACTCAACGGCACGACTATTTACTGTATTGCAGCAAAGGCTTGCTGAACTCCGCACCCTTATTGAATAAGGCAAAAAAGATATGACACACGCTCAGATAATCCCACAATTCTCCTGGTCAGAAGTTGACACCATCCTTCTTGATATGGATGGTACCCTACTTGATAAATATTTTGACGACCATTTCTGGGAGGAATATGTTCCAAAGATATTTGCAGAAACCCACCATTTTTCAGAGCAGGAAGCACGTAAAGAACTGCTGCAACGCTATCAGCGTGTGGAGAGTACCCTGCAGTGGTGCGACCTTGATTACTGGTCGGAACAGCTCGGACTCAATATTCCCGAACTGAAGTGCAAGGTTGATCATCTGATACAGGTGCACCCCTATGTCATCGATTTTCTAAAATATGCAAAAAGCATAAAAAAGGAACTCCATCTCGTTACCAATGCCCATTCGAAGACACTGGACATTAAAATGCGGAAAACCGAATTGGGACAATATTTTGACCGTATCGTCTGCGCAGAAGAGATCGGATACGCGAAGGAACAACCTGAATTCTGGCTCAAGCTGGAAGCACATCTTGGATATGACAGAAAACGAACACTCTTGGCTGATGACACTGCTAAGGTGCTCAACTCCGCCAACCAATACGGGATGGGCTTTTTGATATTTGTTGCCTACCCAAGCTCCCGCATCCCTGTTCAATTTTCTCCCGACTACCCTTCCATCACCTATTTTAATGAATTAATATTCTAACACCATAGCAGAAAAGAACTGCGACTCCTCAGCACTCCTTGATCTCTTCTTCCCTCTCTCCTGCGTGTTCCATCTGCCCGATCGCCCTGTTGGAAGAAAGAAGTATGGCAAGCCAGCGGGTCTCCTCGGAACCATCAAGCGCAATACGCGCAGCCATGGTAAGCGGGACAGAGAGCAGCATCCCAACGGGCCCAAGTACCCAGCCCCAGAAAGCAAGTGACAGAAAAACAACCAGTACAGAAAGACCAACCCCCTTCCCCATCACCCGAGGCTCCACGATTGATCCGATAATTATATTCACGAGCAGGAAGAGTACGCCGCTTATCAGAGCCGCCCCAGCACCAAATTGAACGAATGCAAGAAGCACAGCTGGAATTGCAGCAATAATAGAGCCAATATTTGGAATAAAATTCAGCAAAAAAGCAATCACGCCCCACATAATTGCATAATCAAGGCCCTGCAGAGAAAGTCCAAAAGCGATGATTCCACCGGTGACAAGGCTGGTCAGAGTTTTTATACCAAGATAGCGGTTTACACCGCATGCAATTTCGCCATATTTCTTAAGAGCACTGGAATGCTTGCCCTGAATGGCACGAAGTTTACAGGGAAACCCTGCAGCCTCTGAAAGAATAAAGAAAAAAGTGAGAAAAATTACAAAGGTATTGGTAAGCATACCACCAAGACCATTCAGAGTATTTGCCACCATTCTCAGGATCTTGCCGGGATTAAAGGTATCGGTGAGAAGAGTACGATCAAGAGTAATGCCCAGTGCATCCAACCATCGCCACCAACTGGCTGTTTCTACCTGTAATCGCTCTTGATAGGCTGGTACGTTTTTGGAAAAATCGGTCATAGAGCTCCCAATAAGAGTTACCAGCGATCCCCACACTCCAAGAATTATAATAAATAACACCACCAGACCAGCACCCTCAGGAATCCCTTTCTGTTGCATCCAGAACAGTGGAGGCGCACAAATTATGGCAAGAAAAACAGCAAGTAGAAAAGGGACAACCAAAGGAGCAGCCACCTTCATTCCAGCAACTACAATGACGAAGGCTGCGATATTAATCAATGGACTGTTACGAACGGAAAGAGGTGTCATGAAATAAAATGATAGTCAAATTGAAAAAAATAGCGTACTTTCTTTTTTTTGTATTTATTTAAATAATAGCTGTTCTTTGTAGGTATATGACTTTGTTCCTGTGATCTATTCAGCCATTCACCTCATATTTATATACAGGTAAACCATGCACAAAACAAAACTTTTTTCACTTCTATTTCTTACCACACTCTTATCAGGGTGCTTCTCAAGCACTCCCGAATACGCAGGACTTAGCTTCCCAAAGACAAACGCCAGCTCAATCACCTTTCAGGAACAAACCATTCCTGCAGAGTGCTCCGCCTTTGCCCATCTTCAGATGAACACAAAGATGAATTCAAAGGGCGAGGAGATCAGCAAGGCCATACACCAGGAAGCTGAAACAAAAGGGGCCGATCTTATCCTTGTGGGGATGGTACGTGAAATGCCCGATGAGGAACTGGAGGAAAATCGTTTTGACTACTACGGCCCCCAGTACGCCTATAACTTTAATAAAACATGGCTCGGCTGGAAATTTGGTTTCGAAGAATGGAACGATGCCGGCGAACTTGTTGGGCTAGGAACCGACAGTTTGAACAACGGGGATATCAGTTTTGACGACACCTTAGTGATTCAGGCGGTTTTTCTGCACTGCAAAAAATAAAACTGTCAGGAGAGCTCAGGATTCTTTTGGACCCAAAGCTCAAATTCATCAAAAACAGCCTGCAACTCCGGCATCCGACATTTTAACTGCTCAACTTTACCATCACGGGCGAGGCATTCAAATTCAAATGCAAGGTTTGATATACGCCATGCAAAAATAGTAGCACAAGCCCCTTTCATACCATGACATATCTCCAACAGGGCCTCACTGTTCCCGGCGTCAATCTCACGCATCAGATTTGCGATCCACTTTGGCCCGCTTATCTGATGTAAATGAGCAAGTAGCTCCCTTACTATCCCATAGTTTCCGTTACAATTATTCCTTAGCCGATCCAGATCAAGGATAATATCCGGTCGTCCATCCGCAGTCATAGATTCCAGAGTCATAAAGATTTTTCCATACTTAAATCAAAGTGCAGTAGTAAAACAGCACTCAATATAAAATCCCACTTCATAATACATGTTTCAGGTATAGCATGATAACAGAAACAATCACAGCACTACTTCACTCAAGTTTCAGGCTAGCTTGAATGTTCTGAAAGTACGTTATTTGTTACAGGTTCAAGCACATTTCATTAAACGTATCAGGATTCAATGCTGAAGAATTCAACATGGCCCTTTTCTTCCATTCACTCTTCAGCCTTCTCCCTACCAGACTGCTCGCAACCCCTCCTTCTTTCGCAGATAATCAATTCGTCTTCCAGTCAGTCAAGACACCACTCTGCGTGAATCCTGGTAGCCGATGGAGCGATTAGACCAGGGAGTCAATAAACAAGTCTTTCTGACGCAATTCCGGCGGATGACCGGAATCATCTATTACGATCAAGCCATCATTATCCGTTAGAATATGCTTGTTGGAAACCTCCACCACAAAATCTTCTGCAGATAACAGAAACAATCACAGCACTACTTCACTCAAGTTTCAGGCTAGCTTGAATGTTCTGAAAGTACGTTATTTGTTACAGGTTCAAGCACATTTCATTAAACGTATCAGGATTCAATGCTGAAGAATTCAACATGGCCCTTTTCTTCCATTCACTCTTCAGCCTTCTCCCTACCAGACTGCTCGCAACCCCTCCTTCTTTCGCAGATAATCAATTCGTCTTCCAGTCAGTCAAGACACCACTCTGCGTGAATCCTGGTAGCCGATGGAGCGATTAGACCAGGGAGTCAATAAACAAGTCTTTCTGACGCAATTCCGGCGGATGACCGGAATCATCTATTACGATCAAGCCATCATTATCCGTTAGAATATGCTTGTTGGAAACCTCCACCACAAAATCTTCTGCAGAGCTTGAGCGACCTCCTGCCGTCAGATACTGGTTAGCAATAAACCATCCAAGGTCAGCTTTATCCAAATTGGTACTAAGATATTTCCTAAATATCTTAAAAACATCTTTCTGCTCACCGTGGGTCAAGATGTGAATCCTAGGCGCCAGATTAGACTTCGCCACATAAGCGGTACGCTAAATCAGCAACTGCTCCAAACGTCCATACTCGACGGATACCTATCCAGCCATAAGCTCAAGATGGTCACCTGGGTTAACCCCGTAGGCCGGGAGATCCCCTTCTTCCAGCAGACTTACCTGTTTGATCGAAAAATATCGGATCTTACCATTGGCCCTGAGCAGAGTCCCTTTCAGGTCATATGCAGACATATTTGGCTACCAGTTAAAAAAGACATTATTCAGCGAGGCAAAAAATCCCCCTCACCTCAGAACTGTAATTGTTTAGCAGGTAAGCACAGACTCCGTAGTTCAAATTCGTTCATTTTGGGCTTTGAAGCATACTAATGCTATTCGAGAAGGTCAAAATGGCCGTAGTTGGAGGGCTGCAGAATAGTAACGAAGAAATGTATATAGCTAAACGCACAATGAGAGGCCAAGCCTCTCATTGCACACTTCCAAAAATCAAACAGGCAGTAACCTGTCCTCAATTTGCTCTAGAGGAGGCCAGCTTTATCAAGTGCAAAAACTGCCCCTTTATAGGATATGATAATAACAGCCACATACCCAAGTAATATAAAAGTAGTCATACTTTTCTCCTGTAGTTCAGTTATTAGTACGCTTCGTGATCCAATGCATCTTCTGTACTCAGCTTGCTAGAATCCATCTTTTTCCAGAGATAGACAACATAGGCAAGAACAAAAGGAATTGCCAGAGCCACATAGGTCATAACCATCAGGGTATACTTGCTCGACGATGCGTTGTAGATGGTAAGGCTTGACTGCAAGTCATAGGTTGATGGATAAAAAGCTGTTGCATTAAATGCGGGCAGACAGAGCACACACAATCCAACAAGCACCGTTCCAAGCCCTGCTGGCCAGATTCCTTTCACGCTTCCCTTAAATGCCCCAAGCAGCACACCCCAGATCACCAGCCCAAGTCCTCCAAGCAGAAAAAGAAGAAGATGTGGAAGTGCAAGAAGATTAAAGAAGTACTTAAAGGAAACCATGGAGACCACACCGTCCTCATCAACACCAAATCCTTGTCTCAACAGAATGGAAACGACAACGTAGAGCACAAAAGGAAGAGAACAGAGAAAACTTGACCATACTGCCTTTCGTAATCTCTGCTCTAGCTCTGGAACAGCAGCAAGATCGAGATTATTCAGCAGATACAATGCTCCAAGTACCCTGGCGTTAAAGACAAGAAAGAGGCCAAGCGATAGATTAAACAGTGAAAACGCAGCTTCAAGACCACGAAGATTCACGCCGCCAAGGGTATATTCCCAAGTAACCTGATTCATATCATTGAGTGAAAAGGCTGATCCTGTATAAAATGTTCCGACTGCAGCACCAATAAGCAGGACACCAACGGAACCATTAATAAACATAAACGTTTCATATGTTTTAGATCCCCACACATTCCCCGGCTTTTTACGATACTCATAACTCACGGCCTGAATAATAAAGGAAAAGAGTATCAGTATCCACACCCAGTAGGCACCACCAAAACTTGTGGAATAAAACTTAGGAAAAGAGGCAAAAAGTGCCCCACCAAAGAGAACCAGAGTGGTAAAGGGAAGTTCCCATTTACGACCAAGAGAGTTCACGACAAAAGCACTTTCAGTGTCAGTCTTTGCCACCTGCCAAAGCAGTGTCTGACCACCCTGCACAAAAGTAAGAAAGAGAAAAAGTGCACCAACAACGGAGCAGATAACCCACCAGAGTTGCTGTAAAGTTACATAATCTAAATTAGATATCATTTTCAGTGTACCTCCGGTCCAGCTGCAATTGCTTTCAGCATAATGGATATTTCAGCAATTAGAAGCAGAGTAAAAACTGCTGCAAACATTGCAAACGTGATCTGAACAGAAGTAACGGAAAGATTTGTGGTAGCAATCTTCACCGGCATCAATCCCTGAATAGCCCAGGGCTGACGACCAACTTCCGCTGTAACCCAACCAGCCTGCTGAGCAAAAAGGGCCAGGAGACCAGTAAAAAGACCGACTGGAAGCAACCAGCGTTTTTCCGTCACAGTTCCCTGAAGGGTAAAGAAAAGAAAGGCCCCAAAGATCACAGGAAACATAGACCCAAGAATTGCCATAATATGAAAACTATAAAATACTGTAGAAACAGGTGGTACCGCTTCTTCAGGGGTATCAAGGTAGCCGTACCCCATGTATTTTTCATTAACCTTAAATCGTTCAAGAGCTACCGCTGTAGCATCTTCATTGTTATTTTTCTTGGCATTTTTAAAGGCGGCAAGATCAGTAAGTGCAACCCTGCCTTTCTCCATCATGGTGTTCACACCCATAATGTTTTCTTCGGTATTGCCAAAAACCAAGTCATCGATACCGGGAACAAAAGATCCGGGTTCTCGGTTGGCAAGCAAAGAGAGCAGCTGCGGAATTTTAACCTCAAAAAGAAAGGCATCCTGCACATCACCCGGATCTTTAGATGAGTTAATAATACCAGCGGCCACAAGCCCGGCACCCCTTTCACCTACATACAGGCCTTCCATGGCAGCAAGTTTCATGGGTTGTTTCTGAGCAACTTCATAGGCAGCTTCATCACCTGTAAAGGCAACAAAGAGGGATGCAACCAAACCAAAAACAGAGGCCACAACAATGGATTTTTTAGCCATCTGTACGTGTCTTCCCTTGATCAGATACCAGCAGGAAACAGTTAACACAAAGGCTGAGGCCATAACAAAGCCAGATGAAGAGGTGTGGGTGAATTTAGAAATCGCCACCGGATTAAAAACCACCTCGGTAAAATTCTGCATCTCAAAACGGGCCGTATCAGCATTAAATGCCATACCAACAGGATTCTGCATCCAGCCATTGGCAACCAAAATCCAGACTGCAGAGAGGTTGGACCCAATAGCCACCATCCAGGTAGAGAAACAGTGAAACCCCTTGGAAAATCTATTCCAGCCAAAAAACATAACTGCAAAGAAACTCGCTTCCATAAAGAAGGCAAATAGACCTTCAATGGCGAGTGGTGCCCCGAAGATATCACCAACCATCCAGGAATAGTTGGACCAGTTCGTTCCAAACTCAAATTCCAGAATAATACCGGTGGCAACACCAATGGCAAAGTTAATGCCAAAAAGAGTCATCCAGAAACGTGTTATTTTCTTCCATTCTTCATCTCCTGTTTTGAGATAAATAGTCTCAAAAAAGGCACAGAGAAACGACAACCCAAGTGTTATCGGTACAAAAATCCAGTGATACATCGCCGTAAACGCAAACTGCGCCCTCGACCAGTTCACCAAACTGGGATCCACATCAATCATTTTTTCCTCCCTCTATTAATTGCTATTAGTGGCGGGCCTGGTTAACTGCTCCAGAACATAGTCACCACGTTGTTTATCTGTTTCAAAATTGGTATTTAAATAATTTGGAAAAAAGAAAAGCTTGAGCACTGCAAACATAACAAGAAGTTTGATAAAAATAATCTTCCATAGGGTTTTCCCCACAGTCATTCGTGCAAACCCATCACGGTAAAAGCTAAACACCTTCATCGGTATATTGGTCATTTTCACCCTCTACTCTCTAAACATGCTCTATTTCGCACAAATAAAACAAAAATCATCTTTTTTAATTATGCACAGGAAAAAGCGGAATACAAGACTCATTTTCACACAGTTCGGCAAGACTGACTGCCGCCAAAGTCTCACGCAATTGATTTCTCGCATATTCCCAGACCTTATGAACGCTGCAGCTACTACTCACGCTACAGGTCACCGGTCGCCCAACGCAGTCATTGAGGTATATTTCGCCAATCATTACCTCAACCACCTCAAGCAGCGAAATATCAGCAGGATTTTTCAACAGACTATACCCGCCCTTGGAACCCTGCTTGATGGTAATCATATTCGCCCGAGCCAGATCCTGGGCAATTTTTGCCAGAAAATGAGTCGGGATATCAGCGCGTTCAGCAATTTCCTGTTTGGAAATCTGTACCCCCTTCCCTTTGTGCGACAGATAAATCATACATCTGACCGCATATTCTCCAGCCCGCGTCAACCTCATTCCACCACCACCAATAAAAGACAATTGAGATACTTAATGTCCCATATACACCACGCAAAAAACCTCGTCAACTTCTTTTTCCGCTCCTGACAAACAAAAAGATGTCTACATTTCCAGTAGTTCTATAAGGCCCTGCCTCTCCGCAAGGCGTTGCCTGAATCCCGCTTCCAGTTCAATTAAAGAATTCTCATCTGAAATAATTCCAGAGTCAGCACCACAACGCAGCAAAAGAGTAGTCAGCACTTCAAGCTCATCCTCTTCGATCTCATCATGATCCTTTGCCGCAACAAGACGACTGAGGATATTGGCTACAATCAAAACCTGACGAGGACGATCATACTCTGCAATCTCTTCATAACTATGGTGTGACTGTACCATCTCCACCAGTACGGCGGGGAACATCCAGCGATGCAAAAGCTGAGAGCCTAAATCATTATGACTGCAACCAAGGAGGCGTATCTCAGCCTCAACCCCATCTTCTTCCGTTAGCTGCCCATACTTTTCCAGGTCTTTCACTTCTGCAGAAAATTGCTGCACGATAACCAGCTTACCAACATCATGTAACATTCCACCAAGAAAACAGACGCCCATATCAGCATCATATTTCTCTGACAGATATTCTGCCGCGAGTGCACATTCAAGCGAATGTTTCCACACCCCGGCCATAATATCTTTTTGCTGTCCTTCTGAAACCTTAAACGCCTGAAACATGACCCTGGACAGCAAAAGCCCCTGCACCTCGTTTCTGCCGAGTAGGAGAAGGGCGTGTCCAAGAGATACCACCTGGCGTCTCAGCCCGTAAAAAACCGAATTTGCAAGCTTTAGGACAGAAACGACTAAGGAAATATCTCCTTTAAGAACAAGCTCAATCTCCGTGCTTGTGGTGTCAGGATCAGCCACCATACCCAAAACCTTCATGGCAACCGATGGCAAAGGAGCAAAATCCTCGACGGATGCCGCAACTCGTTTATGAAGAGAACATGGCTGATAGTTATTCTTTTTCAGCATCACGTCCCTCCGCTTCATCGACAAAGAAACCTAAGACATCAATAATCTGCATGAGTATTGAGACAAGATAGGGATCAAACTGACTACCGGAATATTTTTTCAATTCCAGCTCGGCCTGCTCGCGACTCATCCCATTTTTATCAGCTCCAGGAACAACCATTGCCACAAAAGAATCCACCAGGGTAAAAATTCTGGCAGCAATGGGAATCTCATCTCCCTTCAATCCATCGGGATATCCTGTACCGTCAAAATGTTCATGATGAGCATACAAGATGATCCGTTCAGACGCAAAAAAGTCAAACATTGTTGTTAATTCTCTTAACATAAGCGGCTGATCAAAGAGCATCGATTCCTGCTCCTTGTTCAGCGGACCATCTGTTTTCAATGAGGAATCATGAATATAACAGCGAAAAAGGTCATGCAACTTGATGGCACGACGAAAGGAATGAGTAAGTTGATCAGGTAAATTGAGTTTTTTAGACAGCTCATCAAGCACTTTGACAAAAAATGTATTGCGGTTTGCCAGAAGGTCATAGTCGCGCGTCTGAGCATGAACCATCGCCTCAAAGGAGGCAAGGGTCATGGCCCGAGCCTTCTCTATAGTAGCATTCAGATGACTCTGCTGACTTGAGCCTATCACATCACAGATATGGTCCTCTATCCCCGCCTTCCCCCCTCGTGGCGTCCTGAAGTGACAAACCCTGTTTCTTCCTTCTGCCTTTGCCTGATACAGAGCGTTGTCGATATAGTCTATTATAAGACCCGAGGCATCCGTCTCTTCACCAAAACCAGAATAGACTCCGGTGGACACCGTCACATAACGCTCAAATTTGTCATTGGAAAAGACCGTATCAGCAATGGTTTTTCTGATCTTCTCAGCGACAACCTCAGCCCGTTCACTATCAATATTGGGGAGGATAACCAGAAACTCCTCCCCCCCGTAGCGACCAAAGATATCAGCCTCTCGAAGATTGTCTTGAACTCTTCGGGAAAACTCTTTCAACACGAAATCACCAAAAGGATGACCACAACTGTCATTGACATCCTTAAAAAAGTCGAGATCGAGGAGAAAAGCCGACAAAGGGGTGTTGTAGCGCCTCGCTATTGAAACCTCACGTCCTAATTGCTCCAGCAAATAATTATGATTATAAAGCCCGGTCAGGCTATCACGAATTGCCCGCTCTTCAAGCTTTAAATTTTGATGCTGAATCACGTCCGTTGCATGAACGAGTTGACGCTGCCGAGTATCAAGTTCCAAAAAAACTTTTACCTTTGCAAGCAGCACTGCCGGCCGAACCGGCTTATGAAGAAAATCCACCCCCCCTGCAGCATATCCCCGGTCAAGCAGTTCATTAATATGTTCTTGTTTTGCCTGGAAAATAATTGGGACATACCATGTTTTCTCATTAGCATCGAGAACCATAGCAGTTTCAAAAGGAGTAATATTTGAGGGAGAAATTCCAAAAAGAATAAGAGCAAAATCATACAGCAGAACAAGGTCGGCCACTTCCAAGGTAGAGTTTGCAACAATCACATCCAGATCAAAACTCTTCAACAGATCGCGGATACATGCCTGATTGGTGACGTCATCATCAACAAGGAGGATAGATTGTTTTAGATTATTACTCATACATCCTTTACCGTGTTTTACTTCAGCTTAAACGAAGACATCAGAAAGTTGCCATGCACTATTTTCAAGACAACAAAACAGAAAGATACTCGCAGCGACACAAACAAAACATTCTACAAACCTAAAAGATTATACTATAGGAAAAATAAAAACAGAAGGAGGAAAACAGAGGCGCTAGACACATAAGCGAGTTAGAAAAATCTTACAATCCAACAAAGTTCTTCAGAACATGCATTCAAACTCCACACTACTCTAGCTTTTTATTTATACAATTCAGCAAGTAATGGCTGAAGCTTTTTACGGGAAATGCCAAGATTCCCCTGACGATAACAGCTTATAGAGCCTCTGTTGTTGTTCTCCATCCCGGAGCATACCCGTGGAACCAGCCCAAGAAAATTGTTCTGTAAACAGAGAATCAAAGCATCATGCCTCTCCCTTGTTGTACAATACACCACCATATCCCTGCTGAAGTCAGGGTCAGTAAATGCATTCATTGAAAGAAGAACATCAAGGCCACGCAGGACTGCAAAATCAGCAAAACTGGAAAAAATATCCGAATCAATTTCTTGCCATTGCTGTATTGACAACCGTGCAGAACTTATCCCGCAGCGCAGGCCTGAAAAAACAAATTCCTTGTAATCTTTACGCAATAACTCCCTGGTAGAAAGACCTGTTATATTACATTTTTCCCGTTGAATATTGTCAAAGAACTCATCAGCAATTAGAGGGCAGAGCGGCAAAAGAGTTTCAGCAACGCTGATATCATCATCGGTCACTCGTCCGGCTTTCTGAGCAAGATTCACCGTATCAAGAAGGATAGTCCCACAAAGAAGGATGGCAATACTTTCACTAATACCGGTTCCTGCCGCCATATAGGCCATTCCCACAAGCGTGGTGGTTGAGCCTATTTGCTGAATAATCCTAGGGCTTGCTTCACCATACAAGCCCTCATCAACATGATGATCCAAAACAGCTGTAACCTGAGAACCGTACCGATCAAGAGAAGGACAGAGTCTATTATGATCCACGAGAACAAGCCCTGCTCCCGAAGCCATAAGCTTGTCAAAATCCACTTCATCAAAAAAGGTCACACTATCCAGATCAATCCCCGCCTCTTCAAAGACATACACTGCCTCAGTGCGTAACTTAAAATCTGCACGGGGAATTGGCATCAGGGGGAGAACAACGGTGGCTGAATCCTTACGACTCAAAAGGTAACCGTAGGTAATTGCTGAGACCATTGAGTCAAGATCGGCAGCCTCATTTCCAAGAACAACGATCCTAGCATAATCTTTTTTTGTTTTTGCTGACAAAAGAAAGTCCTGAAGAGAACTCATACCTATTAATCCTGATTATTTTGTTCAACTTATTATCTTGATCATCAATAAAATGCGGTCAACAGAACTGTGTTTCCTCCTATCTGCAGAAATCAGGTAGCATTTCAGTGATTATCAGAGTTTTTTTCCATTTAATCGATAATATATTAAATACCAGCACCGGGTCAAACACCATTCGTCTCAACCTAAAAATAAACAAATCATTGAGAATCAGCCACTATACAATACAGAACCACATGCTATCCTCAAAACAGAACTCTCTCATACTCAATTATCTTGACATTCACCCTGAGCCGACTATAAGTCAGGAGTAATATTGTTACTCACGCCCAAACAACGACGCCACTATCCACACCATATCACATAATTCCAACGACATACAACAGATAACAAGTGACAGAGCACCCAGCATTCCATAACCGTTTAGGGGATACAATACTAGAGGTGTTCTCCGCATCCGACTTCCACGCAGTGGGCATTCGGGATATTGCCCAGAAAGCAGGAGTAAGTTTTGCCACCATATATAAGCATTACGGCAACAAAGAGGGATTGGTTTTTGCCTTTGTTGATATCTGGATGGGAAAACTCACCGATAGAATCATTGATCATTTGCAGGGCATGGCCGATCTGAAAGAAAAACTCAGGAAAATTTTCTGGCTACAGCTTGATTATTATGAAGATCATAACGAGTTTGCAAGAATAATTTTTATGACTCTGCCCATGAAAACATGGATGGCGGACGAAAGTTTTGAACAGCGTAGAATGTTTAATCTTCTTATGGATGTTTTACGACAGGGCCAGGAAGAAGGCACCTTAAACCCCGATGTGGATACCAGAATCCTGCTGGACTTTATGCTGGGTTTTGTGCAACGTAGCTTTATTATGTGGGTACAACGGGGGCAAAAAGAAAGTCTTGCCGATCAGACAGACGTGATGTTTGATATGATCTGGCGTGGAATAGTTACACCTGAAAAAATACATTAAAGAGACCAATAATACTCGAAACCAGCAAATTTAACTGAGGAAGAGCATGGGAAAATTCAACACTTTATTCCAACAGAGCATTGAGCAGCCAGAAGAATTCTGGGCAGACGCAGCAGAGGGAATCGACTGGGACAAAAAATGGGACAAAGTTCTCGATGCTTCCAATCCTCCATTTTACCGCTGGTTTAAGGGAGCTACACTCAACACCTGTTACAATGCCGTTGATCGCCACGTTGAAGCAGGTCGCGGTGAGCAGACTGCCATTATCTATGATTCTCCGGTTACCGATACCATCCGTAAGATATCCTATAAAGAACTGCAGAGTGATGTTGCAAAATTTGCGGGTGCTTTAAAAAGCCAGGGCGTAACAAAGGGTGATACGGTCATTATCTATATGCCGATGATCCCGGAAGCCGCCGTTGCCATGCTTGCCTGTGCCAGACTCGGCGCTGTCCACTCCGTTGTTTTTGGTGGTTTTGCTGCAAGTGAGCTTGCCATCCGCATCGATCACGCTCAACCGAAGATTCTGGTTACCGCATCGGGCGCCGTTGAAGGAAAAAAAACCATCGCCTACAAACCTCTCGTGGATAAAGCCATCGAGCAATGCGACCATCAGCCTGAAAAATGCATCGTATTCCAGCGTGATGGTATCACAGCTGAAATGCAGGAAGGAAGAGACCTGGACTGGCTGGAACTTGCCGCAGCAAGCGAGCCGGCTGATTGTGTCTCCGTGGCCGCGACCGATCCACTGTATATCCTCTACACCTCAGGTACTACAGGAATGCCAAAGGGTGTTATGCGGGATAATGGCGGACACGCTGTTGCCATCTACTGGTCCATGAAAAACATCTATAATATTGAAGCTGGTGATGTCTTCTGGTCAGCATCCGATGTGGGCTGGGTGGTTGGTCATTCCTATATCATCTATGGACCACTGCTAAAAGGTGCCACCACGATTATCTACGAAGGCAAACCCATTGGAACTCCCGATGCTGGTGCCTTCTGGCGAGTCATTTCAGAACATAAGGTGAAGGTGCTCTTCACCGCACCCACTGCATTTCGTGCCATTAAAAAAATGGATCCCACCGGATCACTCCTTGGCCAGTATGACATGAGTTCCTTTGAGGCTCTCTACCTTGCCGGTGAACGACTTGACTCAGACACCTACCACTGGGCTTCTAAGCTTTTAAAAGTGCCTGTTATTGATCACTGGTGGCAAACCGAGACCGGTTGGTCCATCGTTGGCAACTGTCGCGGCATTGAAGAGATGGAAATTAAAGCCGGCTCCCCCACACGCCCTGTTCCCGGTTACGATGTACGTGTGCTAAGCGATAACGGTACTGAACTTCCGGCAGGAGAAGAAGGGAACATTGTTATCAAACTTCCATTGCCCCCCGGAACCCTCGCTGCTCTGTGGCGCAACGAAGAACGTTTTATCTCGTCCTATATGAAAACCTTCCCCGGATTCTACGAAACCAGTGACGGTGGTTACATTGACAAAGACGGCTATGTCTTTGTTATGGGTCGTATGGACGATGTTATTAATATTGCAGGCCATCGCCTCTCAACGGGAGCCATGGAAGAAGTTATCGCAACCCACCAGGATGTCGCAGAATGTGCCGTAATTGGAACCGATGATCAGTTAAAAGGTCAGCTTCCACTTGGCCTCTTTGTACTCAAGGAAGGTGTGGAACGTAGCGCTGAGGATATCCAGGCTGACCTGGTAAGAATGGTTCGCGAAGAAATCGGACCTATTGCTTGTCTTCGTGTAACCTCCGTTGTAGATAGATTACCAAAGACACGATCCGGAAAGATTTTGCGCGGCACCATGCGTTCCATCGCCAATGGCAAGAGCTACAATATGCCCTCCACCATCGATGATCCGACAAGCCTTGATGAAATCACCGGGACACTGGAAACCATGGGGTACCCCAAGAAGTAATGAAACTATTCAGCAGGTACAATTCTGAAGTGAGGGGGATTTTTTGCCCTCGCTAAATAGTTACGAAGTAATAACCATTAATAATCGAATGTTGAATTCGAAACGCAAATGAAAATTCACGAATATCAAGCAAAAGGACTGTTCCGTCAGGCGGGTATCCTCGTGCCAGAAGGAAAAACCTGTACCAAAAAAGAGGATATCTCCTCCCTTCTTGAAGGGATGAAGATGCCCGTTGCAGTCAAGGCACAGATTCTTGCCGGCGGCCGCGGTAAGGGCGGTGGCGTAGTACTTGCCAAGACAGCTCAAGAAGCTGAGAATGCCGCTGGCAATATCCTAGGTATGCAGCTTGTCACCAAACAGACAGGTGAAGAGGGCACCGAGGTTAAGACCATTCTCTTTGAACAGGGAGTTGGAATTGAGCGAGAGCTCTATCTCTCCATGCTCGTTGATCGGGACCGGGCCGGCATTGTGATTATTGCAAGTCGTGATGGCGGTATGGATATTGAAACAGTTGCGGAAAAAACCCCGGAACGCATTATAAAAATCCATGTGAACCCACTGCTTGGCCTGCAGGGCTATCAGGTACGGGAACTGATCTTCGGTCTTGATATTGCGCCCGGTGTTGCAAAAAGCTTTGGCGGGATTATCAGAAAACTCTTTGCTCTCTTTATGCAATATGACTGTTCACTTGTTGAAATCAACCCTCTGGTTATCACCAATGAGGAGACCGTTATTGCACTCGACGCCAAGATGGACGTTGACTCAAACAGTCTTTTTCGCCACCCCGACATCCTCGCCATGCATGACAGCAGCGAGGAAGACGCCCTTGAAGCAGCAGCGGCATCTCATGGCCTCAACTATATTCGTCTCGACGGCACCATCGGCAGCATGGTCAATGGGGCTGGTCTTGCGATGGCCACCATGGATCTGATTAAACAGGCAGGTGTTGAGCCCGCAAATTTTCTAGATGTTGGAGGCGGAGCGAGTGCGGAAATGGTGGAAAACGGTTTTCGTATTATCCTGAGCGACCCCAATGTGCGAGGGATTTTCATCAACATCTTCGGCGGTATTCTTCGCTGTGATATTCTGGCAGAAGGCGTTGTCAGTGCGGCCAAAAAAGTTGGTTTAGCACTTCCCGTTGTTGTTCGAATGGAGGGAACCAATGTTGAAAAGGGCCGAAAAATTCTTGCCGACTCCGGTCTTTCACTGAGCAATGCTAAAGACCTTAAACACGCAGCCGAACTCTTAGCTGCCATATAAAATATCATGCGACACCCAACTCTTATAAACAGACAGCTATACTGTTTTCTGCTGCTCTTGACACTCCTTGCCCCATCCTCTGCAACGGCTACCAAGCTAGTGATTGCACAGGGTGGTGCATCGGGCTACCTGATGGGAAACAGCTCGCCAGCCGTGACCATGGCTGTGCTCATAAACAGTGATATTATCAAATTTGATACAGTCCTCACCGCTGACAACGAAGTGATTGTTGTACCGTCTCCAAAAATTAAAACCTATACCAATGTTACAGAAATATTCCCGGATCGGACACGAGACGATGGTGAATATTACGCTCTTGACTTCACTCTGGAAGAACTCCGTCGGCTGACCCTGCAGGGTGGTGCCGAAGATTTCCCAGACGAACTCCTGCCTCGCTTCAGGATTCCAACGCTTCAAGAAGAGCTTTCTCTTATTTACGCGTTAAATAAAAACCGAGATGTACCGGTGCAACTCGCAATTGAGATCAAGCAAATTTGGTTACACCGCAGGGCTGAAAAGGACCTCAGCAAAGCTGTCCTCAATCTTCTCCAGAAATTTGGTTACGGTGGAGCAAGCGGAAGAGTCCTGTTGATGTCCTACGACACAATGGAATTGCAACGTATCCGCAAACAATTGCTTCCTGAAATGGGGATGCCCCTTCAATTGGTGCAACTTATCGAATCCAATGAGGGAGAAGAGAATATGGTTGAAGAGTGGGGAGAGCTAAAGAGTTACAACTACGACTGGATGTTCTCCAAATCTGGCCTTCGTTCACTCGCAGGATCCGTTGCGGCCATAGCCCTTCCAAAATATATGCTTGCGGATTCCGATGGTAAACTCCTGCTCAATGATTTTGTAAGAAACAGCCAACAGCTCGGCACCATGATTTTCACATTTCCCGTTCAGAAAGAAAAAAACAACCGGGTTCCGTTCCTAAACAGTTTTGATGAAGAACTGGAATTTTTCTATTTTACAGCAGGTGTTGATGGCATCATCACCGATTATTGCAAAGACACACTCTTTTTTCTGAAAAACAGAGTGGAACAGCCGGCTGCAACACTCGCAGCTGAGCCAGAAGAAACCGTTCCGCCATCCATGGAGATCATCAGTAGTGATCCCCTGCAACTCACCAGCCCCTTAGAATTTGAAGTAGAGGAATAAACAATGGCTATATTTGTCGATAAAAATACCAGAGTTCTGGTTCAGGGAATCACCGGAAAAGAAGGTCTCTTCCACACCGAACAGTGCCGTCAATATGGAACCAATATCGTTGCTGGAGTAACACCCGGCAAGGGCGGACAAGAAGTAAACGGAATCCCCGTCTTCAACAGTGTGGCTGAAGCAGCCCGCGCCACGGGTGCAACAGCCTCCATGATCGTGGTGCCACCTCCATTTGCTGCCGAGGCTATCCTTGAAGCGGTGGATGCCGAACTTGAGCTTGTGGTCTGTATCACCGAAGGCATTCCGGTGATGGACATGCTTCGGGTCAAAAATGGCATGTCTGGAAAATCCACTCGTCTTATCGGTCCCAACTGTCCGGGAATTATTACCCCTGGAGAGTGCAAGATTGGCATTATGCCAGGTCCCATTCATAAACCTGGCGGTCCCGTCGGAGTTGTTTCACGATCCGGAACTCTTACCTATGAAGTCGTTCACCAGTTGACGGAGCAGGGGCTTGGACAGACCACCTGTCTTGGCATCGGTGGCGATCCGATCAATGGCACAGATTTTATTGACTGTCTTTCTGCCTTTCAGAACGATCCTGAAACAAAGGCGGTGGTTATGGTTGGTGAGATTGGTGGCAGTGCCGAAGAAGAGGCTGCAGCATGGATTGCAGCAAACATGACTAAACCAGTTGTCGGCTTTATCGCAGGGCTCACCGCTCCTCCCGGTAGACGCATGGGTCATGCAGGAGCGATCGTCAGTGGTGGAAAAGGAACGGCCGAGGCTAAACTCACGGCCATGCGGGAAAATGGCATTCATGTCTGCGAAAGTCTGGGGAATCTTGGCAATCTGTGTAGCCAAGTCTTTTCAGAACATATATAACAAAAATTATGAAAGAAATTAACTGGCAAGAGTTTGAACAAGTTGAGTTACGTACGGGGACTATCATGGAAGTTCATGAGTTCCCAGAAGCTCGAAAGCCCGCCTGGAAACTCATTATTGATTTTGGTGAGTCAATCGGCACCAGAAAGACAAGTGCCCAGATCACCGATCTCTACAGCAGAGAAGATTTACTAGGGAAACAGATTATTGCTGTTATCAACTTCCCTCCCAAGCAAATCGGCCCCTTTATGTCCGAATGTCTGGTCACCGGATTCCCACAGGAAGATGGCTCAGTGATACTGGCCGTTCCTGACAAAAAAACTGCAAATGGCTTGAAAATATCATGACAACAGAACAATCCCCCTACCGCGTACTTATCGGAAAACCAGGCCTTGACGGCCATGACCGGGGCGCCAAATTTATCGCCCGCGCCCTACGCGATGAAGGTTTTGAAGTTATCTACACGGGCATCCGCAGAACAGCAGCAGAAATCGCAGCCACCGCCATCCAGGAGGATGTTGATGTGGTAGGACTCTCATCACTGTCCGGTGCGCATCTGCGCCTCTTTCCCGAGGTTGTGCAAGAGTTAAAGAATAGAGGAGGTGCCGACATTCCGGTTTTAGGAGGCGGAGTTATTCCCGATGAGGATATTGAACTGCTTCTAAAAAAGGGCATGAATGCGATCTTTACCTCAGGTACCCCGGCTGCCACCATTATCCAATCCTTTACAACGGCCAGTCAGCAGCACCGTGACCATGACGCCCAAAAGTGATACCCTGCTTGCAGGGCTAAAAAATCAAGACCCACGCGCCATTGGCAGAGCAATCTCTGCCGTGGAAAATAACAGTCATGAGGCAGTCGCTCTTCTTTCAGCACTCGACCGTGATCGCATCCATCATGTTCTGGTCCTTGGTATCACCGGTCCTCCCGGAGCAGGAAAATCCACTCTCACCTCAAGTCTGATCCGTACCCTGCGCCATCAGAAAAAAAGAGTCGGAATAATCGCAGTCGACCCCTCCTCACCCATCAGCGGCGGAGCTATCCTGGGTGATAGAATCCGGATGATGGATCATGCCCTTGACCCAGATGTGGTTGTTCGCTCCATGGCTACCAGAGGGCGACTTGGCGGTTTATGTGCATCTGCCGGGGCAACTGTCCGCATCATGGCAGCTTCTGGATGTGAGGTGGTTCTTATTGAAACCGTGGGTGTTGGTCAGTCTGAAATGGATATTGTTCGTCTGGCTGACATCACCCTTATGGTCCTGGCCCCAGGCTTTGGTGATGATATCCAAGCAATGAAGGCGGGGCTTCTTGAAGTGGCAGATTTTCTAGTGGTCAACAAATCTGATACCCAGGGAGCGGAAGCCCTCTGCATGGATATGGAGCAGATCTTTTCAGCAAAAGAGGAGAAAAGCGGCATCAAAAGGGTTCTGCAAACCGTCGCCACGGAAAACAGTGGCGTTGAGGAACTTTTGGATAGTGTACATTCCTTTTCCCTATATATAACGGATAACGGCATCAAAGAAAAACGGCGAGACCAGGCATTAAATGCTGAAACTCTGGACTGGGTAATCGAGATGCTTCGTCCACGGCTTATACAGGCTCTTGAAAAGACACCCGGGAAGAATGATCCCCGGCTCCGCGCCGAGCAGCTGATAAAGACTTTAAAACTTCAATAAATACAAAAAATACCGTGAGCACACATACAAAACAAACCGAGTGGCAGGAGCAGGAACTGGCTGCAAGTCTGAATCGTTTTCCGGAACGCAAAGAAGAATTCACTTTCCACGGAGAGGTGGAAGTCCCCCGCCTTGCCCTGCCGGAAAACATAGATGATGAGTACCTGGAGCATATTGGATTTCCAGGAAAATATCCGTACACAAGAGGGGTTCAACCCACCATGTATCGTGGGCGACTCTGGACCATGCGCCAGTATGCCGGATTTTCCACGGCCGCAGAGTCCAACAAACGATATCGCTACCTGCTTGAACAGGGAACCACCGGCCTTTCCGTCGCCTTTGATCTCCCAACCCAGATAGGCTATGACTCAGACGACGCCATGGCACTGGGCGAAGTGGGCAAGGTGGGAGTGGCCATTGATACCCTGGCCGATATGGAAGCCCTTTTTGCAGACATTCCACTCGACAAAATCTCAACCTCCATGACCATCAACTCTCCTGCCATCGTGCTGCTGGCCATGTATATTGTGGTTGCGGAGAAACAGGGAGTGCCTGCTGATAAGCTCCGGGGAACCATTCAAAATGATGTGCTAAAAGAATATGTTGCAAGAGGAACATATATCTTTCCACCAAAACCATCCCTTGGCCTAATCACCGATATTTTTCAGTGGTGCAGTTCCAATATGCCACTCTTCAACACCATCTCCATTTCCGGTTACCATATTCGGGAAGCTGGATCAACTGCGGCTCAGGAAGTAGCCTTCACACTCGCCAATGGCATCACCTATGTGCAGACTGCAATTGATGCTGGCCTCGAAACGGATCACTTTGCCAAACGCCTCGCATTTTTCTTTAATGCCTCCTCTAATCTCTTAGAGGAAATTGCAAAATTCAGAGCAGCACGCAGGCTCTGGGCCCGTATTATGAAAAACCGATTTGAGGCAAAGAATCCAGCCTCTATGATGATGCGATTCCATGCCCAGACAGCGGGAAGCAGTCTTGCCGCAACACAGATCGACAACAACATTGTACGCGTTACCATTCAGGCGCTGGCCGCAGTCTTTGGCGGAACCCAGAGCCTGCATACCAACTCCCGTGATGAAGCACTATCACTGCCAACGGAAGATTCTGTCCGTACCGCACTCCGTACCCAACAGATCATCGCTCACGAATCTGGAGTTGCAGATACAGTTGATCCTTTTGCCGGATCGTATTATATCGAGCAGCTTACGGACGCAATTGAACTTGCGGCAGAAGAACTCATCGCCAAAATTGAGGGAGCAGGCGGTGTGGTTGCTTGTATTGAAAATGGCTTTATCAAACGCCAGATAGAACAAGCTTCCTACGACTATCAAAAAGAGATCGAATCCGGCGATCGGGTGATCGTTGGGGTAAATGCTTTTCAGATTGATAAGGAAGAAAAGCCGGAGTTACTGCGAGTCAATCCTGCAGTGGAAGAGGCGCAGGTCAGTTCGCTACGGGATGTGCGCGCAGAGCGAAACAATCAGGAAGTAGAGGCAACACTTGTGTCCTTAAAAGAGGCTGCCGAATCTGGGGATAATCTGATGGAACCGATTATCGCGGCCGTTCGCTCCTATGCCAGCCTTGGCGAAATATGCTCTGTTCTTCGCCAAATTTTTGGTGAATACAGAGATTGATTTTAAATCATACCAACAAACAAAAAAATGCTTAAAAAAATTGATCATTTAGGAATTGCAGTCCACTCCATTGCCGAAGCACGCAAGTTCTATGAAGAGGTACTCGGACTCAGCTGTCAAAAGGAAGAAGAAGTCCCCTCCCAGAAGGTACGTACCGCTTTTTTTGTGCTCGGAGAGACCCATATCGAGCTGCTTGAGCCCACAGCGGAGGACAGTCCCATTGCCAAGTTTCTGAGCAGTCGCGGGGAAGGTCTGCATCACGTGGCCTACCGCAGTACGGACGTTGAAGAACAACTGGCACATGCCAAAGAAAAAGGGTGTAAACTGATCCATGAAATACCCTTTACCGGAGCTGGAAACAAACAGGTGGCTTTTCTTCACCCAAAATCCAGCCATGGACTACTCACTGAATTCTGCAGTGGAGCACAGAAATGACAGACCATCTTGACAATCTACTGAAACTTCGCGCCGAAGCACGACTCGGTGGCGGCCAGGAACGAATAGATAAACTCCACGCCAAGGGCAGAATGACTGCCAGAGAGCGCATCGACCTCCTTCTTGATCCCGGCTCCTTTGAAGAGTTTGATATGTTCAAAACCCATCGCTGCCATGATTTTGGTATGGAGAAGAAAATCTTCCCGGGCGATGGTGTGGTTACCGGTTACGGTACGGTGGATGGAAGGTTGATCTACGTCTATGCGCAGGACCCCACGGTACTTGGCGGTTCTCTATCCGAGACATTTGCTGAAAAAATCTGCAAAGTTATGGATCTGGCTGTTAAAAACGGTGCTCCCGTTATCGGTCTGAATGATTCCGGAGGTGCCCGTATTCAGGAAGGCATTGAGAGTCTAGCCGGTTATTCGGACATCTTTCTCCGCAACGTTATGGCGTCTGGCGTCATCCCTCAGATATCCGCAATTTTTGGTCCCTGTGCAGGAGGCGCTGTCTATTCTCCCGCCCTTACCGATTTTGTGGCCATGGTCAAAAACAACTCCTATATGTTTCTCACCGGCCCCAAGGTTGTCAAATCTGTCACCCACGAAGATGTAACGGTGGAGGAACTTGGTGGAGCCGATATGCATTCATCACGCTCCGGTGTTTCGGACTATGCCGCAGAATCAGGAATTGACTGTGTTGCATATATTAAAAAGCTGCTCTCCTACCTGCCGCAAAATAATGTGGAAACACCTCCCACTCTGCCCACCCAGGACCCGTCGGAACGCCGTTCGGAAGAGCTGAACTCCATCATTCCAGAGAGTTCATCTGTCCCCTATGATATGAAAGAAGTCATCCTTTCAAGTATAGACAATCGTGATTTCTTCGAGATCAAGAGAGATTTTGCCCCCAATCTTATTATCGGATTTGCACGCTATAGTGGAAAAGCTGTTGGGATCGTAGCCAATCAGCCCTCCCACCTTTCCGGAGTACTTGATATCGATTCATCCATTAAGGGCGCCCGATTTGTCCGTTTTTGCGACTGTTTTAATATTCCCGTGGTGACCTTTGTCGATGTTCCCGGATTCCTTCCCGGAACCGCCCAGGAATATGGCGGCGCCATTCGTAACGGAGCCAAGATTCTGTATGCCTATGCAGAAGCGACCATTCCTAAGATTACGGTTATCACCCGAAAAGCCTATGGTGGTGCCTACTGTGTAATGTCCTCAAAGCATCTGCGTGGCGATATCAACTACGCCTGGCCCTGTGCTGAAATTGCAGTAATGGGCGCAAAGGGAGCCGTTGAAGTACTCTATGGCAGAGAAGCAAAGAAGACAGATGACCCGGCAGCCTATCTTGCTGCCAAGGAAGAGGAGTATCAGGATGCCGTTGCCAACCCATACGTTGCGGCAAGGCGCGGCTATGTGGACGACATTATCGAGCCTGCCCGTACCCGTTTTCGTATCATCAAGGCGCTTGGCATGCTCCAGAATAAAAGAGACAATAATCCCATGAAGAAGCATGGTAATATCCCTCTCTAATACAAGGCAACCATGACATTTACAAACATAGGTCTTCATAATCTGAACCAGCCAGGACTGGATGCTCTGCAGTTTTCCCTGATGGGAATGAGTCTGGTCTTCGGCGGCCTGCTGATTATCGCTCTATACATTGCCCTGCTGCCTAAACTGCTGGACCTTTTCAAAGCAAAACCAAAACAGCTCAAGAGTGAAAAGAGCACTGATCCTGAAAAAGAAGAAGAAATACTTCTTGCCATCGCCACAGCCTTTCATCTCCACAACAACTTCCCCGACGGTGATGAACGGATTACCTGGAAAAGTCACGGCGACATGGAATCTCCATGGCTGGTTTCAGGACGCATGCAGAGCTTAAACAATCGTAAAATCACCAACAACTGGAATCGTACATGAAAGAATATAAACTGAAAATCAATAACAACAGCTATAACGTTGTTATAAAAGATGTCACCGATGATGCCGTTCTTGCCGAGGTAAACGGCAAACAACATATTGTTCACATCGACACCATTGAGAATCTTGCAGTGGCCGTGACTCCCCAGGCAGATATTCCAATTTCAGCTGCACCCTCTGCCTCGGCGGCGACAACAGTGCCTAAGACATCAGCTCCTCATGCATCTGGCTCCGGAACGGTGCTTACTCCGATCCCGGGACAAATTATCAGCATTTCAGTAAGTGTCGGAGAGCAGGTGCGTGCCGGACAGAAGTTACTGGTCCTCGAAGCCATGAAGCTTGAAAACAGCATCACAGCCACCATGGATGGTATCGTAAGCGAAATTTTCATTGCTGAAGGCGATGTGGTCAATCAGGGCCAACCATTGATCGTAGTAACATAGGTGATAGTGTGGATTTCTTAAGCTTTTACGAAAACTCCGGCATTGCTCACCTGGAATGGATCAATCTCATCATGATTGCGGTGGGGGTTATCTTTATATACCTCGCTATTACAAAGGATTACGAACCACTCCTCCTCGTCCCCATCGGATTTGGAGTGATCGTTGGGAATATCCCTCCCATTGAGGGCATGCCGCTTTCGGTTTATGCCGAAGGATCAGTCTTTTCCTACTTGTACCTTGGTGTAATGAAAGGGATTTATCCTCCCCTTATTTTTCTTGGAATTGGCGCTATGACCGATTTCTCCACCATGCTCTCCAATCCCAAACTGATACTTCTAGGCGCTGCTGCCCAGATCGGGGTATTTCTTACCTTTATCGGTTCGCTCTATCTGGGATTTAGTCCCGAACAGTCTGGGGCCATCGGAATTATCGGTGGGGCAGACGGGCCCACGGCGATCTTTCTCTCCTCCATGCTGGCCCCGGAACTCCTCGGTCCAATTGCAATCGCCGCCTACTCTTACATGGCACTTGTCCCCGTTATCCAGCCACCCATCATGTACCTCTTTACCACCAAGAAAGAGCGTATCATTCATATGAAACCACCGCGCCATGTCTCGAAAAAAGAAAAGGTAATCTTTCCAATTATAGCCTTTCTTATCTGCGCACTTATTGCACCCGGCTCCATGACATTGCTTGGTATGCTTTTTTTCGGCAACCTGTTAAAAGAATCCATGGTAACGGAACGACTAGCCAATACGGCCAGAAACTCTCTTATTGATATTGTCACTATTCTTCTTGGTTTTTCAGTCGGCGCCTCAACACAGGCCCAGACATTTCTGACCAGCCAGTCCATTCTGATCTTTGTACTCGGCGCAGGTTCTTTTATTGTTGCCACCATGGGTGGAATACTCTTTGCGAAACTTATGAATCTTTTTCTCAAAGAAAAAATCAACCCCCTGCTTGGGGCTGCAGGTGTCTCAGCTGTTCCCGATTCTGCCCGAGTGGTTCATGCCGTTGGACTGAAGGAAGATCCCACGAACTTTCTGCTTATGCATGCCATGGCACCTAATGTTGCTGGAGTGATTGGCTCTGCAATTGCTGCCGGTGTTCTCTGGTCTGCTCTTGGGAAATTCTAAGCAGATACTCGCGCATCCAAGCGCTACTCTGCAAAATCAATGAGAAGCTGTAAACTGATATGACCAAGAAACATTAGCGAATGGTACCGGGTTCGCGTCAACACTGAATTGCCTAGAAACGAGTTCGTGTCATTTCTTGATTTGACATTCTCTCCAGTTAAGCCATATACTTAAAACAGGGTGCCCGAAGCCACCTTCTTTGTATACATATTCCAGTCTCCCCACTCCATTTTCTGCTTTACAGTGGTTATGGATGACTAGCCATCGACCTCAAATATAGACACTGCGACCATGAGTGAAAAAAACAAAGCAATATCTCTTGTTGGCCTGATCTTGCTGATATTTTCTCTTGCGTTTCTCTATCAGGAAATTACCTACTCCAATAAAAATCTTGCACAGTCCATAAGCGTTGCTGAATCAAGCATGAACGCGACAATTCTTTCCATTCAGGATTTTTCCTTTAGTCCCTATAAGTCACGTATCAAAAATATTCTTCAGACTAATCCTGAAATTGCTGAGGCCTTTGCACAAAAAGATAGACAACTCCTCTATAGCCTACTGTTACCGAGATACAATGCGTTAAAAAATGAAAATAAATACTTCTATGTTATGCATCTTCATCTTCCAGATGCAACGACGTTACTCCGTATGCATGCCCCTGAGCACTATGGAGACAATTTAAAGGATGTACGACCAATTGTTGATGCAGTTCATCAAACAAAACAGATCCTCGCCGGATTTGAGATTGGTCGCCATGGCCCATTCTACCGTATTGTTTCTCCTGTTTTTTACCAAGACAGATATGTTGGAGCCATCGAATTTGGCATTAAAGCACATGAAGTACTCGAATCACTTGAGAATAAGACATCACACCTTGCGACTTCCTTTTTTGAGAAAGAACAGTGGAAAAAATTCACAAAATCACCTCCTGAACATTCCGTAACAATCGAACATTATATTGTTATCACCCATGGAGACAATCTGTTTAGCAAACTCCCCTCCAAACTAAAACCATTCATTAAAGATCAGCAAATCACAATTGATGGGCTGGAATATATTCTCCACTTCCATCCCGTGTATACCGATTTCCTGGGAACCCCCATTGGGGGTGTCCTGGTTCTTCAGAATATCAGCCAGCTGATCGCTGAAAAAAATAAATTTATTATCCATGCTGTACTCTTTACCTCCTTACTGCTCCTGCTCTCATTTCTTATCCTCTACTTCACCTTTGGCACCATGCTCAGCAAGCTGGTCCGGGCAGAGAAACTTGCATCCACTGCCAAAGCGGAATGGGAACGTACCTTTGACGCGGTACCCGATATGATTTCTATTATCGATGACCAGCACAGAATTGTCCGAGCCAATAAAGCAATGGCAAACAACCTTGATATTCCGATTCAAAAGCTGATCCATACAAATTGTTACAAGACAATGCATGCAACGGAGGGACCGCCTGACTACTGCCCCCATTCGAAACTCCTGAAAGATCACAAGAACCACAGCGTCGAAATATTTGATGAGCATCAGCAGCGCTATTACACCATATCCGTATCTCCTCTGACCAACGACAAAGGAGAATTTTTTGGTTCGGTACACATTACCCGCGATATCACCGACCAGAAAATGAAGGAAGAGGAAAAACTCAAAACCGAGGAGAAATTGCAGAAAGCTGAGAAAATGGAAGCAATCGGTATTTTGGCAGGAGGTGTGGCACATGATCTGAACAATATTCTCTCGGGTGTTGTCTCCTATCCTGAGCTTTTGCTACTTCAACTCTCTCCTCATGATAAATTATACAAGCCCATAAAAGATATCCATGATTCTGGAAAACGCGCAGCGGCCGTGGTTGCTGATCTTCTCACGGTTGCCCGTGGTGTGGCCACTGTCAAGAAAATCGTCTCTCCAAACACCCTTATAAAAGAGTATCTTGCATCCCCTGAATTTATGAAACTGAAATCTCTTCACAGTGACGTAACTATCGATTTAAACCTTGAAGAAGATGCCTGGAATATCAATTGCTCCCCTGTTCATATTCAAAAAGCAGTGATGAACCTGATAACTAATGCCATAGAGGCAATTGACTCCCATGGTACGGTTCATATTTCCACAGAGAATCAGATGTCCGATTTCCTCAGCAACATCCCCTCCTCCCTTGACTCCGGTGAATATATGATACTCAGGATCCAAGATAGCGGTTCGGGCATAGCACAACGTGATTTGGAACATATCTTTGAACCATTTTACACCAAAAAAGTTATGGGTAGAAGTGGTACAGGCCTTGGACTCGCCGTAGTATGGAACACAGTAAAAGATCATGGTGCTTTTATTCAGGTGGAGAGTAATAACAGCGGGACCACCTTTACTCTCTATTTCGCCCCTTGCCATAACAAAGCTCCAGTGAAAGAGACCGTTCCTGAACGAAGCACTTTTGAGGGAAGCGGCACCATTCTGGTAGTTGACGACGAAGACCAGCAACGGGACATTGCATCCCGGATACTCACTCTGCTGGGATACACCGTTGAGAGCGTTGCGAGTGGAGAGGAAGCTGTTGCTCGCTGTCAACTCGCAGCATTTGATCTTATTTTACTTGATATGCTTATGGATCCTGGCATCAATGGCCTTGAAACATATAAACAGATTATTCAATTCTCCCCATCCCAAAAAGCTATTATCGCCAGTGGCTTTTCTGAAAGCAGCCATGTCGGTAACGCAAAAACACTTGGTGTTGGAGCATTTATTAAAAAACCATATAGTATTGAGCAACTTGGCCTGGCTGTTAAGAATGAATTAAGTGGCTAAACAATTGCAGGGAGACGACCATAGCTGCTTTTGTTAACAAATTTTTAAAACTGGTAGTTTGTATAAAAATCAAGCGAACTACCTTATAATTTCACTTCAAGGATGCACATTATGGCTATTATTAAATGGAGAGATTCCTACTCAGTTGGAGTTGAAAAGTTTGATAATGAGCATAAAATTCTGCTCGGTTTGATCAATGAAATGTATGTCATTGTTCGTGACCACCAATCCCTTGATAATCTCATTGTGGCAATCAATACACTTATTCAATACACACAGGTTCATTTCAGTGATGAAGAACAAGCAATGGAAGGCGTTGACTATCCTAAGCTTCAAGAACACATAATCATACATGAAAAACTGCTGAACGAGGTAACACATTACAAGAAACGGGTTGAGAACAACGAAGATGAGGCAATACAGGACTTCTACCTTTTCCTACGCGATTGGCTGCTCACCCATATTCTCGAAGAAGACATGCTGTATAAACCCTTTTTAAGGGCGAACAGTTAAACAATAGGAGAAGCCTGCGGTATTCTATAGAATTATTCCCGTCACCCAAAAAGCAGTTTCCTTTTTATCAGAATCGATAGACAGGAGACCTATTCTGCAGGACAGATCTCTTATTATTGACCACTCTCTCCTTTGAAGCAGCAAGCTTTGCCGGAACATTCTTTACATATTTGAAGAATACTAGAAAAGCTACAAACCAACCGATCAACCAGATCGCCTACTTGTTTAGTCACACAATAAAACAAGGACCACCTTTTCTACGCCATTCGACACCAAAGCCATCTGCATCGCAACCAAAGGGGCCACTCTAGTTTTCGGATATAGATATGTTGCTTTTTTTCAACAGATACGTTGCAAGCCTTACAGACATGTGTAGCAGCGGGAAGAAAGACGAAATATAAGAAATGCTGATTCAGATATAGTGCAGACAAGGGGGAGTACTGGAAGGATTAAAAAAAGTATCGTGCTCTTAATTCGAGTTTATTTGAATTTACTTTTTCGCCATATTCGCTGTATTCTTCGCCATTAATAAGAGAAAACTTCAAACGCAATTCCCAATTGGTAAAACCGGTATAAACAGCCTCGGGTGATATTGAATAACTCTGATCGGCCAGGTTAACAAGTGCCATAATACCGGGAGCAAAATAGAGAAGATCAAAAGGCTCCTTCTGACTCATTTTTGCATATATATAATGGCGTCCTGGCTGCGGTCGTCCATAGCCTTTCAAACTCACCTCACGGGCACGAGTCAGCAACACAGAGCCAAGTTCAGGATTTTGATCAAGCCCAATCGCTGCCATTTGATAAAAACGCGTCATCTCCTCCTTACTGTAGCCACCACCATTATAGTAATACTCAACAATGGAAGTGATATCATTTTCGGAAAGATACCGAATACCGAGTAAACTGCTAAAGGCTGATTCTTCATGGATGGATGTGCTGTTATCTTCTTCCAGATACGTTTTCTTCAGCTCAGGAATATATGCAGCCTCACCGTGGAGTTCAAAGTGAGGTGCCAGGTTTGTAGAAAAGTCCAGACCGATACGACTAGACTGACTGTCTCCAGCAAGTACAATCAGGTCTATATCCGTATCCATATATAATAAATAGAGCTTACCTGCGAGATTGAGCCTATCGGCTTCACCAAAATCCTCATTAACCCCTTCCCATACCGGCAAAACAGCCATGGTAAGGGCCGCTGTCTGCAGATGACCACTCTGCCAGCTCTTAATGATATCGCTCTCCACTGTTATGTACCCTTCAAGGGCATCTTCAGGATTATTTGGATCTTTACGACGATTTATAAAGCCTGCGGGATTCCATGCATAGCCTTTACCCCATTTGTATGATTGTTTACCAAGTGAAAATGTTACGGCAGGTGTTGGCTGCAGAGTCAGATATGCTGAATTAATGACCGCAAGGTCACTCCAGCCAAAGTTATCCTGCTGTCCAACTGCGTTCAGCTGCACCTTAAAACTTGTAATACCATATTCATAGCTGCCATCGAGCTGAACGCTTCCATGGAGGAGATCCATAGTGGAAAGTTCAGGGTCCGAGAGGTTTAATCCGCTAAAGACAGATCCCTGATTAATATCCAGATGCTCCCCACGCAGCTCTATATACCCTCCAGCTTTATAGGGTTTTTTTTCAATTTCGATGAACTCAAAAGAGAACTCATCTCCAGCATGCACACCATCTGGAAGACAAACAGTGCCGGTCAGCAACAACAAAACAGCAAAACCGGTCTGCACTTTGTCAAGGTAAGCGGAGGTTTTACTTTCGTAGTTCATTAATCTTTGCCAAATAATTCAGAGTAAACACCTCATCTGCAAAATCTCTTTTATCCACCTTGGCAAAAAGCATCACGGAACGATACCCCTTATGCAAAGGACTGTCGGTTTCAAGAACCGAGGGACGAACCATCCCGTCACCAAAATCTTTAATTTTGGAATAGTGAAGACTTTTGATAAGCATCCCGCTTATCGCATAGCATTCTATAGTTAAAGGAAGCAGGGTTTCCTTATCAACCATCATTTTCAAATGATCATAAGCAACGGATGGAGTCTTCGCCTTCAGATCGAGCTGATAGAACTTATCATCCTCGGTGGCAGATACTGCGTCATACTCAACACCGTAATCAAGACGCAGTATATCAGAATTATTAAATATCCCTCCAACAACCGACTGGAGGCTGGTAATACGAAGCGGTTTTCCCACATTGGGAATATAAAGCCACATATTATCTCCAAGACGCAGTGTCGCCCTTCCCTCTTCGCTTGCTGGCGAGATAAAGAGGGCAACCATCTTATCCTGACCACTCTTAACCGTATAGAGAACAAATTCCTTCTTCTTGCCATCGGGCTCTATATTAATAAGCTTTCGATACATCTCATAGGACTGGGGCTGCATATTAGCATCCACCTGACGGAGAATCTCATTGCCATCAAGCGCAAATGCGGTTCCCGTAAGCAGAAAAACCATACACATCGAGCATATTAGCCTTCGTATTATCGTATACATAAGAAGATCATCCTTTTATTGGTAAGTAGTCATAATTGTTTTATAGGCCCTGATTATTCAAATAAAGTTTCAAAACGCATCATCACACATGGCGTAGAGCTGTGATCGGATCCATTTTTGCGGCCTTCCAGGCGGGCTGTAAACTCGCAAGCACAGAAATCGCAATAACAATAACTGAAACGGTAATCACTTCACTCATTCCAATGGTGGGTGACAACAGCAAGCCTTTCTGGCGACCAAAATCAAAACTGATCTGGGACACATTCATCGCATAAATGGAAACCAGACTAATAACAACCCCGACAAGAGTCCCAAGCAATCCAAGCAGAAATCCTTCCACAACAAACAGTGAAAGTATTTTATTGGGCGACGTCCCAATTGCGGCAATTGTACCAATTTCATTAATGCGTTCATAGACGGCCATAACCATCACGTTCATAATACTCACCAGTACGATGGCAACCAGCATGACTTTAATAAACAGAGTCATCAGATCGATCATCCTGGCGATATTAAAAAATGGCGACAGTTTCTCCCAGGTGCGCACATCAAACACAGGTTTATCCATTTTGTTTCGCACCGGGCCCAGCAGACTCTCCAGGCTGGTAAAAACATTTTCGAGAGAATCAATATTCTTGAGACGAATGGCAATTTCACTCACTTCCTTATCTTCACTCCGCAACAGGCTTCTGGCATCCTCAATATGAATAACTCCATCACGTCCACCCGGCCCGGAAATTCCCTCTAAAATACCTCGAACCACAAATGGCTGCCCATTGACCGAACCATCCTTGTTCGTTGCCACAAGAACTATCGAGTCACCAATCTTTACCTTCATACCTTTGGCAATCAATTCCGGCACCAGAATCTCACCTCTTGCCACAAGCCCTTCTTTCTTCCCTTCAATAATCCGCTTAATCAGCATGGGAACCGTCTTCAACTCCTGAGCAGGGTTCACAGCATTGAGGCGAACATTTGTGGTCTCCGTATAGTTACTGAACATGGCACCAAGCTTTATACGCATAGAATAGGATTCAATATTCTCATTCTGATCCATGACTTCTTTAAGCTTTTGAATCTGTTTCCCTTTAAGATTCCTGTCCAGCGGCAGACTGTCAATGGATGCCATATATCCCTGCTGATGCACCTGCAAATGCCCAAGCATTGAATCGGTGATCTGACCTATCATCATACTCTTAAAGGAACCGGCTATGGAGACAAAGAGCAGTACAGCCACGACTCCAAGAGTTATCAGGGTGGAAGTAAGGAGCGTTCGGCGCATATAGCGTCGAAGGTTGCGGAGAGCGAGCTTGAATATATTAAACATGTTTTGTTCCTCCTTCACCTTCAACTAATTTGCCATCTTCAAGGGTAAAGATTGTTTCTGCATTTCCTACAACTTTAGGATCATGGGTGGAAAAAATAAAACTTGTCCCAAATTCATCACGCATATTTTTCATAAGTTCGATCACATGATTGGCAGTGGTTCGATCGAGGTTTGCTGTGGGTTCATCGGCGAGGACAAGAGAGGCATTGGTCACCAGAGCCCTTGCAACGGCAACCCTCTGCTTTTGGCCTCCTGAAATTTGACTGGGATACTTATGAGCCTGATCCGACATGCCAACGGCTTTTAGAAGCTCCAGAACCCGCTCTTTCCTCTTTGTCTTTGGCCAGTTAAGCACCATAAGCAATGGATATTCAACATTTTCATAGACCGTAAGTACTGGAATCAAGTTAAAATCCTGAAAGACAAAGCCGATATGCTCTCCTCTAAAACGAGCAGCCTGGGAACGTTTAAAACTGCTGATATCCTGTCCGACAACGGAGAGACTCCCTTTCGTTGGGGGATCAAGACACCCTATCATATTCAACAATGTAGATTTGCCGCTTCCGGATGGCCCCACAAAGGATACAAAAGACGCCTCCTCGATGGTAAAGCTTACTCCCTGTATCGCATGCACAGGGATGTCTCCGGTCATATAGGTTTTTTCCAGATGTTTTGCTACAACCACTGACATGGCATCTCCTTTGGTACTAAAGAATTTTCATAGAAATAATTTTGCATCGTGACTGTAGTTTCCTACACACGGTGAATAGAGTCAAGACAAAGTGTCTCCCAGCCTATCTTTCCGTAATTTCCAAAAGAAGGCCCTGCAACACAGATCCGATCAAAATATAAAAAGAAAGAACGATGGTAAAGGTTAACCCGAAGTAATCGACCATCATTGGAAGAAGAGGTACTTTAATGGTTCTGGATGCAAAGAAAGTAACAATCAGCCCATCTCTCATCCCATGGCTACGCAAATCTTCTATCAGAGGATACCACGCATACATTGGGCCGTGACTCAAGACACCAGCGACTAAAGCCCAAAACCATCCCTTCGCACCACTCTCCTTGCCAAGATGTGCGGTAATCTTTTTGGGTCTTAGAAAAAAATTCAGCAACGTTGTAAAAAAAACAACAAAGGCTAAAATAGGGAGAATCTTGCGCAGTACCACCCAGCTTTTCCCTATTGCAAGTCCGGCTACCTGGGCATTAAAAAAGAATACGCTTCCATACACAACAACGACGAACGACAGGAGATACAGACCGCGAAAAGCGAATGGTTTGTTCTTACCCTTCATGACAGCACCTGCATGGTCAAAGCTGTCAGCACTGCTATCAGCATGGTAAACACAAAGGACAGGATATTTCTATAAAGGGTAAACGTTCCTCCAAAAACAGCGACTTCTGCCGGCAACTGGATAAAACCAAGCGTCACCCATGAAAGAAGAAAAGCCGTCACGGCATAGAGAGAAATCCCCTGATCCAACAGCTCTCCACCAATCAAATAGCTGACAATCGGGTTCCCCGCGGCAGTTGCACCACTCAGCGTTCCAATCAGGGTATCCAGAAACGGATTACCCTGAAATAAAGAGGCAAGCATTTTGGGTGTTACCAGTACCTGGAACAGCCCGACTAAGCCTATCACACCAAGCAGTAATGGGGCCATGGCGAGAAAGGAGAGACTGGACTTCCGCAACACTTGCGAAAATGCAGGACGTGGTGCTGGCTGTTTTTTTTGCTTCTTATCTATACCCATAGCTTCTTGTCTATACCCATATTTACCACTGTTTACGTGTTTAAAAGAGAAAAAATCGTTTTATGTACACTCTGCTAAAAGCTAACGCCCTATCTTTTTATTCATATGCACAGAACAAGTATAGGAATAATTATTCTTTTGTCAATAGTTTCAGAAAAAATCTGGCCTCTTTATTGAGAGATTATTTTGACTTTCAACGTCACATTCAATACCATTACATCAGCGCAAGACAATTCAAGCAATGTACCGGAGGAAGTGACGATGATCCAAAGAACACAGATTACATGTTTTCTATTAATGGCAGTTCTATTTCTCACATCTGGCTGCAACACAGCAAGCAAAAAGAGCGCCTTAATAACAAGGGGTGAAGCCTTCACCCAGATCTACACGGAGAAGCCGCGTAGCATTGTGGTACTTCCTCCCATCAACACCAGCACCCTTCCCAGAGCAACAGATTACTATATGGCCACAATAGAAGAGCCCCTGTCCCAGGCTGGCTACGACGTGCTCCCCCAGATAAGCGTCAATAAAATCATAGAGAAGAAAAACGTTCAGGATACCAAGGCACTCTATTCTCTTCCACTGAATACTCTGTATGAATTTTTCGATACCGACACAGTACTCTACACACGAATCAAACAGTGGGATATCGCACAGACCGGCCTTATATCCAGATTGATTATTTCCATTGAAGCTGAAATACTTTCCACCAAGACATCGCAACAGTTATGGCGCTATAACAGCAGCCTCAATATTGATCTGAATACATTAAAATCATCGACCGGCTCATTACAGGTTCTTATTCAAGAGATGCTTTCGGATAGCGATGAGGCTACTGAAACGGCTACGGCCTACGGTCAAAGATTAAACAGCAAACTCACAAGAGACCTGCCCTACGGTCCGAATCACACGGAATACCTTAAGGATCAGGAAAATGAGATGATCGGCAGTGTCCCTGAAAAAAGCATATTGAACAACTAAGGATGCTAAATAAAGGGGGAAGCAATGAAAAAGAAACAAACGAATGTCCTGCGTTTCAAGACCTGCCCCTCGCTTTCTCCATACAACCACTCTATTTCCAGAACCACTCATCATCACGCTCCGAAAGATATTGTCCTCAATCACCGTTCATTGTATTCTGAATGGCAGCAATTTCTCTGTACATAGGATAGCATAATCATCATGCGTATCTTAGTTATAATACCTAGGGATCACGCTTCTTTTTTCAAACATCCCAAGGGAGATATTCCATGAAAACAATGCACGTGATTTACGAAGAACCCGAATTCGTCGTTGTCGTAAAGTCCAGTGGGCTGCTCTCGGTTCCCGGGCGTGGTCCGGAAAACCTGGATTGTGTCAGCGAGCGGGTAAAAACGTTGTATCCAGACTGCATTGAACAACCTTCTGTTCACCGCCTTGACATGGATACTTCCGGACTGTTGGTCGTCGCTCGAACCAAAGAAGTACACCGCAACATCTCTATTCAGTTTCAAGAACGTGAGGTAAATAAACGCTATATAGCCATTCTCGATGGCGAATTAGATGGCGAGGAAGGTATCATCGAACTTCCATTTCGCGTCGATATTGACAATAGACCGCACCAGATTTACGATCCGATCCATGGAAAAATGGGAGTTACCCTCTGGAAAAAGCTCCTGGTAAAAGATGGCAAAACACGAATCGAGTTCAAACCAGTAACAGGAAGAACACATCAGCTGAGGGTTCACTCCGCTTCAAAACATGGTCTTGGAATTCCTATAGTTGGTGACCCGCTCTACGGAGCCGGAACAGGCCCGGGGATGATGAAACTACATGCTTGTTATCTTTCCTTTGCTCACCCAAGGACTGGCGAGAGACTCGAATTTAACTCGGAACCTCTCTTCTAAATATTTTTTCCAAATCATTTTGTTACCATGAAAAGTATTGCTGCTATAGACCATTTGATAACGAAACTTCCCAAAGACGCGACCTGTTACGGTTATTGTACAGATTGTGATAAAGTTCATTACCTGACTGAGGGAAACAGCCACAAATATGCTCGGGAGCTGATGGTAGAACTCGAGCAAAACAAACGAATTGACTTTCACAGCCTCGATCCAGACCCTATATTCTCAACAGACTGCCTCTGGGGAAAAAGAGGTGGACAGATGTTTGGTGTGTTGGAATGTGTCGATGCCTATGGAAATACCGTAATACTTCGTGCATTTTCCGGACAGTTTAATACACGCTGGCAAGCAGAAGGCTGGGTTCCACCGACTTTTGATCTGGATGGATACTACCGGATTCTGCCAAAAATAAAGTCGACGGTCCAGCAAATGACTGACGATATTGAGTCCTGCACACAAAAAGCAGACCTGCGTAAATTGAAGTTCGAAGAAGCAATACAGTCCGGTGGTCGTGCGGCACAGAAAGATTGCCGCAGGCAAATGCGGGACGCTTTTAAAGCACTCGATCTTTCAAAAAAAAACCGAAGAACCTATTCCCAATCCATGTTGTTTGTCGTTCAGGATCTGTATCAACTCCGAAACTTCAAAGGTAATCAGCGTTCCATCCTGAAAGTCTTCTATGAAGACCGAGGAATCCCTATCGGGTCCGGCGACTGCTGTGCCCCAAAACTACTCCACAACGCTGCCCAAAACGGCCTGACGCCTCTCGGATTGACCGAATTCTACTTTGGCAAAGAAAACAAATCTTCTACAAGGTTCCACAAAGAATTCTATCCCAGCTGCAAAAATAAATGCCAGCCAATTCTAGGCTACATGCTCTGCGGTCGTTAAGTTGCAAAACACTCCTTATGCAAAGAGAGAGGGCCCTCAACAAACACCTAGGCCTAACACCAACCCACCGATTTATTTTCAAAAGACCTTCCGTCTAGGTACTAGGTTGGAGTGGAAAAAATGTGTAATTAAAGGAGGAGGTTAGAAAAACCTCTTTTGCGAACGTTTCATTTCTTTATTGACTAAAGCAGTTGCTTTGATGTCATCATCCTGTCCCCAATTATTGGCCGACCACAATCAATCGGGGGCTGTCCAGATTCATTAGTGGTCTTCAAGATGTTCCTTTATAGTCAATTTACGGATAAACAAATTCATTTGGAGTGGCCTCTTTAATGTCGACTCTAAAAATGGTGCCACCCTCACCATTATCAAGAATGTGTAATGTCCAGCCGTGTGCTTCAACAATCTTTTTCACTATTGGTAATCCAAGACCAGTCCCTTCTTTTTTAGTGGTAAAGAACGGATTAAACACTTTCTGTCTTTCCTTAAACGGTATGCCGCATCCGCAGTCCGCCACATCAAAAATCAGCCCCTCTTCTGGTGTCTGGGAAAGAGTTACCGCAACAGTGCTCTTATCAGGAGATGCCTCAATAGCATTCACCACAAGATTAACAATTACCTGTTCTAGACGCAAAGCATCAACGCTGATATCCATCGCCTTAGGATAAGAGTTGTATTCAACAGTAACATTATGCTTTCGAGCTTCCTCGTGAACTTTTTTCAGAGAGTCCTGCACGATTGTGTCAAAGCATCTCTGTATCCGGTTCAGGGTCAGAGGCTTGGAAAAGTCAAGCATGTTCCTGGTCATGCTATCCATTTTATCTGTTTCTTTTATAATAAGAACCAGCTTCTCCCGAGCCATATCTTTATTGTCAATTTTCTTCAATATGCGCCTGGCTAATCCGCCGATAAGCATAAGGGGTGTTTTCATATCGTGAGCAGCCGCAGCAAGAGCTTTACCCATGACTATCAGACTCTCAGCCTCTGATAGCTTTTGCCGGGAAACCGCTTCCCGATCTTTTAAAAAACCAGAAAAGACGGCTAGGCTGTTGTACAACAGAAGAGATAAAACTCTATCGAAATCATTCATGGACGAGTTTTGCCAGTGCTGGATAACGTAAGGGAGGTAGCAGGCAGTGATCGTTAATGAGACAAGCAAAGCCCCGCGCATTCCGAACCAGAAAGCTGCCAGTGCAATTGGGAAAAAATAAAGTTCCCCGTAAAACACATCAAAATAATATTGTCCATAGGCCGTACCGTAGTGCAGAATAGTGATTCCTACTACAAACAGTACAAGGAGAATCCATTTTTGTGCTAACTTGGTATTGTTCATGATTTTTTCACGCGATAACACACTGAAACTATGAGAAAACAAAACGCATCCCAACAACGTCGCCTTCTTGGTGATGTGTGGTGTAAGGCTTCAACGCCAATAAATATTCCAACCCCAAACACTAACGATCCCAGTTTGTTTAGTCAATTTTTTATTAAAAAATCATTTTTCCCTTACATAACCCTTTATATACTTTTTTCAGGGGTGACCCAGCTCCGTATTGACATGGTCTTTTTTTTAAGTTGAAGAAATGAATTGCATAGTACTATCTGTTAATTTCAGCTACCACTAGAAAGGTAATTAACACAAGAACCAGAAGTACAACCCACCCAATAAAAAACCAGAGCTTGATCCTTGTCTTGAGTTTCGTACTCTTCTTTTTAGTCAACAATCCATCTCCCTTCCAGTCTACATGCTGAACCACATGCATGAGCATATCAACTCCGGTTTTCATAAAAAGAAAGAAAAAAAGCTCAGTCCGAGATCCATGGCCTGCCCAGAGTCCGATGAAAATAATCAGGTGCATGGGAATAACACGGAGGTAGGGAAAGAACATCAAGGTACCGATGTTGGGATTGGAAGCAAGGTCTTTTACCAGATTGTAACGATAGGAATAGAAGTGATTAAAGAAAAATATTGCTATGCCAATCGTGGCTGAAAGAAGCACTTCATATTCTATGGCTTGGCCCAGAGTGATGATAAAGATTAAATAGAAGAGTTGGAAACATCCATAGTGGAGCAGGAAATAAAGAGCAGTGTTCGTCTTCGTTTTTTCTGTAGCGTCTACCAGCCTTCCATCAATCTTGAATCCTTCCGTTGAAAAATGCTTTAATTTTTTAATCCTACACCAGTTGAAAAATCCGATGATACTATTCTGCCACCAGTAGACCCAAAGAAGAGGAAGAATGTTCCATCCCTGAACCAAAGCAAGCACAATCACAATAAGATTAGAAAGGAGAAGAAGTGGGGTGTCCGGCCCGAGTTCACTCATCAATTCTTTCAGTTCCTGTTTCGTTCGGGGATCAACTCTTTCTGTCATTTTCTTTTCAGTGTGTTAATCGGATAATTTACATCCTCCGCCACAACGGCAGAGAAGGAACGGAGGTGAATTCTTATCGGATGGAACGATATAGGTTCGAGAGCCTTACCAAGATGGTAAGTGAAATACTGTTCTGACAGAATTCCATCCATTTCACTTAAAAAAGTATACATTGAGTTTCTTACAAAAGAGATGAAATTGAAAGCTAACGACATACAAGGGGATTGGCAATAGGCAATCGTAGTGGCCGTGCCATCTATAGACTACAGTGTTTTTGTTTTTCTTAAAATGTATGGCCCCATAGGCGCACATCTCCTGCTACGATAACGCATTTTGTATACTCTAATAGTTTATTAAAGCAGGCACATGAGCTGATCGGCGAACAAGACGATGCCCCCAACATTAAATGCTGAGTTACCTTACCGTGCCCTTTTACCATGATATCTTGTCGTTGAGCTTCATTAGCATTCTCCTTGGTTTTGTTTTTGGAGGTACAAAACAATACCATAAAATACCGTGATACTTCATCATTTCGTGTTGTTATGTTGTGGCTCTTTGTCCTATCTATTTTGCAAGAGGCTCAGTTTATTAACAGGATTTACCTGTACTATCTTTGAAACCGAGATCGATTCAATCGAAATTTGTAAATGCCTGGATAAGTCCTTGGGAATAAAGGATTCATTGGAAAACATCCGTGAGATTCTGAATAGTACTTCTCTTGGTTAACAACTCAAGCACGGGTATTCACAATAGGCTGTTTATCCGGAATAATTTTCTGCAACAATGCTGTACCAGGAGAACCAGCTCCGGTTGCAAAGTTGAGCGAAAGAAGAGGAGCCGAACTGATTTTTTCTTTCAATTCAGCATCGAAGGTGGAAACGAAATCAGCCTTTTCCTGACTATCCAGGAAAAATGCAATCCGAACTGACTCCTTATCCTGAACACATCTCACCCGTATATCACCAAGCCCTTCCACGCTAAGGTGTAAAGTGCAGGAACAGCTATCTTCAGCACTATTTTTTCCCGTATCCGCTTCATTGTCCTGATCCACCATCAAGTACCCTTTTTGAAGAAAAGAGTAAAGAAGTGGAAAAAGAAGACCATTGTCCTGCTGCAGACTTGCCTGGGCAAACTGGTTCACTTCAAGAGTGGCCAACAGTCGGCTAGCCGTTGCGACGATCTCCTCCTGTCCCTGAAACATCCGAGTTATCTCTGCCAGAACCGATTTCAACTGATTTGCCGAATCCTTTCCTCTCCCCTGTGCCACCAGTGTTTCCGAACGAATCCCCAGCTGCTCCAGATTGCTTTTCAGAAGTTCACCGGCACCTGGCTCCTGCAGTCTGTCCGGATGCAGACTCTGCAGATTCTGCAGTAACTGCTGCTGAGTTGGCGGCAACAGATCAAGACCGGTAAACAGTGGCAATTGCAGAGCTCGCATCAGTGGCGATAGGGATTGTGTTTGAGTGGTGAGGGAAAGTGGTTGGGTTTTGTCCACTACTCCTTTTTCATCAACAATCATAAAAACAGGTACCGGTTGCAGAGACTGTAATCGCAGTTGTTTGCTCTCACCAGGGGCAGCAGGCACATGGCCCTGAAGTTGATAAGATTCTCCTGCAATCCGAACCACTATCCTGTTTTCACCCAGATGTTCAAGAACAGTTGCCTTCACCGTATAATTCCCCTCACGAACCAACTGCTCCACCGCTCCTGGCTCCATTTTTTGAGCTGTTGCCAAGGACAATTGTAATGCTGCGGCCGCGGGTTGAGTGGCAATAGTAGCTGATGCCGGAGAAGTGGATAAAGGAGTTTGGGGAACACTAAAGAAACTCTTCTGGAGACTTTGGAGAAGAGGTTTAACGTCTATTATATCGCCTGCAAGAGCAAGTGATTGTCGTACCTGAGCAGGAATTCCGGAATCAACTTTTTGTAATTCTAGGACAGGACTGGTTTTCATCACCTGAACCTGAATCTGTTCCCCTTTTGTCAGGGGAAGTTGAGATTGCACTTCAAAGCGAAGGCCAGCCGCCTCCAGCATAAACATGTTCTGGCCACGACTCTCCACCACCGTTGCGAAAGTCATCTTTCCCGGTTCGAGTTGCGGACTGACGACCGGAGTTTTCACCCCCTGCTGCATAGAATCAATCCGGGGGCCATACAGTACTGCTATTTGAGCGGTCTTTGAGATCATAGCATCTTTTAGTGTCCAAATTTAAATACAATAAGCAACTCCGCAGCAGAAAATCCATAAACATCTATCGTAAAAACCTTGCCCTACACGATCGTTTATGGAATAAGAACTGAAGGCACCCTTGAAAAATTCTCTTTTCGTCCCAACTCTTCTTTGCGAGAAAATTTACATCCTCGGAATATCTTCTCTATGCCTGCGGTAAAATAGTTCACACACCTTGATTTGAAACGTGGTAAGCGTAGACTCCGAAATGGGAATTCCTCAAGGCCTCCAAACTCTTTTAAATTTACAGGAAACTTCAGTAAAATACTATGACATTAAAAACCGGAATATACGTTGATGCTGAGAATATCAGAATTTGCGGCGGATATGGAATGCGCTACGACGTTTTGGTCGATCTTGCCAATCGAGGCAACTCCAATATGCTCCGCGCCAATTGCTATCTGGCAGAAGATGGCGAACGTACCAAAGAAGACCGCGAATATCGTCTCAAGTTATATCGATATCACAATATCCTGCGCCAATGCGGATTCAAGGTTATAAAAAAATACGTCAAACACTTCGTTGATGACGAGGGAATTCTCACCACCAAAGCAAATGCCGATATGGATCTTGCCATTGACGCCCTGCTCCAGGCAAGGAATCTTGACAAGGTTATTCTCCTCACCGGAGATGGTGATTTTATTCGCCTGGTTCAGGCTTTGCAGAATATGGGGTGTCGGGTAGAGGTGATCGCCTTTAATAATGTGAGTGGTGAACTCAAGGAGGAGGCGGACAGTTTCCTCTCCGGTTTTCTGATCCCTGGTCTTCTCCCCATTCAGAAAGAAGGGGCAAACTGGCATCGCGGTTTTCCAATTAATTACAATAGCGATCGCGGCTTTGGTTTTATGCGCTACTATTCGCTACAGCACAATGGGCTCCAAGCTGAAAGTGTCTTCTTCCACTGTTCCAAATCGAGTGCAAGCTCCGATAGCCTCTTCTCGAATTCAGACAATATCTTCGAGTTTAAAATAGTTACCAGCCCTGACAACAACAACAAAACTGAAGCGATGGATATTCGATCCATTGACGAAATTGAACCGTGAAGATTACCGCATTCAGTGACACCCATACGCTCCACCAGGGTGTAAAAATCCCGGACGCCGACATTCTTATCTTTGCTGGCGACATGTCAATCTGTCGAACCATTCAAGACGTTGCAGGGTTCAATACTTTCCTAAAAACCCTGCCGCACAAATACAAGCTAGTCATTGGCGGCAACCATGATCACCTACTTGCCTCTGCACCAGATCTTGGCCGTGAGCTGCTCCACGATGCTACCTACCTGCAGGACGAAAGCATCACCATAGAAGGGATCAAATTTTACGGTTCCCCATGGCAGGCTCTCTTCAACACTAGGGCCTGTGATGCCTTTGCCCTGCCCCGTGGCAAAACCATACGAGAAAAATGGGATCTGATCCCGCAGGATACCGATATCCTCATCACTCACAGCCCACCAGCCGGAGTTATGGATGAAGATGGAGGTGTCAGCCATGGTTGTACGGACCTTCTGGAAACGGTACAGCGTATTGCTCCTGCGTTCCACATTTTTGGTCATATCCATAATCATAATGGGATGCAGCGAATTGGCCAGACAACCTACATCAACTGTAATGTGAAGGATAAAAATAATCGCGTTCGTCCTGCTCTCAGATTTGATTATCCTTCCTGATAACGATATAGTAGGGAAA
>CAZDJE010000008.1:0-6753 GCA_964505715.1 uncultured Desulfocapsa sp. | reverse complement strand
TTCTTATCGGCGGCAATAAAACAGGTCAGCATGTTCTTCTCAATCCCGCCATGGCCAATCGTCATGGTTTAATCACCGGGGCCACGGGGACTGGAAAGACAGTCACTTTACAACTGCTTGCAGAAGCCTTTTCTAGACTTGGGGTACCCGTCTTCTCAGCCGATGTGAAGGGAGATCTTTCCGGTATTTCCAATCCCGGAAAACCGCACCCGAAGGTTAGCGAGCGCCTGGAACATATGGGGATCACCGATCACCCCTTTGAAGGCTGTCCGGCCCTATTTTGGGACATTGAAGGAAAAAGCGGTCATCCGGTACGCACAACGATTTCTGAAATGGGACCTGTCCTACTCGCTAATATTCTTGAACTCAACGAAACCCAGAGTGGTATTCTCCACGTCGCCTTCTCCATTGCCGACGATCAAGGACTGCTGCTCCTTGATTTAAAAGATCTCAAATCCATGCTTAACTGGATGGCTGAAAACCGCAAAGAACTCGCAAAAGAGTACGGTAACATTGCATCCCAAAGTGTTTCTGCTATTCAACGTAAACTGCTGGTTCTCAAGGAATCCGGTGGTGAAATGTTTTTTGGCCAACCCGCTCTGAACATTGATGACCTGATGCACAGTGATTTCTCCGGCCGTGGCGTCGTCAGTCTCCTCGATGCTTCATCGCTCTATTCAAACCCCAAAATATATACAACTTTTCTGCTATGGCTGCTTTCTGAATTGATGGAAGAATTACCCGAGCGGGGCGATGCACCATTGCCAAAACTGGTTTTCTTTTTCGATGAAGCGCACCTTTTATTTAATAATTCACCAAAAGCACTGATCGATCGCATAACCCAGGTTGTGCGTCTGATTCGTTCCAAAGGAGTTGGTATTTTCTTTGTCAGCCAGTATCCAAATGACATACCGGACGAGGTACTTGGACAACTTGGTTGTCGTATCCAACATGCCCTACGAGCATTCACCCCAAAGGATCAGAAGGCTGTAAAAGTAGCCGCCCAAACCTTTCGCCAAAACCCTGAAATCGACACGGAGAAAACCATCACCGAACTCGGAGTTGGTGAAGCACTGGTCTCCACCCTCGACCCCAAAGGGCGTCCCACCATGGTGGACTGGTGTCTAATGGCCCCACCTCATTCCCAGATTGGGCCCATGGTTCCTGAAGACAAAAGCAAGATTCTGGAACGCTCTCCAATCAAGGGACGTTACGAAACCTTAATTGATCGCGAATCCGCATACGAGCTCCTGATTGCAAGAGAAGAGGCACTGGAGAGAAAACGGCTAGAAGAAGAGGCCAGGCTTGAGCGTGAAAAAACTGCGGCCAAAGAAGAAAAACAACAAAAGCGAAGCCCCGGAAGACCTCGGCAGTCGGTACTGGAAAGCACTCTTAAATCCATTGGCCGAAGTTTTGGTTCTCAGATCGGTCGTTCACTCGTCCGTGGCATTCTTGGTTCACTCACCGGTAAGCGTCGCTAAACAGATCAAAAGACCCTATGAAACAGATGCAAGCACCTCCCTGCCCCGGCTGTAACGGTACAGGTCAAATGACATGGTTTGGCGGAGTCAGCAGATTTCAATTCTCCTATATGGATTGTCCAGAATGCAATGGCTTTGGATTTCTTGACCAGGAACAGAACATCGAACTCCGCCCGGAGAGCCTAAGCGACAGAACAGAGATGTCAGTAGAACAGGCCGGAGAATGCCTTAAGGTTCTGGCACAAATACTGTCAGAGGCCATGCAAAATAACGAAAAAGTTCAGCTAAGAGGATTTGGAACACTTTCATGCTCTTCCTCCACATCAAAGGCGAATAGAACTATCCTTTTTTCTCCCGCAAAGCAACTCCTGACAGAACCCAATCAAGAGTAGATCTCATTCTTAGCAATAACTCTTGATTTAATTCAAAGTGAGCCATATACTTTCTTAAAATCATACGTAAACCTCACTAGGAGACTGCACCATGTGGCACATCACCATTCAGGAAGAAAAATGTACCGGTTGTAACGAATGTGTCGAAGGGTGTCCAGGAGAAGTCTACGAACTCATTGAAAACAAAGCTGTTCCTGTAAACAGTGACGAGTGCCATGGATGTTTTACCTGCGTAGAACTCTGTGAGGAAGATGCTATCACTGTTGAAGACAAGTAGATCACATAAAAGTACCAGTCCCTTGCGAAAGTATGACAGTGTACGACCTTCCGATTTGTAAGATTTTTTAACCATCCTTAATATAGGGCAGGATTTATGAAACACTCTTTTTGGCTGTCCATAGCCCTCGGAGCAGGATGGCTACTCTCTCCCGAATCACTTGTTATTGCAGGAAACAGTGCTGGAAATATGGGATGGCTGGCAATCCCTGCGCTGGCTGCCGTTGCTCTTCTCTTTGCTCTCACAGGCAACCTCATCAAGCAATCACTCGCCACAGAAAACAGTAGCGACTTTCTGCTGCTTAGCAGTCTCACTGGAACAATCCCGGCAATTTGCCTAACTATCGTTTCCTGTCTTCCCTTTGTTACACTGGCTGCGACAGCTCTGCTTGTCAGCTCAGGATACACATTCAACGAAGTTTTTCTTTACTGGTTTCCAAACTTCGGGTTTTCCTTTCTCCTTCTGGGACTGCTGAGTATTTTGCAGGCTTTTCCCGAAAAAATAATCTTGAGGGCGCAGATTATCTTTGTTCTTCTTGCGGCAGGCGGCTTATTTCTTCTCACTGTGGTCGGCATAGCAGGAGCAGAACAACCTGGAAATGCACTACTTCAAAAACCAGAGAAGGTATCCGCTGCCTCCTCCGCACTCCTTCTCCTGCTCTTCACTGGCAGCAGGTTAAGCGGCGGCTCAAAGCAATCATTTTTAATCCCCGCAATCGCTTTTGTGCTTTTCTCTTTCTGGATGTTTGCCTCTCTTAGTTATGTGAATCCGGAACGTTTGGGCTCATCCACAATCCCCTATATGACAGCTGCACGAAAAATAATGGGTGATCCAGGGCGGCAGATAATGGGGCTGATTATTATCAGCGGAACCTCTGCTGCCATTACTGGACTACTAATTATGTGCAGGAGCATGCTTGGGGCAATCACACTCAGCCCCAACACTAAAAGCCTCTTCTCTGTAAAAAAACAGCGATATCTTTTGCCTCCACTCGTTGCTCTTGCCACGGGAATCCTGATGGCCAGAGGGCTTGCAGGAGACGATTTACTCGAAATACTCCTGCACGGTGCGCTCATTCTCTGGCTTATTCATCACTCCCTGCTCGCTCTTTCTGCAGTTATTTTGATACAGAAAAGAACAGGACACATGCCCATAGCCGGAGCTCTCAGCACGGCTATTTTGATTGGCGGGGTCCTTTTCCTCATCACCACAAGTCCACAAAGAACCGAAACAATACGCTTTATCACGTCCATGCTTGGAGCAGGTGGTCTGCTTGCGGCCATCTGGTACCTGCTGCACAAAAAACTAACCCCAGAACCCACAACTCAACAAACGGAGAAATCTTTATGAAAAAACTTATCCTTCTACTCTCATTTCTTTTGCTTAGTGCGGGATTGCCGGCAATAGCCAGTGACGTTCCCACCATGAGTAAAGAAGAGCTCAAGGCGCAGCTCAACTCAAGTACCCTGGCTATTCTTGATGTCCGTTCCGGAAGAGACTGGAGCTCCAGCGAATTTAAAATCACCGGAGCAGTGCGAGTCCTTGGCAGTGAGATCGCCAAGTGGTCAAAGGACTACAAAAAAGATCAAACCATTGTTCTGTACTGCGCCTGACCGAACGAAGCTACAAGTGCCGGTCTGGCACAACAGTTAATAGCAGACGGTTTCACCGATGTTTATGCACTGAAAGGTGGATGGCGAGATTGGTTCAGATCAAAATTCCCAGTGGAAGAAAAATAATATGACTCATTTGTTGGCGGCAGATATAGGCGGAACAAAAAGTGACCTGGCAATCTATGACTTTACGCAGGGAACGGACACTCCGCCTCTTTGCCGCCAGCGCTACAACAACAACGAGTTTCACAGCTTCTACGATGTTTTAAGAGAGTTCCTCAGCAGTACAGATAAACCGACCCCACGCTATGGCTGTTTTGGCGTTGCTGCTGTTATTGACAACAACAGGGCACGACTGACCAATCGAGAGTGGGAGATTGGGGAACAGGAGCTCCTGAAAGACTTCGGCTTCAGCAAGGTCAAATTAATTAACGATCTCACTGCTATCTGCAGTTCTCTGCCTTCTCTGGCAGAACCGGAGCTGTTGCAGATTCAGCAGGGACAAAAGACCCAGAACTCTATCCAGGCAGTGATTGCCCCGGGAACAGGCCTTGGAGAAGGAATCCTTCTCCACCGTGATGCATGTTTTTTCCCCCAGGGAACCGAAGGAGGGCACTGTGATTTTGCCCCCTTAAATCAAGAACAGTCCGAGCTTCTCAGCTTTATGCTGAAAAAACAGAGGCCCGTCAGCTACGAACTCCTCTGCTCCGGGGTTGGCATCCCCAATATCTACGATTTTCTTGCAAGTACAGACATTTCAATTGATGTTGCATGCTCCAAAAGAGTAGCAACTGCACCGGACAAGACGGCCGCCATCTCAGAGGGTGCCTTCTCCGCCTCTCCCTGCCCACTCTGTCTAAGAACATTTGCCATTTTTATGGAAATCCTTGGTGCGGAGGCCGGAAACCTGGCACTAAAAACCTATCCAACAGGAGGCTTATTTATAGCTGGCGGCATTCTGCCCAGAATTGCAGAACATATTTCCTTTGAGCCATTTCTGAAAGCATTCAGAGATAAAGAAAAGATGGCAGCCTTGATGGAATCCATCCCTATCCATCTCATTTTGCATAAAAATGCTGCCCTTCTTGGTGCTGCCAACTATGGCTTTCAGTTTTTCAAAAAGACAAAAAGCGAATAAACTCTATGTCACAAAATAGAGTTAAAAAAGTTATTATAATTGCTGTAATCCTCCTTCTTATCCTCCTTTTCAAACTCCTAAACATCGGACAATACCTGAACCTTGGCTATCTCAAGGAATCACAGACCGCCTTTGCCGCATATTATAACGAGCATTCAATTCTTACCATTGTAAGCTATATGCTCATCTACATTACAGCCACGGCACTTTCACTTCCGGGAGCAGTTATCCTCACACTTGCAGGTGGTGCTCTTTTCGGACTGGTTACCGGAACCATCATTATTTCATTTGCCTCAACCATAGGGGCAACTCTTGCCTGCATCGTCTCACGCTATCTATTGCAGGACTGGGTACAGAACAAATTTGGCGATAAACTTCAAAAAATCAATAACGGCATGGAACAGGAAGGCGGATTTTATCTTTTTACTCTACGTCTGCTTCCTGTCTTTCCTTTTTTTGTTATAAATCTGGCCATGGGACTTACCAAGATTCCTTTAAAAACCTACTACTGGGTTTCGCAACTGGGAATGTTGCCGTCAACTATTGTCTTTGCCAATGCGGGTAAAGAACTGGGAAAGATCGACTCGCTTTCCGGTATCCTCTCTCCTGGTCTCATACTCTCTTTTGTTATTCTGGGCATCTTTCCAATCGCTGCAAAGAAAATTCTGGATACCATTCGTCCATCGACAAAAAGGAGTGTCCACTCGGGGTCCAAATTTTAGGGCCACGTGCTGAAGATCTTATCGGAGAATGGATAGCAGTCCTCAATGGTGGTAAGAACTCTCATCTCTTGCCGGTACCATCCCCCACTGTCCACCCCTGACAGAAATCAATCAACATATTGCTGGTTCATATATTTTTGCAAAATTTTTTTCACCCAGAATAAAAAAACGTTCAAACTCCTTTTCAAACGGCAAGGAAGCCAATGATTTAAGCGGCTACCGCAAAAAAATCGCATATCCATTTCACATTTACTCCTTTCTTATGATATACTCCAAGGAGTACGCAGAGAGCAAACTAATCAATCCTTTCCCTAAGCAGGAGTACGATGAATTCTTTGTCCTTAAAGTTCAAAATCATGGGAATGATTGCCCTTCCCCTTTTCCTTCTTCTTCCTGTCTTTTTTTATATTTACACCCAGGGAACAGGAGCATTAAAACAGGACCGTAATCGCACCATGCAAATTGGTGATACTATTGCTCTGAACGGAGCCATTGCAAACCAACGCGCTATCCTCGAAAAAGGATTAACCAATGTCTTAAACACCGATGAAACAATACGTTTTATTACTGACCCACAGGACAGTTCCTCCAAGATGGTTCTGGACGGCCTGTTTCTCTCCCTGCAGGAACAGCATATTACAAAATTCATAGTTTATAATGCAAACTACAAAATCCTCTTGCAACAGATGCAGGACAGCCCGTCCTATCCCATACACCTGCCAGATGACTTCCAAAAACTGTTTAAAAAAGCTGCAGATGATTTTGAATTTCATTATTTCTTCCGTGCTCCGCAAAAATCGGAGCAGATCTATGCCGTTTCCTATAGTGTCGCAACCGTCATAACCGATGATGATGACAACACCATTGGGTACGTGGAACTCGCCCTTGATTCTTCCCTCTGGGTCAAACAGGTCAGTGAACTTACCACCAATGAAGTAATGCTCTATGACACAAACCACGCGACTATCAGCCTTTCCACCAATACAGAACTGGCCACAAAACTCCTGCCATCACTTCCGGCAAATATGCAGGACAAATCTTTTGTTCAGATACGAGCCCAGGACACTGATTTCCTAACAGATATTCTACCATTGATAGGACCCGATAAAACAACAATCGGTCTTCTACTC
>CAZDJE010000007.1:0-63163 GCA_964505715.1 uncultured Desulfocapsa sp. | reverse complement strand
ACCATTTCCAGATCGACAAGAAGCTGAGGCAACCAGATATTTTCCTCTGAGCGTATCGTTCTCTCCTCTATATCATCTGGCAATCCGCCCTTTTTGAAAACCTTTTCAAAGTTCTCTTCTGCCTGTTTTGCGGCCTCAATGGAATGAAAACGTGCAGTAAGTTCACGGGCCAGTTGCTTTTTCACCTCTTTTGGATGCAAAGCTCCAGAGTCCATCTTCGCCTTCAAAGCAGCAATCTCATCACGGTCGAGATCACTTAACAGATCATAATAACGAAACATTAAATCATCTGAAGCGGAGAGTACTTTCCCGTAGATATCATTGGCAGGTTCGGATACTCCAATATAGTTTCCAAGAGACTTGCTCATCTTATTGACGCCATCAAGTCCTTCTAGCAATGGAAGGGTCAGAACCACCTGAGGCACTTGCCCTCTTGAGCGCTGCAGATCTCTTCCCATCAGCAGATTAAAGCGTTGATCCGTCCCACCAAGTTCCACATCAGCCTTAAGTGCAACGGAATCATAGCCCTGAATAAGAGGATATATAAACTCATGGATGGAAATGGGATTCCCCTCACGAAAGCGAACTTTAAAATCCTCACGTTCGAGCATTCTGGCAACGGTCAGCTCAGAGGCAAGTCGTATCATATCAAAGGAATCGAGTTTTGAAAGCCACTCGGAGTTGAATACAACTTTTGTTTTTTCAGGATCAAGAATTTTAAAAACCTGTTCCTTATAACTTTCAGCATTGGCCGCAACATCTTCCCGGGTCAGTGCCTTGCGAGTTTCAGATTTTCCGGTGGGATCACCGATCATTCCGGTGAAATCCCCAATCAGAAAGAAAACATCATGCCCCATATCCTGAAAATGCTTGAGCTTTTGGAGCAACACCGTATGCCCAAGATGTAAATCAGGAGCCGTTGGATCAAAGCCGGCCTTCACCCGAAGCGGAACACCTGTCTCTTCAGATTTTTTCAGTTTTTTGAGCAACTCTTCATGCCCGATACAATCAACCACACCCCTTTCCAGCAGGGCTATCTGTTCTTCTATATTTGCCATTTTAAAATTGTATTATCGTATGAAATTGATATTATTTAGCGTATTGAACCGCACGGGTTTCACGAATAACCGTTACTCTGATCTGACCGGGATATGTGAGCTTTTCTTCAATTGCTTTTGCAATATCCTGACTCAGTAGGGTCGCCGCTCCATCCTTCACCTTCTGGGAATCTACAATGATGCGAAGATCACGGCCTGCCTGAATAGCATAGGATTTTTCCACACCGTCAAAATCACTTGCTATCGCCTCAAGATCTTCAAGCCTTTTAACATAGGATTGAAGCATCTCTTTTCTGGCTCCAGGCCTTGCTCCGGAAAGAGCATCGGCGGACTGGACTAGAACATCTAGAACCGACTGTGGCGGCTGATCTTCATGGTGAGCACCAATCGCATAGACAACTTCTTCGCATTCACCATACTTTTTGGCAAGATCACGGCCAATTACCGCATGGGAACCTTCAACCTCATGATCAACAGCCTTTCCGATATCGTGGAGTAATCCTGCACGCTTAGCCATCTTCACATCGATACCAAGCTCTGAAGCCATAATCCCGCAGAGGAACGCCACTTCAAGGGAATGCTGCAGCACATTCTGCCCGTAACTGGTTCTATATTTTAAACGACCAAGAAGGTGAATCAGTTCCACATGGACGCCATGAGCACCAACATCAAACGTTGCCTGCTCCCCTGCCTCTCGCATAACACCTTCGAGTTCTTTGGATACCTTCTCAACAACTTCTTCAATTCGGGCAGGGTGGATACGCCCATCATTAATAAGCTGCAACAGTGCAAGACGGGCAACTTCACGACGAACAGGGTTAAAACCAGAAAGAATTACCGCCTCTGGGGTATCATCAATAATAATATCAATTCCAGTAGCAGCCTCAATAGCTCTGATATTTCTTCCTTCACGGCCAATAATTCGACCCTTCATCTCATCACTTGGCAGAGGTACCATTGAAACTGTTTTGTCAGCAACATAGTCTCCGGCATACCTGGAAATAGCCAGCGCAAGGATATTCTTCCCCTTACGATCAGCTTCCATTTTCATCTCATTTTCGATACGGGCTAAACGCTTTGCAGCATCCATACGAGCCTCACTTTCAAGAGACTCCATAAGCATTCTTTTTGCTTCATCCTGACTAAGCCCGGAAAGCTTTTCCAGTTCATAGCGCTGCTTGCCAATGAGCAGTTCAACTTCCTTATTCTTTTCTACCAGCTTTTTTTCCTGATTTTCCAGGTGACAGGAGTGTTTATCCTGTTCTTTCTTACGACTATCAAGAGTTGACCATTCCTGCTTCAACTGCCCCTTCTTCTGCAAGAGACGTTGTAATTCTTCCTTCAGATCCTTCTTTTCTTTCCTAATTTCTTCCTGTGCACTCTGTTTTTGGTTGTAAGCTATCTCTTTAGCCTTTAACAATGATTCTTTTTTTATTTGTTCAGCCTCAGAAATAGCCGTTTCAATAATCAGCTTCCCCTGAGAGTTGATATTGGCCTCATGGCCCTCAACCAGTCGCTTCCGCAATAAAACTCCTGCTACAATACCAGCAACAATCCCAGCGCCTAGATATATAATTAATTGAAAATCCACAAGAACTCCCCCATATCGATACAATTGACTGGAGCAGTAAAGCAAGGAGTGAGTAGAAGCCCCTTAGAACAAAGGGGATTAAGAAATAGAAAGACAGCGTCAAACAAGCTAACCGAAAGCTACAAAAACAAGATCGTTCTCATTCCTTTCATCACCTGCAAACACAGTACAGTAATCTGCTACACGAAAAAAATGTTTAACACACATAATGAATCCATAAAGCCCGGGCTTTCATTCACCCGTCAGTCCTCAAAGGCTGCAATACACCCCTTTGCTATCTCCTGAATTTCCTGACCAGATCAAAAAAGCTGGACAGAGGCTTTCACAGAACCACCACACATACACAATTATATTTTTTCTTCTCTATATGTAAAATCGGACACTTACTCAAGTATCCGTCGAACAGCATTGTAGACAGATTTTTTCTTCCTCTATAAATCTTCCTTCCAAAAACTCTTTCCTTCAACCGCAATCAATTTCATCGGTAATTTCCGCAAGCCCTCACATATACTGCAAAAAGCGTTTCGGAATATGCAAACAGAAACAATATTCAAACAAACATTGTCCTGATAAAGTAAAATTCCCCACCCTGCCGTGTCTGCAGGAACGTTAAACCTATAGTATAGGTGGGTAGCCTCATATAACCGCCAGGGAATTCGCAAGCGATTTTCCATCAAGATACAGCGGAGTTACCCTTTTTAAGAGAGTTGGCTCAACAACACTGGAGATCACCAACAGGCCAGGGAAAACTATAAACTCTTCTTATTTGAAACTAGTATAGCAAAGTTCTCGAAAAAAAACAGATTATCTTCCCGAAAGCTTCTTTTCTTCTACTAGTCCTTCGTTAATCTGCTCACCTAAACGAACCAACCGGCTTTCAGTTTTCTGCTTATAGTTATTAAAATCGCGTTTTAACTCTACATATTTTGAGGCAATATTAAGACTTGCCAGAACCGCGACTTTTCCAACCGCAACACTCCCAGTGGTAGCAGAGGAACAATTTTCCTCCACAAGATCAGTCACCATCTTAATAATCTCATCCACCTCTTCTTCCGGCGCACCGGTATAAAAAGCAAATTCGATTCCTATGAGTTCAAAACGAACAAGTCGTTCCAATAGAGTTACCTCTTACAGAATTTTAAAGATCAATTAACTGTTGCTGCTCTGCACTTCTACTGAAAACAGATGGCCCTGAACTCCGGAGTCGGACGCCTTATCTGACTGCTCATCAATCTCTTGAGAAACGCCACTTTCAGATTCCCATTCTTCAATCTTTCCGATTAGACTACTCACTCTAGAAGAGATATCGCCACGCTCATTCTTCATAGATGCAAGATCATCCTGCAGAGTTTCAATGGTAGCCTCCCGTTTTTCTAAACGCTCAGTTAAATCCGCCTTTTCAGCCTGCAGGACATTAAATTTCCCTAGCAACGTTGAAACAAACCCCTCAAGCCTGGCAAGTTCATTTTCTTCAATCATAACAAATACTCCAATATAAAATAAATAAATAAAAGATCGTTTTTAGTTGGTAAGACAGGACAATTATACCCCCGATTTGTTTAATTGCAAGCCTGCTAATCTCGAGAATATTGCCACCCCGTAGGTGAGCCGTTTTTATAGGGCATATTACCATGGAAAGGATTGGGGTTTGAATCAAAAACAAGTGGTAAAAAATGTCTGTCTCCTTCCCACATCGGTAGTTGTGACATTTCTGCAATTGTTTTCCAGTGCAAATCGCCTTCTTCATTTGTGCTCGCCGGAATGCCGCTATATTCATGAACCAGAAAAATAAAGCCAAACCAGTTTTCACCATGCAATCCAAAACCCGGCCAGTTTATAGTTCCCCGCAGCTCGGTACGTGTACAGTCAATTCCTGCTTCTTCCGCAATCTCACGCTTTAAACAGGAGAGAGCATCTTCACCAGGTTCCATCTTGCCGCCAAGCCCATTGAATTTCCCCCTATGCTGATCTTTGGGCCTCTTATTTCTATGAACCAATAGGACACTCTTTTTATCAGCAGACAGGATAAAACCAAGTGTTGCCAAGATAGGTGTATACATCAACCACTCCTTATGATTTAATATAGCAAAACACAATTAAAGTGTTTATCATTCTCATATTACCTTGTTCTTTTGTAACTATTCACTAGCACCTCAACTGCATCCATTTTTTGCCTTCTCGAGTAACACAAGTACACTTCGAAGTCATAAATGAACGGATTTGAGGCACTATTAAACAGTTACGGTTCAGTGCTAAGGGTAAATTGTCCCCCTCGCTGAATAGTTACGTTCTTTTTTCTAATACAGACTTTTACTTCTTCCTAAAAACAGACTGTTGTAATGCAGGAAACCACCTCCCATAAATATTTTTTTTTTACAGGCTCAGTCACGTCAAAATTGCGCATTCTGATTTTAGGGCTCTTTCTTTTTGTTTTTTTTTACCCCGTAACAGTTGTTGCTGCAAACCCTTTCCCTCTTTATCCTGTAATTAGTAAAAACGTTCAATTTTGGGAAAAAATATACAGCCAGTACTCCACCAGCCAGGCCGTGGTTCACGATTCCAATAACCTTGGAATCGTCTACGAAGTACTCCCGATATTCAGCCATCGCCTGCCAGGCGCCTCAAAAATTAATCGCCCCCTTCTCAAAGGAATTAAAAATAAATATACCCACATCCTCAATCAACTGGCCAAGGGGGCTACCCCCAAGACCAGAGATGAGAAACGGGTTGCCGCCCTTTTTGGTAAGAGTAGCCGCAAACGTTTTCAAAAAGCTGCTGACTCCGTTCGGGTTCAAATTGGCCAGAAGGACAGATTTCTTGACGGCGTTATTCGGTCTGGTGCCTATATGGCCCAAATTCGAAAAATATTTGCAGCTCAGGGATTGCCAACAGACCTTGCTTACCTTCCCCATGTTGAGTCATCCTTTAATATAAATGCGTATTCAAAATTTGGAGCGTCTGGAATATGGCAATTTACCCGTTCCACAGGAAAACAGTATCTAACCATCAACTATGTTGTCGATGAAAGACAGGATCCCATACTGGCAAGCCATGCCGCCGCCAAATTCCTTAAAAAAAACCACACGCTTCTTGGCAGTTGGCCGCTCGCTCTTACAGCCTATAACTATGGCCCTGCCGGAATGGCCCGGGCTAAAAAAGCGCACTTAAGCTATGAAAAAATTTTCAAACATTATGAAAAAGGACATTTTAAATTTGCATCAAGAAACTTTTATTCTGAATTTCTTGCAGCAATACGAGTAGCAAAAAGACTTGAAAGAGATCCTTCCGTTCGAAAACACGCCCCCCGAGCTACCTTAAGCTTTGTCCTTGCTGCGTATATTTCTGCTCCTGACATATGCAGACATTTTTCAATTTCTGAGCAGACCCTAAAAAAATACAACCCCGCCCTCAGGCGTTCTGTGCTCCAGGGGAAAAAATATATCCCCAAAGGCTATACCCTCCTTCTCCCTTACACCAATCAACATAAAATACGTGTCAGCAAAATTCCAGGCCGCATTTACCACAAAGCTCAGAAACCAACTAAATTTCATCGAGTACGAGCAGGCGATACCGCAGGAAAAATAGCTGAACGATACAAGGTGAGTCTTAAATCTTTACGACGTACCAACAATCTTGATAAAAATGCAGCTATCTTTGTCGGGCAAAACCTTCGTATCCCAGACACTTTCTCAAAATCAAGACCTACAAAGCCAAGCAAATCATCCAAGCAGAAATATTCCAGTCAGCAAAAAACATCAACAACAGGAATCCGGTCAAATAGCGTTCCGGTGCTGACTGCAACTAAAAAACAAAAACCTGCATGGAAGAATATCCAGAAAGCTCGAAGTGTCATTTTAGGGGAGCTTGGTGTACAGAAAATGGCCCCTGGAAGCAACAAGGCACAGGGAACAATAAAGATACTCCCCAATGAATCGCTGGATCTTCTTGCTGGCTGGCTTAAAATTTCGGTGACAGAGCTTCGTACACTGAACAATTTTTCAAAAAATCGGATTCTTCAACCCGATGAGAACTTTAAAATCAACCTGAAAAAGGTGTCGGCAAAGCAATTTGAGGAAAAACGATTTGACTTTCACCTCGAAACTGAAGAAGATTTCTTTAATGCATATAAAATCATTGGGGTCACTTCATATAAGGTCAACAAGGGTGATACTATCTGGGAAATCAGCAGAAAAAAATTCGACATCCCCCTCTGGCTGTTAAAAAAATACAATTCAGACCTAGACTTCAGTAAACTTCGGTTGTCACAACGGTTGACAATTCCGATTGTGAAGGCTATTTAAAAACAGTTCAGTGGGAAAGGTAATGAGTTGCCCTCGCTGAATAGTTACTCGTATTCATTATAATTTTATCATTCATATTACTTGGGAGTTACCACATTGGATATTTCAAAACGCATCGCAGAAATGAAACAACAACCTGGATTTAACGACAATGTCGGAATGATCCTTATTCATAACGGCACCGTCCGCGGCTGGTCCCGGGCTGATAATAAAAAAACAGTTGTAGCACTGGAAGTCACACCGGATCTTGAAAAAATTGAAGCCATTCGTCAGGATTTTTTGAAGCGTGAGGGAATTTTCGATATTGTAACAGAAGCTCTTAGCGGACGTTTTCTCCCCGGAGACGACCTGCTCTACCTTATTGTTGCAGGCGATATTCGTGAAAACATTAAACCTGTACTGGCAGAGCTTCTTGACCGGGTCAAGGCTGAAGCGATCACCAAGAAGGAGATAATAGCTTAACAAGCGCTCCCACTAAAAGGTTATTTATGTCTAAAGCAAAAAAGTTTATACGCAAATTCAAGGACACCAAAACACTTCCCCATGTAGTAACAAATTTGTCTCGTCTTATTGCAGATGAGGATTCCACCATGAAGGATTTTGAGGATGTCATCAAAATGGATCCCATCTTGGTGGTGCGTTTACTGCGCCTTGTCAATTCACCTTTTTATGGACTTTCCCAGCGGGTTGACTCCATCGGAAGAGCCGTTGCCTATCTCGGCATGAAAAACCTTCATAACCTTGCAGTGACCGATGCCCTGAAAAATATTTTCAAGGAGGAAAGCACCTCTGAAGCATTTTCCAGGAAAAATTTATGGCTTCACTGTGCAGCAGTTTCTATTTGCGCCAAAATGATTGCCGAGCGAATTTTTGAAGAAAATGGGGATGATGCCTACCTCTGCGGTATTCTCCATGACTTTGGACTTATCGTTGAGTCCCAGGTCGATCCGGAAAATTTCTTTGCTGCCTGTGACGCCTGTGATGATGGAGAATCTCTCGCCGATCATGAGCAGGACCATCTCGGAACTGATCATTGTGAAATTGGTTACCTCCTCACAATCGACTGGGAAATGCCAGAGACCATACAGGTGGCCATTCGGGATCACCACCTCAAAAGCGGTGATTACGAACCCTCGAGTCTGACCGGTATTCTCCAAATAGCCGAATACATTACCGGCCAGCTTGGCTATACTGCTCTTTCAAATATCACTCCGGAACTCCCTTCTCATCTTGTTGCTCATATGCAAGAAAATATGGATGAATATAAAGTCCTGATAGAGGATCTTCCGGAAGAAATGAGTAACGCACAGGATCTCTACGGAGGCTAGGTACACATCATGGCTGATAGTTTTTCAATATTTGACTCGGTAACTTCATATCAGCAGGAAATAGATGTGCTGCTCTCACTCATCAAAGATTCCGTCCCGCACGGTTTCTGTACATGTGTTGATAATGAGGATAAGCAGCACAGCCTAAATACAGACTTAACTCCCGTCCCCCCGGAGATCATCCAACAGTTCAAAATACTGCTGAAGGAAAACAGGAAAGAATTTAGTGTTTTCTCTTTGCCGGAGAATAACTGGTCAGCCATTGCTCTACCCAAAATCAAGGCAATGCTGCTCTTTACTTTCCCTTCACTGGATCCTCATCCAAGCCTTACGGAAAACATTTGTCTCTGTTGCAAACTCTTCAGCAGTCATCAGAAAACGGCAGCAGCACAGAAAAGACTTAACATTCAGAAAAAACAGTTTGACCGAAAGTTTTCTGTGCTTGAAAAGAAATATCAGGCAACTCTTGAGGATAACGAAAAAAGTTATCACATTATCCAGGAACAGCAGAAAAACTACTCGAAAACATTGCAAATCGAGATTGAAATCCAAACGAAAGAACTGCGTAAGGCAAAACTTGAGGCAGAAGCTGCGTCCGTTGCCAAAAGTCAGTTTCTTGCTTCCATGAGTCATGAGATCAGAACTCCGATGAACGGAGTTATCGGTTTCACCGAAATGCTTCTCCTCACCGATCTCGATGAGGAACAGCGTGACAGCGCCGAGACCATTAAGCGAAGCGGAGAAGCATTGCTTGGGCTTATCAATGATATCTTGGACTTTTCTAAAGTTGAAGCTGGACAGATGAGTCTTGAATATATTGATTTTGATCCTGAAATCACGGCACACGATGTGTGCGAACTGGTTCGGCCCCGTGTTGCCGGCAAACCAATCGAAGTGCTTTGCAAAATTGACGATACGCTTCCTGCAAATATCAGTGGGGATCCAGGACGATTCCGTCAGGTTCTGATAAATCTTCTTGGCAATTCAGCTAAATTCACCGAAAAAGGAGAGCTTGAACTCACCATTAACGTTGAAGAAGAAGACGAAACAAATATCACACTTCACTGTCTTATCCGAGATACTGGAATCGGTATCGACCAATCAAAATGTGAATCAATTTTTGAAGCATTTAAACAGGAGGACGGTACCACGACCCGGAAATATGGCGGTACTGGATTAGGACTTTCCATCTGCAGGAAGATTGCCTCCTTGATGCAGGGAAAAGTCTGGGTGGAAAGTGTTCAGAATGAAGGATCCACATTCCACTTTACTGCAACAATGCGTAAATCATCAATTTCTAGGGCAAAAACACTCAAGCAACTCGATATTGAAGGCACTAAGATGCTTATTGTTGACGACAATGCTGCAAACAACAGTATTCTTGAACACCTTCTGACGAATGCAGGTATTAAGGCCACGGCCCTGCTCGATGAAACTCTGGCCATGGACACTCTTGCTCAGGCTGAAGAGGCTGGCACTCCCTTTGATCTTGTAATTATTGATCTCCAAATGCCTGTAATCTCCGGGTTCGAACTTGCTAGCATGATCAGAAAATCATCTTTGAAGAGTAGGAATATCCCTTTTCTGGCCTACACCTCTTCAACCGAAAAAATTGCCAAGAAATGTAAAGACGTCGGATTTACAGCGTTTCTCAATAAACCGGCTCGGCGTTCCATCCTGCTCCGCACTCTTTCAAGAACCCTGGGCAGTGAAGATGACATAACTGCACCCGTTGCAGACAAAGAGCTGGTCACTCAATATTCCGTACGCGAAGAGATCAAACAGTCCATTCGAATTCTGCTAGTTGAAGATAATCTGGTGAATCAAAAGCTGGCACATATGATCCTGACCAAAGCAGGATACGGTGTGGAAGTTGCCGCCAACGGAAAAATTGCCGTTGATATGTTCAGCAGTCATCCTGAAAGTTTTGATACCATCCTGATGGATGTGCAGATGCCTGAAATGGATGGTTATGAAGCAACCAGACAGATTCGAAAACTTGGATTCACAGAAGTTCCCATCCTTGCCATGACAGCCAACGCTATGAAGGGAGACCGAGAACTCTGTCTTGAAGCGGGCATGAATGACTATATTACCAAGCCAATAAAAAGAGAAATTGTTTTCAATATGCTGGATAAGTGGTTGTATTCTAAAAGCTAATTTAGCCTAACTAGTTCCCGTCCAAAAATCACATGTCAGAACATCAAACAACGAAGATTTCCGCATTCAACAGACTACTGAACTGGGCAAACAGCCCCATTGCGAGTAGCTCTTTTCTGCTCCAAAAAGTACATACACTCCTCCGTATTTTTTTTATAACGTTCAAAGAATTCGGCAAGAATGATCTCAACATTCGTGCAAGTGCTCTGACTTACACCATTCTTTTATCACTTGTCCCCATGCTTGCCATGAGTACGGCGGTGGTCAAAGGCCTCGGCGGTGGCGATGAATTACGCCAGGTAGTGTACAGCTATCTTGATACTCTTGAAGAAACGACTCCTCTTACCCATCTCGGGGTACCGGACATTCTCAGCAACACACCCGACATCTCATCCAAAGCACTCCCTGTTACAACGATCAAAAGTGGAGAACTCACCGCTCAGTTTCGTGCGGCCGCGGATCAGATCTTTACTTATGTGGACAATACGGATTTTGCAACTCTTGGTACCATTGGTGTACTCGGTGTCCTGTTCAGTGCAATCCTTGTCCTCAACAATATCGAACTCTCCATGAACACGATCTGGCATATATCCTCTGGGAGATCTCTGCTTCGCAAGGTAACCGACTACCTCACCTTTCTTATCCTGATGCCGCTCTCAATTAACTTTGGGTTTGCAGCAAATGCGGTTTTAAAAAACGATACCCTTCTGGCAAAAGTTCTCGATTTTCTTCCCGGCCCTCTGCTTGAAACAGGACTACTGTTATTTGTCCCGCTCTTTTTTATTACCCTGACCCTCTTTTTGATTTACATTTTTTTTCCAAACACAAAAGTCAAACCAGTACCGGCCTTTATCGGTGCCCTCTCTGCCGGTACACTATGGTTTCTGACACAGAATGTTTATATCAGCCTACAAATTGGAGTGTCTAAGTATAATGCAATCTATGGATCCTTTGCCACCTTACCGCTCTTCCTGGTATGGATGTTTCTTGGCTGGGTTTTTATTCTTGGTGGTGCCCAACTTGCCTTTGCCTGCCAGCAACATCGGAGCTATCAACTAAAAACGCTTACCCATTCACCACTCGAACAGCTCAGTGCCGCCTTTGATATCCTGAATGTCGTTTATACTTTTTTTTCCGGAAAACGGAAACTCAGGAAAAAAGAACTCCCTGCCCACTGTCCCGCCTATTCTGCAACTCTTCTGTACCGCAGTCTTCAAAAGCTCGGTGAATCACAGATAATTGCCTGCACAAAAAAAGGCCGTGTGCTTCCGGCAGGACCTCAGAAGAGCCTACAATACCAGGAAATTGTTTCCTCAATCCTTGGAAATTCGTACCCGGAAACCATGGGTGGTAAGACAACAAAGAATCTTATGAGACAGACAAAGCCTATTCTAGAAAAGAATTTTTGCACAGAGGACTTAAGCTAATCAATCAGGCATTGATCCCACTTTCTATACTTCTGGGTCGTATAACAACCATTCTATCTCTGTTTCGGAACAGATCATCTAAATTGGGTGTACACCTGTAGACATCGCTGTCCACCTGCTTTTGGGAGATAACTTATAACGGCTTTCTTACTCAATACGATTCGTATCGTATAACACTCTGCCAGATCCTAACAATTTATTTCCAGTAGCTTAAATATTTACTTGCATTTTATTTAGAAATAACTATCATATGGGAATAGTTATCCACACAAGCAATCAATAAACACAACACGGAGAATAATAATGAAAAAATTTACATGTTCAGTATGCGGTTATACCCACGAGGGTGACAGCGCCCCCGACAAATGTCCTCAGTGCGGTGCGGCTGCGGATAAATTCAAAGCAGCTGTAGAAGGTGAATTTGCATGGGCCGATGAGCATGTAATTGGCGTTGCTAAAGATGTTGATCCTGCGATCGTTGAAGGTCTCCGCGCTAACTTTAATGGCGAGTGCACTGAAGTTGGAATGTACCTTGCTATGAGCCGTCAGGCAGATCGTGAAGGCTATCCTGAAGTTGCCGAAGCCTACAAGCGCATCGCATGGGAAGAGGCTGAACATGCTTCTAGATTTGCAGAGATGCTTGGCGAAGTCGTTGTTGCATCCACCAAGGAAAACCTTGAAGCACGAGTTGCTGCAGAGCATGGTGCCTGTCAGGGCAAGAAAGATCTCGCAGTTGAAGCCAAGAAACAAAATCTTGATGCCATCCACGACACCGTTCATGAGATGTGCAAAGATGAAGCACGTCACGGTATGGCTTTCAAGGGTTTGCTGGAAAGATACTTCGGTTAGGAAATACGGAGATCAAAAGTCATTGAACCCCGAGCCTCTGTGTTTTGCACAGAGGCTTTTTTTATATACTTCCATTTATTCCTCATATCGTCAGACTGAAATTCCATGCTAAACACCACTAACGCCTTGCAACAAAGACGCTCTGTACGTGCTTTTCTCGACAAGGAAGTTGAAGAGGAAAAAATAGATGCAATTCTTTCTGCAGCAAGTCATGCACCATCGGGTGCCAATATGCAGCCCTGGCAGGTTGCTGTGATATCAGGAGAGACGAAAAAGCGGCTGCAAACTGAGATTGAGCAGAGTTTTCGAAGAGGTGAAAGGGGCAATGCAGACTACCGCTACTATCCTAGAAAATGGCAAAATCCATACAAACGTCGTCGTATCAATTGCGGACGACAGATGTATGATGCCTTAAAAATAGTGCGAGGTGACAAGCAGAGCCGTTTTGACCAGTGGGCTGCAAATTACCGTTCCTTTGATGCTCCGGTCATGCTGCTCTTTTTTCTCGATAGTACAATGGAGGTAGGTGCATACCTGGACTACGGCATGTTTTTACAATCTATAATGCTTGCAGCGATGGATCATGACTTGGCAACCTGCACCCAGGCATCCCTCTCCGATTATCCGGAAATTATAAAAAACAGCCTCGGATATCCTGAAGATAGCACTTTACTCTGTGGGATGGCATTGGGATATGAAGATAAAAAAGCACGAATAAACAGCTATCGAACACCACGGGAAAAGAGCAATTCATTTACTTGTTATTTCAGATAGTTTTCCCTGCTTAAATAATATGGCTTTTACAACTCATTACTGGTATATAATTTAGCGAATTCTCCAAATGGTCCCGTAGCTCAGTAGGATAGAGCACTAGATTCCTAATCTAGGTGTCGGGCGTTCGAATCGCCCCGGGATCACCATTTTTTTTCACCAAGCAATCCCCTGCTGCAGAATTTTCAACGACCTACAGCGTTTCTCCATCTGCCACTTCCTTTGCGGAAAATACAGATTCTTTGGTTTGAGAACCGATGATACAGTTACGACCGATGCTTATACCGGAAGGAATATTCGCCTCTTTTCCAATGAGGGTGATTCCGGTGTACAGATGAGTAGGCTGCTCGATATTAGGAACGTCATGATTCCTCCCAGCACCGACAACGCTATCTCCTGCAACTTTGACACGTTTATCACAGATCGCTAAATCCATAACACTGTTTTTTCCAACGCTGCTATCGGCAAAAAGAATTGAATCACGAATAACGGCCCCTTCCTCCACCACAACACCCGGAGCCAGCACGGAGTTAATAACGGTCCCCCGGACAACACAACCAGCTGAAATCATAGAATTACTCACCTTGGCGTCATTGCCAAAACGAGCAGGAGGACGATCGGCCGGACGGCCATCGGCCTCGATATTGGTCCGAATCCCCCATTCTGCAGGTGAAATCGCACTATCACGCCTGATCACCTCCATATTCGCTTCCCAATAGGATTGTATGGTTCCGACATCTCGCCAATAGCCGTAAAAAGGATAGGCAAATACATTATCATTATCAATGGCCCGAGGCAGGATATGCATACCAAAATCCACCTCCGCTTTATCTCGGTACAGGGAGTCGAGCAGATATTTATAGTCAAAGACGTAAATCCCCATGGACGCTAGATTTGTCTTTGGATTTTCCGGCTTTTCCTCCCACTCGATGATTCGATTCTGATCATCGATGACTCCAGCACCAAACTGATGTATCTCGCTTATAGGGACCACCATCATCCCAATTGTCACATCAGCTTTCTTAAAGCGATGGTATTCAATCATGGCATGAAAATCCATATTATAGATATGATCCCCTGAAAGCAACAGCACTTCATCGGCCGGATTCTTCTCCAGAAAATCTATATTTTGGCGAACAGCATCGGCAGTCCCTTTATACCAGTCCGAATCTTTAAAACCAGTATGCGGCGGCAATATTTTCAAGCCGCGGCTGCGCCCGGTAAAGTCCCACGCGTCCCCCATGCCAAGATGACGCATAAGAGACAGAGGTTTATACTGGGTAAGCACTCCGATCTTGGTAAGCCCGGAACTCATCACATTACTCAGACTGAAATCAATGATTCGATAATGTCCGGCAAAGGGTACGGCGGGTTTGGCACGACTTTGCACCAGAATATTCAACCTGCTACCAACGCCACCAGCCAGGAGCAGCACCAGAGTCTCTTTTTTAGCACTCATTTCAGCACCTCGCCTGCTTTGACACTCTGTACTCTTGACCACTGATCCGCGGATATATTGGGATAGATAGTCGCCCCTTCGCCAATGCACATGTTATCGGGAATTTGATTGTTCCAGCCAATCAGTGTCACAGGACTTGCTTCAGTCAATGACTCTGGCCCGATACAAACGCCCTCACCAAACCCAGAGTTCACATCGGTGATAACTCGCTTTAAGCTGCAGTTACTCCCGATATGATTATTAAAAAATAGCACAGAATCTTCAACTACCGTTCCTTTTCCAACCTGGACCCCAGGAAACAGAATAGAATTTTTCACGGTGCCTTCAACGATACAACCATTATAGACCAGACTATTATGCACCGTTGCCCCGTCACGTATCAGTGCAGGTTGAGCATCGCAGATTCCACGATGTTCCATATTGGTACGCAGTCCCCACGCCTCCATATCTATAGAGGGATTCTCACCAAGTAAATCCATATTTGCCTGCCAATACTCCTCGGTGGTTCCGGTGTACCCCCAGTATCCGGTATACTTATAGCCATAGACTTTTTTACCCTGTGCCATAAGCTGGGGAATAATATCTCTGCCAAACTGATATGAATCAGTTTTCTGGTTTTCCTGCAGTGCCTGATACAGCACCTCCGGCTTGAAGATTAAAACAGTAAGAGAGGCCCAATCTGCTTCAGGATTTTCCGGTTTTTCCCAGTATGCAGTTACGCGACCACCGGTCTCTCCATCTTCAGAATCAATGGCAGCAACGCCAAATCTGTGCGCCTTCGCCTTATCAACCTGGACAAAGGCGATGGTTATATCAGCGTCTTTTTGGTGGTGGTAGTTGATGATATCCTGATAATCCATTTTATAGATATGGTCGCCAGAGAGTATCAATATCTCCTCTGGATTTTGGTATTTCACAAAATCAAGATTTTTATACACAGCATCGGCAGAACCGCGATACCAGTCCGCATGTTCAAGGTTATCGCTGTTATCTTTAAAGGGAGGTAAAATAGAGACACCGCGATTGCGGCCAACCATATCCCAAGCGGCACCAGTGCCAATATGGTTAATAAGAGAATAACTTCGATACTGAGAGAGTATGGCAACCTGTTCAATACCGGAATGAAGCAGGTTACTCAGGGCAAAATCAATAACTCTTGCAAACCCTCCAAATGGAACCGCCGATTTGGGGCGATAATAGGTAAGAACATTGAGATTATCAACCCGACTTCCGGCAAGTATCATCGCGAGTGTGGAAGGATTTAGCATTATACTCCGTTAATTTCACGTCTTAGGGTTAACTTGCGTCTTTAATTCATACTTTTCTTATTTCATATGCCTTGTTGCCAAACGTTTCAGGGTCTTGGTGCTAAATTCCTTTTCTCCAAGGGAAAGGTTTTTCAATGGAACCTCAGCTCGTGCGGCCTCTTTATGGCCCCCGGCCGACCCTACTTCAGCAAAGATACGTTCTGCCAGTTTTCCGGCACTCTTTCGATATCCATCACAACGAAATATAACAACAAGCTTTTCCCCATGGACACCAGAAACCAACACCCAATCAATTTTGTCCACATGATTTAAGAAATCAGCTATATTTACAAGGATATCTGGACTTCTTACCTTCCCCAGATGGGTGTAGAATCGTCCTTTTGTGTAGGTAAGATTGGAGAGTGCAATATTGAAATATTTAAGCTCCGAGCGACGCATGTCCGCTAGCTCAAATTTCTTTACCAGGTTGCGATTGGCAATATTAAAGAGATAACGAAAGGAGATCCCATCTGCCAATACGGATTGTTGAGAAAAATCCTGAGTATCCACTTTAATGGCATAAAAAAGGGCAGTGGCCAGGGCAACCGATGGTTTCATATTCCCGGCACGCAGATATTCAATCAGCATCGTGGAACAAGCACCATATTGCGGACGGATATCCACAAATGCAGCTGGATACTCTCCCGTTATTGGATGATGATCTATAATAGCATCAAATTCTATCTTTTCGAATACGGGAAGATGGCTGGGCTGGGAGTCAACAAGCACCTTTTTGCTATACTCCTGGCATTTCACATTTCCAAGACGTACCAAGGGAATTTTAAGGCGCTCGACCATCGAGACATTATTCAGGCGACGAATCTCATTGGGGTGGGCAATGGTAACAGACTTCACCCGATACCGGAGAAGACGCTTGATGGCTAGCGCACAGGCTAGAGCATCCGGGTCAGCATTAATACAGACAAGAACCTCATCTTCCTTTTCGAAAACCTCCCAAAACCCATGGAGACGTTCCTTAGCGCTTCTCCGCGCTCCATTGTTACAACACTTATTTGTTTTTTTTGCCATGTAAAGCACTGCGACTGATCAGCAGTCACCAGTTCCTTTCAAAATTTGTATCCACCCATCAATCATAAAGAAATGGAGGATGGAATATCTCACAACTTCTGAGAATCTATTCTATTTAAAAGCTTAAAAAGTATACCATACCAATTCCCTAAAATGCAAGTCTGCAAGGTAGTTGTGAAAATCACTTTTCCATGCGGCTAAAGAGTGGTACCGATGGAAAAAGAGAGGGGTCCGTATGAGGAATAAAACGTGCTCCAGAGAAACGAATCATAAATTCCTGATTCACATTTAACTCAAGATACGTAATACTGGAAACTATTTTTTCACACTCAAGGCGCGCAGTTTCATCAAGCAGCACCTTTTCAGCACCACGCAGCGAACTGTTCCCAATTGCTCTGTACACGGAAAGTGGCAAATCTGGAAGCATCCCAAGTGTCATAGCATTCTGCGGATTAATATGACGGCCAAAGGCGCCAGCCACGATAATTTCTTCAAGATCCGTAAATTCAAGCCCCACCTGGTTGATAAGTGTGGTCAAAATTGCATACATGGCGGCCTTAGAACGAATCATGGCATCAAGATCAATCTGTTCAAGCACCACCTCTGCTTCACTCTTGCCACTATTCTTGATGCCGGTAACGACAAAACAGAGGCGATCGTCACGTTTCACAAGATGCTCTCGCATAAATGCTGCTCTCTTCTGGTTTTGCTCCGTAGCAAGGTCCCTAAACTTACCCCGAATATCTATCATCCGCGTCAGATAGAGAGCAGCAACCAGATCAATAAGCCCTGAACCGCAAATGCCCATGGGCTCGACTTCAGCAATGGTCCTGTATTGCAGGGTATATGTTTTGGGATCAATGGACACATATTCAATGGCTCCGGGTCCTGCCCGCATCCCCATTCGCGCAACCCCCCCTTCAAGTGCAGGACCTGCAGCCCCGGCACAAGCTATCAACCATTCACTATTGCCAAGAACCACTTCAGCATTTGTCCCAACGTCGATAAGCATTCTGGTTTTATCTGAATGTGCCATCCCCGACGCCAGAATTCCAGAAATCAGATCACCGCCAAAGTAACTTCCCACCGACGGCATAACCCACACGGGAGCCATGGGGTGGATAACCAGCTGTAGCTGCTCGCCATTAATTGCTGGAGCCCTGTTAAACAGTGGGATATAGGGTTCTCTACAAATAAAATAGGGATCAAGCCCAAGAAAAAGATGCGCCATGGTGGTGTTGCCGGACACAGAAAGAGCACGAATATCAGCAGCCCCAATGCCCGCACGAGCGGCTAGTGTTTCAGCAAGTTCATTTATTGCTGCAACAATAACCTGTTGCAATTCATCAAGCCCCGGATCCTGGTAGTCATTTGCCGGTGGCTTAAGCTGCCTTCGTTTAGTCGTTGCATGATGAATTCGACTCAGGATATCGGCACCATACCCAATCTGAGTATTTTCGAGATTCCCCTCGGCCAGTGTTTCACCAGTCTGTAGATTCAGAAGAGTTGCTTCAAGATGAGTCGTGCCAAGATCAAGGGCCATGGCGGCGACAACGGGAGGATAAACCTTTGAAAAGCCAACCACCTCCCACCCATGTTCACGATTATTCAACAGGGCATATCCTTTAAAATCTGCTAGACGAAACGCCCTTGCAACGGATGTCATTATTTGATAGGGGATAACGACTGGACGCCTATCATCAAGCGTCTGAAGGAGAGCCTGCTGCAACCTGTCAATATCAGCGGTATTATCATGGAGACTTGGTACCGCAGCCTTCATCTGTATCGTACGTACTATGGGCTTCATTTCACACTTCCTCTCCTATCCTGAATCACGCCTAATACTTGACGTTCATCCGCTATGATGTTACCTACTGCAACAAGTTATAATATCGGAACCATACCCTATTTATTCCGATTCAGACAGGTTCACAAGCCGCTAATTTAACCAAACATTAAGACTTCTTTATTGAATCCCCCCAAATAGTATGGAAAAGGTAATTGCAGTCGCTCTTGGTGGAGCAATCGGATCCGTAAGCAGATATTTGATCTCTTTAGCTGCCGGAGATTACCATGTACAAAGCTTTCCCATTGGAACTTTTTTAGCCAATATCATCGGTTGCCTACTTATTGGAATACTCTGGGCAATATTTGACAAAATCACAATCAGTAATGAATTCAGACTTTTTCTCTTTACAGGATTCCTTGGTGGATTCACCACCTTCTCAACCTTTGCAAGAGAAACAACCCAGATGTTCAAATCGGGGGAACATATTCAGGCTTTCAGCTATCTTGCTTTTTCTAATCTTTTCGGGATTGGAATGGTCGCCATCGGCTTTCTAATGGTTCACCGTTTTATCCGCTGGTAAATTTCTGTGACCTCACTTCTTGATCGCTATATTCTGGCTCAGTTTGTCCGCACTTTCTTTATTGTGGCTGCAGCCTTTATTTCCATTTATATCCTTATCGATTTTTTTGAGAAAATTGACAATTTCATGAAAGCTGGGAAATCCATATCCCTTGTCTTTCAATTTTTTCTCCTGAGTATCCCCTTTATCGTTGATATGCTGGGCCCGATCCTTATTTTGCTCTCTGGAGTTATTACTCTTGGAATGCTCAGTCACAATAACGAACTCACCGCAATGATGGCTGGTGGAATCCATATGCGGACCATCATCAAACCCATCCTAATTGGCTCAGTTATCTTCACCATACTCTTTCTGTCCATGGCCCAATGGCTTCTGCCCCGTACAATAGAAGCCACCAATACTATCTGGTATGAAAATGTCAGAGGAATGGTTCCCCTTGGTATTTATCGAAATGGCCGTTACTATTATAAGGGAAAAGAGGGATTTTACTCCTTTGCCAGACCCTTTACAGACCGAAACATATTCCATTACTTCTCCTATTCCAGCTGGGATAAGGACCATAAGCTACAAACGCTTATTGCAGCCGACGAAGCCATATGGAATCAGAACGGATGGCACCTGACAAGTGGCCAGATTCAGCGAAATATTAATCCTGACGACTATATTACTACTCTCTTTGAACGACGTGATTTTGATTTCCCCGAAACACCAGAATTCTTTTTTGTTCCAAAATACCAGTCTGCTGAGCTCTCTCTGACACAACTGTATCAGGCCACGCACAATCAAGAGAGCCACGCCGAAACAGTGGAAGCCCAAACCAATTTTTTCAGCAGACTTTCCTACGCACTGCTCGGTATTCCCCTGCTCTTCTTAGGCTTACCCGTACTGCTTGTTTCCTATAAAAAGTGGGGGAAGGACCTCTCTGTTGCAATTCCAGCAAGCTGTGGAATTGCTTTTGTTGCCTGGGGGCTTTGGGGTACTCTGCAATCACTTGCAAGAGTCGGCTACATCTCCCCCTTACTTGCAGCAATGCTTATCCATATCATTTTTGGATTATCTGGTTTCCTTTTCCTACATAAGCAGGGAAGCCAATGATAACAGCCGCCACAAGAACACGGGCAGGCATTGTTGGCATTCCTCCTCTTGCTGTTATGGAGATGCTTGCCGGGCCCGAATTTGAGATATTTGACCTCGATGAACCCCATGGTAAAATAGATATTGAAACCTCATCACCTTTTCTGCCACGAGTATATTGTGGCATCCTGCGTACTGTTATCTCCAATAGTCTCGTGATCAGACCCGAGGTCATCTACATTGATACCGGAGCCGGAAAATGTGACTGCGCCGTTCACACAGCAACGGTGCTTGAAGATATCCTACCGGAATGTAAAGTCATTCGAACCAGAAACAGTGATAATACTGAGTTTGGAACTCCTCTTTGCAAAACCGAGATGCCTCTTTTAGCAAAAATGGCTGCAATTACTGCATCAGTTCAAGAACCAGCCCCCTCTCAATCTCCGCCACCATGTATACCAACGGTCGGTTTTTGGGGAGTACCTCCAAGGGATTTTTCTCTGCTTGACTTCTTTCCTACCACCACCCATATTTATGGATGGGCCCGCTGTATGGAAAACAAAACTCCTGACAATCTACAACTTGAACTCCATTATAACCCGAATGTTCCCACGGTTTTCTTCGCCCAGTCTTTCTGTGCAAAAACTGCTCTTGCCCGCCACCTTGCGAGCAAACATCCTCACGGTCTTTATCTTGACTGTGACGTAACCGCAGGAAACAGTGCCAAAGCAAAAATCCAAGCGTTTCTGGAACTTTCAGGAATATAGAGGATAGCCTCAAATGTTACTCGCCGATTTCGGAACATCCTATTGCAAACTACTGGAAACTCGTTCTTCTGCTCCTCCCCGCCTAATCGCAACCAGGACAATGGACAGGGCCATGAAGGTCGACCTTGCCACCGGCCACAATGGAAAACGGTACGCAACAACCTACGTCAATGAGCTTACAGCCCTTGCCCGTGGCGGACTACAGCTGATCAGCGACAACTCCTTCACTCTTCTTGACTGCGGCAGTCGTGATATTAAGTACGTTGCCTATAGTGGTGGGAAAATTAAGGATATGGGCTGGAATGCGGAATGTGGTGCTTCCATGGGGTTTACCATTGAACTGCTGGAAAAGTACTACACCCTGGATTTTAATACCATGGAGATCCCACAAAGTTCCTTTTCTGTAACCTGCGGAGTTTTAGGTATGAGTCATATCTTTGATGCTGTGGTAACCGGGGAGAGTGAAGAAATAGCCGTTGCTAAATTTGTGAAGGGGATTGCCATCAATGCCTATAATTTTGCCAAACGCCCTGAAAAGCTCTACCTTTCAGGAGGACTCTGCAACAATCCTCTCTTTACGGGATCTTTTCCATGTCCCGTTGTCTCTCTTGGTCGTTTTGTACTACTGGAAGGACTACAGGCATCCCTGTAAAAAAAAAGTTCTTTATTATACGAGCAGACTTCTCAATATGCTATTGAATCAACAGCAGACCGGGCCCGTAAACCGAAAAGACATCCTCCCAACCCACAACTCTTTTTTTCGTTACCATGAAATTCTCTTACTACATCCAGCTGACTTTTAACGGATCACGTTGAGGTATGTGACGATAACGAAATTTTGGATAGCCTAGCATAAGTGCCGTATAGACTTTATGATCCTCCGGCAGTTCAAGAATATCAATAACCGGCTGATATTGAAAATGAATAGCTTGTACCAAAAATCCGGCCCAGCAGCTCCCAAGGCCATGGCTATAGGCTGCAAGATCCAGGTAGGCAGTGGCCAGTGTACAATCTTCTACTATATGCTCACTTCCATTTGAATCGGCATGAGCAATGGCGAGATGAGGGGCGCCGCGTAAAACTTTATCCACACCCTTGTCCCAGGCACGGGTTAATCCTGGAAACACCTTTATTTCACGCATGTAATCAACAACTAACCCAGCAATTTGTTTCACTTTCTCTGGATCTTCAACCATAATCCAATGAACGGGTTGAGAATTATGTGCACTTGGCGAATAGCGACTGGTTTCGAGAATCTGTTCCAGTATCATATGATCCGCAACCTTCTTCTTATAGGTACGAATGGAGCGCCTGCACTCAAGAAAGTGTTTCACTGACTCAGGCCCCGGAAATAGGGACTTGTCAATCGAAGGGCTGTCGGCAAGTGGTGATATGGAAATTTCAAGTGCATCTGCCATACAGACCGCCATACAATGACCACAGCGTATGCACCTTTTCACTGCAGCTTTACGCAGCTGAGGGAAGCCCTCTTTGTCCTGATTGATAAGGTCAAAAGGACATTCTGCTATACAGGAATAACATTTTTTGCAGATTTCCTGATCAATGCTAAGACTTATTTTCATATACGCTCCACAATAATATGTAAACTTGGTTAATAACTTTTGTGACTAATCATACTAAGGGTGCTGCAAAAAATAGCGTAAAACCCTATAAAAACAATTAACTAAACAATAACCGGTTTTTTGCTGGGTACTTTTCACCCCCATGATTACGTCTTGAAAAAAGGGGTCGCGGAAAAAGCGGAGACTATTCGTATTACCTGTGGAGGATAGGGGCTGCCGACATCAATTAAGCCGCTAAAAATTAAAAACCATTTTCAGTATCTTTTATTTATGCGGTAAGTTGTACGTTGTCACAGGTGTTGCAAAATTTGTGCTATTATTGCGCGTATTGTAGATTATACAATCCTTCATAAACGCCATGTACCTCAAGAAGCTGCTCATGGCTCCCCTCTTCCACCAGTCGCCCATCCTGCATAACAATAATCCGGTCAGCATTTTGAATAGTGGACAAGCGGTGGGCAATAACAATTGTTGTTCGGTTCTTCATCAAATATTTCAGAGCTTTTTGTACTTTACGCTCAGACTCAGTATCAAGAGCTGATGTTGCCTCATCCAGTACCAATATTGGCGCGTCTTTAAGGACAGCTCTGGCAATAGAAATGCGTTGCCGCTGGCCTCCTGAAAGACGAGCACCGGATTCACCAATAATCGTATCAAAACCATCGGGAAGTCCTTCTATAAACCCAAGAGCAAACGCGGCTTTAGCTGCCCGACGAACATCATCATCACTACAGTTTTGACTGCCATACGCAATGTTATTGCGAACCGTATCGTTAAAAAGAATAGTCTGCTGAGTCACTAGGGCCATCTGACTACGCAACGAAGTAAGGGTCACATCACGAACATCATGTCCATCAATAAATAGTGATCCAGAAGCAACATCATAAAATCGGGGTAACAGGTTAGCAAGAGTTGTCTTGCCACCACCGGAAGGACCAACCACTGCCAGTATCTCCCCCCGTTTAGCTGTAAGGTTTATACTTTGCAAAACAGGTTCATCCTGTTCATAGGCAAAAGTAACATTTCGAAATTCAATGGACTGATGAAATGGCGGCAAAACTACCGCATCTGGTTTTTCTATAATATCTGGTTCAATATCGAGCAGGTAAAAAATTCGAGTCGCGGCCGCCAGTCCCGATTGAATGGTAGAATTAATTTTACTCACACCTTTAACCGGCTCATAAAGCATAATTAACGCAGTCAAAAAAGACATGAAAGTACCTATGGTCGAAGAACCATTGAGCACCTGCATACCGCCAAACCAGATAATCAAGGCAATTCCTATACCACCCATAAACTCAATCATGGGATGGGACAGACATCGATACTTCGTCTCAGTCATCAAGGTGTTAAACAGGTGTTGTATCTGAGCGGCAAAACGTTTTTCTTCCTGCTTTTCCATGCAAAAAGCCTTGACGATCCTGGCCCCACCAATTGTTTCATGGAGAATATTAGTCGCATCTCCCATACTTTTCTGAAAACTGGTAGAAACACGACGAAACTTCTTGCCAAAAACAACAACAGGCACTGCGGCCATGGGTAAAAATATCATTGAGATGCATGCCAGGCGCCAGTCCATAACAAAGATAACAACGAGCAACCCCACCACAGAGACAAAATCTCTAAGGATACGAATCAGGGCATGAGAAACGGCTCCCTGGAGCAGGTTGACATCGTTCATAATTCTGGAGATGAGTTCGCCGGTTGGCATGTGATGAAAAAAAGACAGGGATAAGCGGTTTAAATGGGCATAAATCAGATTACGCAGATCACGGATAACATATTGCCCCACTCCCTCAAGTAAATAGGAATAAATAAAATAAAAGACCCCTTTAATAAGAAAAATTACAATCAAGGCCAGTGGGAGAAGGTTCAGTAACATTCTGTCCTTATTGATAAATATCTCATCTAAAAGTGGCTTGACCATATAGGCCTGGGCAGCATTAAGCCCTGCAACAATTATCATCCCCACCATGGCGATGGCAAGTTTGCTCCGATAAGGTGCAAGCACTTTGTACAATCTGAGTACTATTTCTTTATTGGTCACTTCTTTCTTACCTGTGTATTCCCTTTACTGAGATGTTGTTATTCAGGAATCAGAGCCTGGGGGGACAAACACTCCATGCTCCTTATAAACCCGGACAATATTTTCAACCATTTTTTTCAAGCCGTATTTTTCAGCAACAGCCTGTCTCTGAGATGTAACGGCCGTCTCATTGCGCTGCAGATCTTGGGATAACTCCAAAAGCCCTTGATGAGCTGCATCCACATCACCATAGTCAATATCCCGATAGGTATGCACAGCCCCGAGAGTTTCCATTATAGATGGTGGCCGACATGTTAAAAGCGGGATGCCATATAGCAGGCCCTGGATAAAAGACTGGGAGATGCCCTCGGTTTCGTAGGAAGAAAAAAAGATAATATCCATTGCTGAAAAATAGTGCTCAGGATCTTCTTGGTGACCGGTAAGAATAAATCGATCCTCGACACCGGCCCGGGCAATATCTTCTTTTAAAAGAGAGTGGTCATTACCGCCACCTACAATCATAAATTTATAATTCTCAGGCATTGTGGCTGCTGTACGCACAATAAAGTCATGTCCCTTATAATACCGAAGAAAGGCCACATTCCCCACTAGAATATCCTGAGTACCAATATTATAGCGTTTTCGGATCTTTTGTCGGTCACTATCAGAATACTGAAAACGCTCTTCATCAATACCGGTTGACTGGGTGATTATTTTAGAGGATGCCACCCTTTGCTTAATCAGTTGCTTACCTATGGATTCACTGCAGACAAAAACGACATCAAAAAATGCGTTATAGCTAATTGAAGATGAGATTGAAGCCAACACATGCCTGGTCTTGATAATCAGTGGAACGCCACATACCTTAGCCACACAGCCGGCCATCCAGGAATCTTCAGAAGAATGAGTATTGACCACCGACGGTTTTAATTGTCGGATCAATTTATACAGATCACGCCAGGCAGCGAGATTAAATTTGGAAGTAAAATCGATATAATGGACTGGGATTCCATCCTGTTGACCACGACGGGCAAGTTCGGAATCATCGCGAACAATCATAGCCACGCGAAAGCCCAGTTTTTTCATCTCACACAACTCTGTCAGTGTACGTATTTCCTGCCCTCCCCAGGAACGGGACCAGTCGGTGTGAATGATAAGCGGTGCAGGGTTCATTGACAGCCAGAAATTTTGAATTAAGTAGACACTACCCGGGTTTTATGGAATAGAGATAGGTAACCGATGATACCGCAAGGATGAAATAGAAAGTATTTCGCAGTTTTGATTACGCTCCAGTTCTTTAAACAATTATGCGAGCATCTTGTATAAAAAAGGCCCTTTTATATACAAAACAGCCCAATAAAAGTCAATTAGAATTCTTTTTGAGAGAACAATACATCACTACTGAAGAAACTATCTGACTTAAAATTGTTCAAAAAATATATTTTCACTCCTCTATGCCAAGCTATCCCAATTTTTTTTCTTGTAATTATGCTTGCAAAATCGTATGTGATGGTATCTGGAACTAGATTTTTTTCTCTCTGTTTAGTGCCTTTTTTGTATGAAGATTTCCAGAACTACCAAGGAAATAACACGTTAGAGACAACTCACACTTAGAAAACAGATAAAGGTATCTAATCATGACTATAAAGTCTGAACAATGGTTAATTCTAGCCTACATTTTCAATGTCGACGGCAAAGCTGCGAGCTTAACAATCACTGACAGAATTCCTCTATTATTAAAAAACAACATTTCTCCAATAGTTATCAGTGCAATAACAGGCAGCAAGGATGATCGCTTTATCCACCATCGAATCTTTTCCTGCATGCCGTCAGGACTGCAATACGAACTCCGCTTTTTATTGAAAAAAAGCCGGATGCAAAAATGGTTGCGAGAACTTCTAAAGGGGCTGCTCACGTTGACTCTTCTTCCCTTTTATCTGCTTGAACGTATTTTTATCCACCTTGACACACACTGGTCTTGGGGACTAAGTTCTGCATTTCAAGGAGTTATTTCTCTTATCCGATATCGTCCTACTATTCTCTATTCTACAGCAGGCCCTTCTTCCACACATTTGGCGGGCTACCTTCTCCATAAGATATCAAATATACCATGGATTGCGGAGATTCATGATCCTCTAATCTATGATATAGAGAAACGTAAATGGCATCAACGCTATATTTTTCACAATTGGCTGGAAAAAAAAATATGCACCCATGCTGCAGCGGTAATCTATTTCACAGAACATGCATTAAAAAGTGCAGATCAAAGACACCCGATACAAGGGGAAAAAATCATCATTAGACCGGGTGCCGCCCCTCCGGCAACTCCGGGAATTACTTATAAACAAAAAGACACAATCCATTTTGGACATTTCGGTTCCCTCGCCCCTACTCGAAATCTAAGCAAATTTATTGAATCCCTTCATCTCCTCATAAAAAAACAACCTAAACTACAAGAATTGATTGTCGTCGATATTTACGGCTCCGGACTCGATGATATTTCCAGAAAAGCGTTACGTCAATTTCCTTTACCCCACGTGCTTATAGAGCATGGCAGATTAGAATATGACAAAACAACCGGGAAAACTGGTCGCAGGCAGGCAATTGAAGCAATGAAACTCTCCGACGTGTTGATAATTCTCCACGGAAGTGGAGTAATATGCGAGGAATATATCCCCTCTAAAGTCTATGAATACCTGCTATCAGAACGACCTATACTTGCCCTGACAGGGGATTCGTCGGAACTTGCCAAGATTATTATAGAATGCGACCATCATATCGTCTCCCCTGATGATACCAGTGCAATACAAAATGCAATCAATCAGTATATTGAAAAGTGGAGAAATAATAGCCTACAAAACAACCTCCGCCACTCACCGTACACAATCGAACGGACGGTAACTACTCTCCTTAATATCAGTCAGAAAATACAATTACAATAAAACAATGACGGGGAAAGAATGGATCCTTTAGTACTTTTTTTTAACATATTAAAAAGATATGGGACGAGCCAGAAGGTTGATCAAATCAATCGCACGATACAATATGGATAACCTCCCTGTTTATCTTTCGGCTCCACACAAAGATATTACAAAATTCAAAATTTTTTCAGACCACTTCAATACTATTTCATAGCTGATAAAAAAATTCTTAAAAAGCCAAACCCGTGTTGGGAAAAGAATCGCGAGAGAAATCGAACGATGGGGAAAAACATTTAATCCATAATAACACCGCAATGTCATGGACATGACGAGTAAATGAACCAACAGAACATGCTTACATAACAATAATTCAATACAATTACAGTACATTATCAACAATTACACTCTTACCCTTAATTATGACTAAGCAACATATCCTACCAGAACATCCTAAAAAAATATTGATTATCAAGCAAAGTTCACTAGGGGACGTTATCCATACGCTACCGGTGGTGCACGCTTTGAAACGTTCTTTTCCGGACTGTTCCATTGGTTGGATTGTACAACAGGCGTTTGCACCTCTTCTAGAATGTGACCCATCTATTGACACTGTATACCCGGTTCATATCTCATCAACCAGCGACCCTGAAGCCAGTAAGATGGCTTATTTCCACGCATTAAAGGAGACATTAGGAACGCTTAAGACACTACGTTCCCAATTAAAGCAAGCGCGGTACGATCTGATTCTCGACCTTCACGCCTCTTTTCGCAGTGGATTATTGGGATGGACAAATCCCGGTGGCATACGAATTGGATTTAAGGATGCTAGGGAATTAAATAGCTTTTTTCAGAATCAGCTGATTGCTGTCCCTGAACAAGTGAAGCATGCGCTGGACAAAAATATTCTGTTCTGCAATCATCTGGGATGCTCCGTAGTAAAAGAAGACTTTCATATGCATAGCAGAAAAGGTGATGTTGAATTGGTTCGCACGTTCCTCGATACATTTGGCATAACGGATGAAGATATCATTATTTACGCCAATCCATGTGCTCGCTGGGAAAGCAAATTCTGGCCAGCTGAGTATTGGGCGGCACTGGCGGATAGACTTCATGAGCAGGGATTATTACTGGTATTTGCCGGCAGTAGTGGGGATCGTAGCTATATTGCCAAAATCACTTCACAAATGCAGTCAAAGCCCATCATCGCTGCCGGAGAATTGGGGTTAACCGGGGTTGTCGCCCTTTTACAGCGCAGTGCTGCTTATGTTGGACTTGACTCCGGCCCTATGCATATGGCCGCCATGACCCAAACACCAGTGGTTGCATTGTTTGGCCCTACACACCCTGAACGAGTTCGACCTTATGGGGTGAAGCATGTCATCATGCGCAATGAAAAGCTTGATTGTCTGGAATGCCGCAAGCGGCAATGTAGCCATTTAAGCTGTATGAAAGGTATCAAGGTGGACTCGGTAGTTACTGCTGTGAAAGATATAATAAAGTTGAGCTGATTTCTCTTGTAGGATTTGTTTGGATAAAAAACCTGTCACTTTCCCCTATCCCCATCCAGATATAAAGGTAAAGACTCTGGGGGCTGCCAGTTACTCTGCAACTCCACTAGTTTGGCATACTTGTAAAATGTGCCTTGAAAGTTACCCACAGCAATAACGACTCCCGGCCATCCGTCAAGAATGCCTTTCTTTAAAATATACATATGAAAGAACGACCATAAACCACGTCCAAGAGCGGTAAACATGGTAGCTTTACGACCACGAAGTTGAAGTTTTTTTGCCCCGAGCGATGAATACTTATTGGCTTTATGAGCAACTTCCCTCAAATTTTTGTAGGGAAATTGCCAGATGGATTTTTTCAGATACCCCACTGGTTTATCTGAAATGATTTTATACTCCTCGTGAACCGGATCATCATTTTTGAAATCCAGAGTTCCTTTAATAAAGAGCTGTGGCTGTCGATAATCTGGATAAAAGCCAGAATTTTTAATCCAGCGGCCCATAAAAAAATTGCGGCGGGGAATATAATAAGCATCGGCCGTTTCAGATAACTCAATGGTCGCAAGAATCTCATCCCTTGCCTCTGCAGTACAGCGTTCATCAGCATCTAGAGAAAAAACCCATCGATAATTACAAGCTGCCATGGCCCTGTTACGCAAATCACCGAATCCTTTAAATTCAACCTGAACAACTTTGGCTCCCATCTTTTTTGCTATGACTGCTGTTTTATCTTCACTATACGAGTCCGCGAGAATAATTTCATCAGCCCAAAGCACAGAATTAATGGCCGCACGAATCTTTTCTTCCTCATTATAAGCGATGATATAAACAGATATTTTTTGTTTTTCCATATAGGTAACCGAAAGGGATGTAACGCTATTTTTATACATTTATTTTTCTAATTACGTATGAAATTCAGCCAACGTCACATATTTGAGGCGTAATACTCTGATCAAACATACGAATGACAAGTGACCGGATGTGTCATCCCCTAGACTCACCGCCTCCGCGGGAATGACAGACAAAAATGGCTGAGCTTTGTACGTAATCAGATTTAACTTAGAATAGTGAACGCTCTCATAAGTGAACATTTAAGAGTTTAATGTCAAGATTTTTTTTCTGTCTATGGTCCCTCAAAAAACCAAGCCATGCGACACAAATCTATTTCATAAAAAAAGGCCCCGAAACAATTCTGCTACGGGGCCAATTTTATAAAAAAGCTTTCTATTATTTTTTTGTTTTCTTCTTTTTACTTTTTTTACCTTTTTTCTTTGCCTGCTTTATGGGCTCTTCAAACAGAGGACAACTTGAACAGCAGTAGCCCTTCTTCTTTACCTTTTGACAACATTTCTTTTTAGCCATTACAAGCCTCTAAAGGGTCTTATTAAGAGAAAAAAATTAAATTTTATCAGCCTTCTCAATGGATAGCAAATCCACATTAAAAACAAGAACTGAATTCGGTTCAATCATTGGTGGTACTCCACGTTCGCCATACGCAAGAGATGGAGGAATAACTACGCGGTAACTTGCTCCCTCTTTCATTAGCTGCAAAACTTCACTCCAACCTGGAATAACCTGGGTAACGCCAAAGGTTGCAGGCTCTCCCCGTGTATTAGAATCATCAAAAACCGTTCCGTTTATCAGGGTGCCTTTGTAATGAACCTTCACGGTATCTTCAGCAGTTGGGACAGCACCACTACCTTCCTTTACAACTTCATATTGCAAGCCACTTTCAGTTACAGTCACGCCTTTCTTCTTTTTATTTGCAGTAAGATAGGCATCACCTGCCTTTTTATTCTTTTCCTGCATGACTTTCATTTCCGCTTCCTGAGTTGCCTTCATTTTTTCAGCAAATTGTGTCTGAATCTTCTGCATCTCCTCAGGAGATAAGAGCGGTTTGTTGCCATCAAAGCCGTCTTTTAAGCCAAGCTGAAGTTTTTCATAGTCAAGTTCACTTCCAATCCCCTTGAGGTAAGAGCCCATATCAACGCCCATACTGTAGCTGAGCTGATCTTTAAAAGATTTCAGGCCACCAGCTTGCTCACCTTCGGCAAGACCAATGGACGGTACGGAAAGACAGATAACAAGGACTAATCCAGCAATTTGTTTCATTGAGAAACTCCTTAATAGTTCGTTTTATTTTATTATTACCCATTCCCTATGTTACACATACCACTAATAAATAAGCATTGATTCTTATCCTGCAAGGGAATAAAAAAAAAGGCAGCGTCAACTAAATGACCCTGCCCCAGCAAATAGAGATCAGTAAAATGTAAACTCCCTCAAGCTTGCAAAGTGACTTCCGAATATCTGTAAGCCACTTTACTTTTCCACGATGCTTACTTATTGTTCAGCCATTTTTCCCGAATTTTCTGTTCTGCAGAACTGCCGTTGACTATCTTCATTCCCTTATTAAGTAAATCAAGAAGTTCCATATTACCTTTTTTTACTGCAATACCGAAGTTATCCTTTGTTTTTGTCTCCACCAGAGAGGCTACTTTCAAACTATCCTGATAACTGGTTTTAATGGAGTAGGAAACCTGAGGCTGATCATAGACAATCGCAGCAACCTGTCCCGCCTGCAATGCCGCCATAAGTGTATTGACATCAGGATACCCTACAACCTCAAGACCAGAAATTGCCTGTGTCTCCTGAAATGCAACAGAGCCAAGCTTTCCACCTACTATTTGTCCTTTTAGGTCATCGAGGCTTTTTACGGTGGAATCTTTTTGAACCGCAAGGGCCTGCCACGCTTCAAAATAAGGAATTGAAAAATCTACAACCTTTTTTCGTTTTTCGGTTATGGAAACTGCACCACAAATCGCATCAAAGTCTCCCCTTACGAGACCAGCGAAGATTCCAGCCCAGGGAACATTTTTTAAAACAGCTGTGAAACCAGCAGCTTCTGCTACAGCTTTTATATAATCAACTGAGTAGCCTGCAACTTCACCTCCCTCATCCACAAAAGCCATAGGAGGAACTGCGGCGGGTACTGCAAAAACGATAGATTTTTGAGCCATGGCCGAGCTGTTAAAACAAAAAAACATCAACATAATCAGTACGATTCTATTCAACATATTTTTTCCTCGATAAACGTTCATTGCTGGAAGAAGTGCTCTCGCTATCTGTTTCAATAATAGGATTCGATACCATAATCATACGTCAGTAGCAAGAGAATTATCTGTAAGTTCTTGTGAAATCGGATTTTATGAATTCCCATCATAAACCAGGAATCTCCGACAAACAGAGAGCAAGAAGTTCAAATTCGCTCTAGAGCACAAAAGTATTAAACAGTTTGCCTAGGAAAGAACCACTAGTGTGATACCTTTATTATGATGATTCAAATGGGGATGATGGGAAAGCTCAGGAAATTGATGTAATAACTGTTTCGCACGCCCATGACGACGACTGAAATTTTCACCAAAAACAATAGTTCTAATCTCTCCACGACTTCTTAAATACTCCAGCGTTTTTCTGCACTCCAGACGGATTGCTCCGCCTTTGCCACTTGAGCCATAACCATGGATAAGGGTAAGAAGAGTAATCTTTGCTATACGGGCCGTGTTCAGTTCCTGGGAAAGTCGTGTTAAGGCCTGCTCAACCGTGGGAAGTCCTCGCTCAAGATTTACAGTTTTTTGCTGAAATACTGACTGGTTAGGCTTATTTTTATCCCCGTTACCATTACTCTGATTACTTCCACAGAAAGGACAGGATACGGTTTGCGAATCAATTTCATTGCCGCAAATCTGGCATAATTCCATAAAACAAGAGGCTAAAGAAGAAGATTAGCCGCAGCCTCTCTTGCTTCAACAATCGCCTTTTCAAGCTTTTTGGATTTTGGGCCTTTGATTTTCTTTATCATTTTCTCAAGCGTCTCTTCCATTGCCACGCCCCCCACCTGTAACTCTTCAAGGCGGTCAACAGAAACAAGAGCGGCCATGGGACGACCAGCTCGTTCAATAACGTAGGACTCGCCAAGAAGAGCCGTTTTATCCAGTAAACGGCCGAAATTCTTCCTAGCATACATTGCAGTGATATTCTCTTTCACACTCTCCTCCCTTGAGCAATTTATGTTCATCTGGGTCGCTTTGAGACTATCTTACACTAAGCACCTTACATTATACACTATTATAATTTACTAGATGCGCCTGGCTGTGATAACCTGCTTCACCTGTCGCAGATGCTGCAGAACTCTCTGCAGATGTTCGAGCCCTTCAACTTCAACTGCGATATGAAACTCCGCAGTATCGGTAGGCGTTGTTCTTGCCGTTATCTCTACAATATCGGCATCATCTGAGTTTATAACACTACTGATTGAGGCAAAAATACCCTTGGTATTCTCTGCACTGACCTGAAGTTCAACCCGATGTGCACTTTCCTGGCTAGTTGCCCACTCCACATCCATCCAGCGCTGCGGATCCGTTGCCAGCAGGTTAACACATTCAGCTTTGTGGACGGAAATACCTCTGCCTGTGGTAACAAATCCCATAATGGGATCTCCTGGCACAGGATTACAGCAGCGGCTGATTTTTATCATCATATCATCAACACCATCGATATGAATAGCAGAGCCATTTCTGACTTTTCTCCTCTCTTCAACCGCCGCAGAATGCTTATCAGAGCTTAAACTTTCCCGAGCTTCCCTTTTCTTTTCTTCCTCTTTTCTAATTTCTGGCGGCTGAAGAGTCTTCACAAGATGAGGAATGGTGATCATTCCGCTTCCAACTTTGGCGAGCATATCTTCAAGCGAGTTGCAGTGCAGATCTTTCAAAAGAAGTTTTACATGGCCACTTTTCACCATCTTCTTCAATGTGGTATCGTGATGCCTAAGCTCTTTTTCACAAATTTCTCGACCGAGGTTCAATGCTTGCTCACGTTCTTCCTTACGCAGCCAGGAACGTATCCGTGAACGTGCTCTGCTCGTTTTCACAAACTCAAGCCACCCACGTCGAGGTCGTTGACTTTTAGAGGTGACAATCTCTATAACATCCCCGTTCTGAATTGAATACTTCAACGGAACAAGCTTACAATTCACCTTCGCTCCAACGCAGTGATCTCCGACCTCGGTGTGAATGGCGTAAGCAAAATCAATGGGGCTTGAATCAACAGGGAACTCTTTGACCTCACCTGCGGGAGTAAGAGCATACACCTCGGGCGTATCCAACTCTCCATGAACTGATTCCAGAAACTCTCTTGGATCGTCAACTTCCTGTAGAGTTTTCACCAGGCTTTTCAGTTCTTTAAACAGCTTGGTATCGTTGTCAGAGGCGTTCTGTCCCTCTTTGTAAGCCCAGTGCGCCGCAACACCTTCCATGGCAATGCGATCCATCTTTTCGGTACGAATCTGGATTTCAATAAAGTGATCCCGCGGCCCAACCACTGTGGTATGCATGGACTGGTAATTATTCGCCTTGGGAACTGATATAAAGTCTTTAATGCGCCCGGGTACCGGTGACCAGTTGGCATGAATTACCCCGAGTGCTTCGTAACACTCCTTGACGCTATCAACAATAATTCGAAAAGCGACCTTATCATACACTCGTTCAAGTGGGATTTTCTGGGCAACTAGCTTTTTATAGATGGAAAAGAGATGCTTGGGACGGCCAATGATACGTGTTGGTTCAACATTGGACTCCGCAAGTTTTCTATGGAATATGGAGATCACTTCATCCACATAAATCTGGCGCTCCTCAAGAGAACTCTCAAGGTTCGTTACAAGATCAAGGTATTCCTCGGGATAAAGATATTGAAAAGAGAGATCTTCAAGTTCCCTTTTCATCCAGTCAATACCAAGTCGTGAAGCCAGGGGAGCGTAGAGATCTTTGGTTTCTCGAGCAATTTCCTGCTGACGATCAAAGGGAACGGTATCGAGCAGACACATATCCTGCAATCTGTCTGCAAGCTTTACAAGTAACACCCTGACATCGGCAGCAATAGCCAGCAGCATCTTTCTGACATTATCCGCCTGATGGGTCAGCTTTGAATTGTAGTGAACATTGGCAATACGGGTACAGCCATTCACGATATCAGCCACACCATCACCAAACTGCTGCCTCAAGTCACTCAGCTTTACCCCTTCCTCCAAAACACCATGGAGCAGACCGGCTACAACAGTATCCAGATCAAGATGCATAGAGGCAAGAATGGAGGCAACATGGAGGGTATGATCCAGATAGGGCGTTCCTGAAAAGTGCTCGGACTCTGAATGGACCGAGACGGCAAGTTCCCAGGCCCTGTCAATGGGCGTTAAGTCCATCCCATTCAGGTAATTCCTGGTCAGGATCTTTAAACCTTCCTGATTAACCTGAATTCCTTTTATTTCTTGTTCAACCATTGATCATTTCAGCTTGTATTATTTCAAGTATCCGTTCCGTTACCTGATTTGGAGGAAGTTCTTCCACCGCCCCATCTTTACGGAAACGAAGCTCTATCACACCATTTTTGGTAAGACTCTTACCGACGGTGATGCGTATGGGAATACCAAGGAGATCAGCATCCTTAAATTTTGATCCGGGACGCTCATCTCTGTCATCATAGAGGACATCAACGCGCTGTGCCTGCAGTTCTGTATACAGGCTCTCTGCTGCCTCACTTATCTCCTGATCTTTTAATCCCAGATTCAATAGAACAACCTGCATTGGAGCCAGAGGCATGGGGAAAATCATCCCGTTCTCATCATGGTTCTGCTCGATGGCAGCAGCGACAATACGACTAACGCCGATACCGTAGCATCCCATAACCATTGGTTTATCCTGCCCATCGCTATCCTGAAAGACAGCATTCATTGCCTCTGAATACCCAGTACCGAGCTTAAACACATGACCAACCTCTATCCCCTCCTTCATGGAAAGATTGCCTCCACATACAGGACAGGGGTCATCGGAGGTGATCTGCCGCAGATCAGCCACGCTAAATGGTTCGAAATCACGTCCCAAATTGACATTTTTAAGATGATGATTTTTCTCATTAGCACCAACCACAAAATTGCGCATGGCAGCCACTTCATTATCAACGAGGAGCTTAACTTTTATGCCCACCGGTCCGAGATAGCCCGTTGGAACACCGGTTGCATCATAAACACCTTTATCATCAAGCATCTCGACATCAGCGACACCAAGAAGGTTCTTGAGTTTTACCTCCTGCACTTCACGATCCCCGCGGATAAGAACAGCAACGGCCTCTTCTCCTGCCTGAAAGACCATGGTTTTCACAAGCTCATGCGGTTGAATCCCCATAAACTCACACACAGCAGGGACTTTACGCTTGCCGGGAGTTTCAACCTTTTCCATATCCAGCAGGGGAGTTTCATCTGCAGCCACTGCTGCGATTTCTGCCTTTTCGCTGTTAGCAGCATAATCACAGGAAGAACAGATAACCAGGGTATCCTCTCCGGTATCGGCAAGAACCATAAACTCATGGGAAAAACTGCCGCCTATGGTTCCGGAATCAGCCTCAACAGGGCGAAAATCCAGTCCGCAACGGGTAAAAATACGTTTGTATGCTTCATACATACGCTTATACGCTATTCCTGACGCCGCATCATCCACATCGAATGAGTAGGCATCCTTCATAATAAACTCACGCCCCCGCATCAGGCCAAATCGTGGTCGAATCTCATCTCTGAACTTTGTCTGAATCTGATACAGGTTCAAGGGAAGATCACGATAGGATTTAATTTCACGCCGTGCAAGATCGGTGATGACCTCTTCATGGGTAGGTCCAAGACAGGACTCTCTATCATGGCGATCAACAAAGCGAAGCAGTTCGGGCCCATATTTTTTATATCGCCCGGTTTCATGCCAGAGATCAGCCGGCTGAACCATGGGCATCAAAAGTTCCTGAGCTCCAGCCCGTGTCATCTCTTCACGAACAATCGTCTCCACCTTTCTGATCGCTGCTAGGCCAAGTGGCAAATAGGTGTAAATACCTGCAGTAAGTTTTCGTATAAAACCTGCCCGCAGCAGAAGACGATGACTTGCAATTTCTGCCTCAGCAGGAGTTTCTTTAAGTGTGGGAATAAGTGATTGTGAAAATCTCATGTCTAATGGTCCTGTTTTATACTTCTTCTGTACCTATTCCGCAGCAATCCAACTACGTCCATTTTAGCCTCCTCGAATAGCATCAGTATGCTTTGGAGCCCAAAACAAATATATTTGGGGCACTGCTAAACAGTTACAGCTCAGAGTTAAGGGGAATTAGTTGCCCTCGCTGAATAGTTACCTTCTTCTATGCTTCTTCTATTTGTCTCAGCTCTTCAAGAAAAGTTTCCAGCAGTTCTTCTTCCTTAACTTTTTTATAGAGCTTTCCTTTCTTAAAAATAATTCCTACGCCGTTTCCTCCGGCAAGTCCGATATCTGCTTCTTTAGCCTCTCCAGGTCCATTCACCACACAACCCATAACAGCCACTTTAATTTGTTTTTTCATGGTCTGTACATACCGCTCAACTTCTTCAGCAATACTGAAAAGATCAATCTGGGTTCTGCCACAAGTTGGACATGATATTAACTCAGGCCCACGCTCACGTATTTTTAGCGAACGAAGAAGTTCAAAGCAGACTCGTATTTCTTCAACCGGATCACGGGTAAGTGAAATACGGAAGGTATCCCCTATTCCCTGATGGAGTAAAATTCCAAGAGCGACACTTGATTTAACCGTACCAGCAATCAAACCACCCGCCTCGGTAACACCTAAATGGAGAGGATAATCCGTTAGTTTAGAAAGCTGTTGATAGCCGCTGATTGCAGTCAGAGTATCCGAAGATTTAATTGAAATTTTGATTTCTTCAAATCCCTGCTCTTCCAATAGCCTGACATTTCTCATGGCACTTTCTATAAGTGCGTCCGGTTTCTCAGCAGTTGGATAACCAAATTCCTGCAGAAGGTCCTTCTCGATGGAACCGGAATTTACCCCCACCCGAATAGGAACCTTATGTGTCTTTGCTGCATCAACTACCCGGGAAAGCTTTTCCGGACCACCAAGATTCCCCGGATTAATCCGGATTCCCTGAGCACCGTTTTCCATTGCCGCAACGGCAAGCCTGTGATCAAAATGAATATCAGCAATAAGGGGAATGAGAATCTTTTCACGAATATTTCGGATGGCCTTTGCCGCATCTTGATTGAGGACTGCAACACGAACAATTTCGCATCCGGCATCCTGCAACTGTTCTATTTGAGTAAGCGTTGCTGCAACATCTCTGGTATCGGTATTGGTCATTGACTGGACACTAATGGGGCTCCCCCCGCCAATAGGTACATCACCAACATGAATTTTTCGGGTCTTTCTTCTAAGTATCATTTGTTCTGTTTCTCTTTTTTTACCAGACTGAGCTCCGCATCCGATGCACGAACATACAGTGGGACGGCAGAATCAAGATCCATACGCTTCCCCTGCTCAAAATTTTCACAACATAAAAAACCAATGGCCGTAGCCGTAGGATAGTGCAAAGCAAGCGGGGCCATGACAAGAGACTCGCCAAGGTTCTCCTTTAAATAATCGGAATATGTCAAAAGACCATCTCCAACCATCAATACAGGCTCTGTTACTTCAGCAACCAGTATCTCAGGCGTGACTGCATCGATGGTCCCGGTGGGGCGAAAAACATTCTTATCATCGAGTGCATACCAGCATCTGTACACTTCTTTTTTTCTGGCATCAAGCAACACACATAATGGCCTTTCGCCAGAGCAGTTCACAGCCAGAGCATCCAGTGTCGAACAGCCGAGCAATGGTTTATCCATGGCCATTGCCATTCCCTTCATGGTGGCCATTGCAATCCGTAATCCTGTAAAAGATCCGGGGCCAAGCCCAACGGCTAAGCCGTCAACATCTGCACAATCAATATTATTTTGCTGAAGAAGCCAGTCAATACCTGTCAGCAACCTCCTGGAATGAGTCAGCTTACTGTTCAGAGTAAGCGTTGCGAGCAAATCTCCATTCTGCAGATTCCCGTATGTAAGAGCCACACTGCTGCAGGAAGTAGAGGTATCAACAGAGAGAATCAGAGGGCGCCCACCGTTCACGATCCAAATATCCTTGCAATATCATTATAAAAAACAAAAATCATAGCGACTCCCAGGAAGGCAATTCCAACCTGCTGGGCAAATATTTGCATCTTTTCACTCATCGGTTTACGTCGAACGGCCTCAAAAGTTAAAAACATCAGATGGCCACCATCAAGTACGGGAATGGGTAAAAGATTTAATATCCCAAGATTCACACTGAGCAATCCCGTAAAAAAGATAAAATTGACCCAGCCCGCCTGCATCTGCTGCCCTGCTATCTGGGCAATAAGAATAGGGCCGCCAAGTTCTGAGACAGGCACAACCTGCTGAATTAGCTTCACAAAGCCAAGTACTGTCAGCGTTATATACATCCAGGTTTGAGAACAAGCAGCCTGAAAAGCACCGGAGAGTCCGGTGGGGGTATAAAAGAGTTCGCTTGCCCTCATAATTCCTATCATATAACGCTTATCAACTTGCTCTCCAAAGATATCTTTGACAGGGAGAATTGCAGGAGTCACCACGAGTGAGACTTCCCTATTGTCGCGAGCCATAAGAAAGGTAAGCGCTTCACCTTTAGAATCTTTTACAAGAGTGAGAACATCCATCCACTCATCCGTAGCGTGACCGTTGATGGTGAGGATAGTATCTCCGGCAAGAACCCCTGCGGCGGCGGCAGGGGAATCGACTGTTACTTCTCCAATTTTGGTTGTATCCCGGCTATCCGGCAACCCCATAAAGAAAAAGACAAAAAAGAAGAGAACAAGACTGAACAGAAGATTAAAAACCGGTCCGGCAAGAACGATCAGGAAACGTTGCCACACAGTTTTATGAGCAAAAGATGCGTCTCTATCACTTCCAGACTCTTCCTGTTCATCGGGGTTTTCGCCAAACATCTTTACGTAACCGCCAAGTGGCAAAGCACTTAGCTGATACTCTGTTTCGCCAACAGTCTTACTGAATATTTTCGGGCCAAAACCGAGTGAAAATTTAAGTACTCTTACCTTAAACAGTTTGGCAAAGAGAAAATGACCAAGTTCATGGACAAAAATAAGAATGCCCAGACAAACAATAAATGAAAAAACGGTATTCATAGAAAACCTAATGGTTATTTAAGATGACGTCGTAAAAAAACGCTTCAGTTGCTTCGTTGTGCTCCCCGCAGAAAGTGCCCTTGGGGGTCATTTTTCATACTCAATCTCGACGTACCCTCGTACCCCCATTTTAAACAAAAAGATACTCATCTTGTATATGGAGTTATGTTACTTAACTCTATCGAATTTATTTTTTTACGAGCGTGTCAATTAAAAGATACCTTACCTGATTACAGTCACAATTCAGCAAACGTTGAGTGTTGAATATAGTCAAAAGACTTTATCCTCGGGCAACTATCATCGCCGTTGCAACATCACGTGCGTGACGGTCAGCTTCCAAAATATCATCAAGTATCTCTTCACTCCCATCCTGCACTCGCTCCATAACTGTAGCCACTGTTGTCGAAATATCAAGGAAAGGAATTTTTTCATCTAGAAATGCATCAACGGCTATCTCGTTGGCAGCATTCATTACCGCAGGCAACACACCACCTTTTTCAATTGCCATAAATGCAAGAGACAAGGCTGGAAAGCGATTATAATCTGGATCATGAAATTCCAGATTGGAGCACTGAGCCAGGTTTAATCTCGGTAAAGACATAGGAAGTCGGCGAGGATAGGAAAGAGCAAAAGCAATGGGAATCCGCATATCCGGGATACCAAGCTGCGCAATAACGGAACCGTCCTGAAATTCCACCAGCGAATGAACAATGGATTGAGGATGGACAACCACTTGAATCTCGTCGACGGAAACATCAAATAGCCATTTAGCCTCAATCACTTCAAGCCCTTTGTTCATGAGGGATGCAGAATCAATTGAGATCTTCCTCCCCATAACCCAGTTTGGATGTGCAAGGGCCTGGTCCGGAGTGACATTTTTTAGTGCCGCAAAGGATTTATCAAGGAACGGTCCGCCTGAAGCGGTCAAAATAATCTTTGCAACATCGTCCCGATGTCCAGCATCGAGCGCCTGAAAAATGGCACTGTGTTCAGAATCAACGGGAAGAAGTTGTACACCCTTTTCCCGACAGCGATCCATCACAAGTTTTCCTGCCATCACCAGGGTTTCTTTATTGGCAAGTCCTATATCTTTTCCAGCATCTATAGCTGCTAGTGTGGGAAGTAAGCCGGCAGCACCAACGATTGCCGATATTGTCATATCTGCAGAATCGATTGCTGCAACTTTTTCACTCCCCTCGGTTCCATAGACAACCCGCTCTTTAAACCTGGAAGAAAGTCCGGAAATAAGTTGATCGGCACTCTCTTTGTCAGCAACAGATATACATTCCGGTTCAAACTCCAGAATCTGCTCGTGCAGTTTTTTAATGTTTTTTCCAGCTGCAAGGGCGGTGACTCTGTAAAGCTCGGGAAAACTGCGCACCACATCAAGTACATTACAGCCAATTGAACCGGTGGAGCCAAGAAGTGAAAGTGTTTTCATAGCAATCAGAGTGAAATTAACAGAAGATAATAGAGGACAGGAGCAGCAAACAAAATAGAGTCGGCACGATCAAGTATACCACCATGACCGCCAAGGATGGTGCCAGAGTCTTTTGTTCCGGTCGCACGCTTAATAACAGACTCGGTAAGGTCGCCACATATACCAATCATTCCAAGGACAATCGCAGCTAGGACAACAAACAACCAGGGAACAGAATTGAGAAGCAGTAGAGCCAAGAAAGCAGCCACAAGGACTCCGGTAACAATTCCACCGACAGCACCTTCCACTGTCTTCTTTGGACTGATCAATGAGCTGAGTTTACGCTTCCCAAAGGCGCGCCCGACATAATAGGCACCGGAATCAGAGCCTGCAGTGATACCTGTCAGAATCAACAGCCAGGCATTACCTTCTGGCAGGCAACGAATAAGATAGAGATGTGCGCCCATAAACCCGATCCAGACAAGTCCAAATGTGCCACGGGCAAGAAAACCATAACTGTCAAAGCCATCACGATAAGTGGCAAGAGTCCAGAATGCAAGCATCAGAAATCCCAGGACAAAGCCATCATCAAGTCCAAGTTTTGGATATAGCAGTTGGAAAACAAGTGGAAAGACAGAAAGGAACGCAAGGAAAACGGATTGTTTCAATGAATATTCCGTAAGGGACATTCGTCCATACTCATAGGCGCCAATGGCAAGAAGCGGTAACAGAACCACAGCAAATAACAGAGTGGACCCCTTTAACAAAAGAAGCAGCCAACACGATGCAAGAGCAAGACCTGGAATCAACCGATTCATATATCACCCACTATGGACCTGAGCACTTGTCTGTCCAAAGCGTCTCTCACGTCCCTGATATTCACTTATGGCCTGGATAAGTGCATCCTCACGAAATTCCGGCCACATAATATCAGTAAAATATATTTCAGCATAGGATGCCTGCCACAGGAGAAAATTGGAAAGTCTGGCTTCGCCTCCAGTACGGATCAGCAGGTCAGGATCAGGGAGTCCTGCGGTATACAGATGGGAATCAATACATTTTTCATCAATATCATCAATTGCACATTTCCCTTCACTCGCCTCTTTAGCAATCATTCGTATGCCTCGAATAAGCTCAGAGCGTCCCCCATAACTAAGGGCAAGATTAAGAGTGAGTTTGCTATTACCTGCTGTTTCTTTCATTGTTGAATCAAGAACCTCCCGTACATCCTTGGGAAGTTTTTCGGTATCACCAATGCAGGTAAGACGAATATTATTCTTAAGCATTCGAGACAGTTCTTTTTGAAGATAGTTTTTCAATAGTCCCATCAAGCCACCCACTTCATCCGCTGGTCGCTTCCAGTTTTCAGTGGAAAAGGCATAAAGAGTGAGCACCTCAACACCACATTGAGCAGCACATTCAACGATGGCCTGTACCGAATCAACCCCGACCTTATGACCATAGAGACGTGGCTTCAGCTGACGCTTTGCCCATCGTCCATTGCCATCCATTATAATGGCGACATGTCTAGGGATATACTTTGGATCAAGGGATTCTGGTACGGCCATGTTATACTTTTTGTATGCAGAAGAGGATTACTGAAATTAACAGCGGTGCCGGAAAGCGATACCGACACTGCTGGATAATCACCTTAGAAACCCGTGGGGATACTTTCCCTAGAAGGGCTAAAGGTAACCTGAGAGATGGAAGCGAGGAGTACTGACTATATCTCCATCATTTCTTTTTCTTTATTTTCCGTCACAGAATCAATCTGTTTAACACAGGTGTCAGTTTCTTTCTGAGCAGCGTCCTGAAGTTTAAAAAGATCATCTTCAGAAATCTCTTTATCCTTCTTAAGTTGTTTAAGAGTATCGATGGCCTCACGACGAACATTTCTGACAGCTACCCGAAATTCTTCTGCAACCTTACGAACCTGTTTTACCAGTTCCTTACGGCGTTCCTCGGTAAGTTGCGGAATGTTCAGACGAATAACCTTGCCATCATTTGCAGGAGTAAGACCAAGATTGGATTTAAGGATAGCTTTTTCAATGGCAGGTACCATCTGAGGATCCCAGGGCTGAATGACTATCATTCTGCTCTCAGGAATTGTCATGGTGGCAACCTGATTCATTGGCATGGGGCTGCCATAGGCGTCAACGGAGATCCCGTCTAAAAGAGAGATGGAGGCTCTACCTGTTCGCACTTTGGAGAGTTCGTTTTTAAAAGTATCTACACTTTTTTCCATCTTTTCGGCCATTTCAATAATCACATCACTCATGCACTCTCTCCTCTAACAACTCTTAATTTGGTATAAAAACCGTTTCAACGTCCAATAAGACTCCCAAGCTTTTCTCCAGATACTGCACGGCGAATATTTCCGGGGTTGGTCATATTCAAAACCAAAATAGGTTTATTGTCTTCTTTGGCAAGTGCTATTCCAGCGGCATCCATAACACGAAGGTTTTTACTTAAGACATCATCGTAGCTTAATGTGTCATACTTAACAGCATCTTTGTGCAGAACGGGATCCTTATCATACACACCATCAACCTTTGTGGCCTTTATAATGATATCAGCATCAATCTCTAATGCTCTAAGCACGCCTGCAGAATCAGTAGTGAAGTAGGGGTTCCCAGTTCCAGCGGCAAAAATAACTGCTCGGCCTTTCTCCAAGTGTCTGGTGGCACGACGACGGATATAGGGTTCACAGACAAGGCGCATGGCAATAGCAGACATTACACGGGTAACAACATTGTTTCTCTCCAGTGCATCCTGAAGAGCAAGCGAATTGATCACCGTGGCAAGCATTCCCATATTATCAGCGGCAGTCCTATCCATCCCTTGGCTGGCACCCTTCACCCCACGAAATATGTTTCCAGCCCCTATCACAATACCAACTTCAACACCAAGATCTATGATCTCTTTAATTTCCTTAGAAATATTTTCAAGAACATCAGTATTGATACCAAATGAGTCCTCTCCCATAAGGGCTTCGCCACTCAATTTCAACAGTATCCTTTTGTACTTCAGTTCCATAATAAATCCTTATTCTTGGGAAAATAAAATGTTCACATCAATGTCTGACATAGATATGAACAGAAGGAAATCAGGTACCAACCTGAAAACGGGCAATACGTTTAACAGAAATGGATTCACCCATTTTACCGATAAGATCGGTAATAAGTTCCTGAATAGTAAAATCAGGATTCTTAACAAATTGCTGATCAAGCAGACAAATTTCTTTAATAAATTTCTCCATTTTACCACCAACCATTTTCTCTACGATATTCTCTGGCTTTCCTGAATCTAAGGCCTGTTGAACATAAATATCCTTTTCTCGCGTAAGGACTTCCTCAGGAATTTCTTCACGGGTGACGGCAACGGGATTAACAGCTGCAACATGAAGAGCAAGATCGCGAGCAAATTCTTTGAAAGCGTCGGTTTTAGCAACAAAATCACTTTCGCAGGAGAGTTCTACCATGGCAGCTATTTTCCCACCTGCATGGATATAGGTCTCGATGGTTCCCTCACTGGTGGCACGACCGGCACGTTTAGCGGCAACGGCGAGTCCTTTTTGACGAAGAAGATCTACGGCTTTTTCCATATCACCTTCTGTCTCACTTAGTGCCTTTTTACAATCCATCATTCCCGCGGCAGTTTTGTCGCGGAGATCTTTTACCATTTGACTTGTGATTTTCACAGTGTATCTCCTTTTATATTGCTCGCCAAAACAGTTTCTACAAGCAACCAATAACAATTTTTCATGAATTATGAATCAGATTTACGATAAAAAATATGCCCAACTATTGACAATAAGGCGTCCATAGCAGACATAACAAAGGGGCTTATAGAGCCCCTTTGTTATCAATATTTTATTTCTTATACATTACTTAGCAGCTTCAGGACTTTCAGTAACCTCTACAGCTGCTTCCTGTTCTGTACCTGCATCACTCATAGCTGCAAGCATTGCTTCGTCGGATGCATCTTCCCCATCACGTGAAGCCTGACCGGTGAGAACACCCTCTGCAAGTTGACCACAGATTAATCTGATCGAACGAATTGCATCGTCATTACCAGGTATAATATAATCAATACCATCGGGATCACAGTTGGTATCAGCAAGAGCGATCACTGGAATTTTAAGTTTTTTCGCTTCATTAATTGCGATAGATTCATTCCTTGGATCAATCACAAGAATAGCAGAAGGAATATTGCGCATATTTTTGATACCGCCAACATTTCGTTCGAGCTTTATTCGCTCTTTCCCCATAAGAAGAATCTCTTTTTTAGGGAAGCGGCTAATCGAACCATCTTCCTGCATGGATTCGATAGATTTGAGACGCTCAATAGAATTTTTGATGGTTTGGAAATTTGTTAACATTCCTCCGAGCCAACGATGATCAACGTACGGCATTCCACATCGTACTGCTTCCTCTTTTACTATATTGCGAGCCTGACGCTTGGTACCGACAAAAAGAAGATTTCCGCCTTTGGCAACTTCATCAATAATAAAGCTATATGCTGAATCAAAAAGTTTTTTACTTTTGTCCAAGTTAATAATATAAATGCCATTTCTGGGACCATAGATGTATGGTTTCATCTTTGGATTCCAGCGACGGGTTTGATGACCAAAATGCAAACCTGCTTGCAGCATTTCTTTAACGGTAACTTTTGCCATTGTATTCTCCTATCCGGTTAATCGTCCATCCCACCTCATCACTGATTTTACATAAGAAAATCAATAACACCGGAATATGGGGGATGTGTGAATTATGTTCTCTCCGCCAAATGCGAAAAAAACGACTACAAAGTTAAATCTTAAACACTTTTTATTACCATACCACGCTAAGTCACGCAAGTTTTTGCGCTATCTCACCGTAAAGAATTTTACAAAAGAAAAATTGAGTACTGGATTACTATCTTTTAAGTAGGGAGGACGGCGCACCAACAAAGTTCTTGATCCATTCAAAACCAAATTTGAGAAGTTCAATATCTGACTCTTTTATTCTACGTTTCTGATCACGAGAAACTGAAAACCGTTCAAGCAGATCATGTTTTGCAACCATAATGCGAAAATTGTCAATATCATAGCATACGGTAAAAGCAACCTGTTGTTTGGGACCACCACTTCCTTCACCTGACCAAGGATTTGAGGCAAAAACAGTATCTACTTCGGCCCATAGATCATTCATCATATTAAATTCATCAAGACGCTGATCTCGAATCCATTTTTTAACGGTAAAGGATTTTTTTTCAGAATGACCATGACAGTAATCATGATCTGTCATTAAGTAAAAGTCAGAAACCAACCCCTTTTGGGGTGATCTATCTACTCCTCGTTCAAGAGGATAGGTTCTACAGGCTGAAGGTCTATCGTCATATACTGCGCAGCCTTCATCGATTAAAAATGGACAGGCCTTTAATTCCCCTTCTGTGAGTCGTAGCATAACTGAAGGAAAATATGGATGAACACCACCCTTGAGTACTCTGGTATATTTCTCCATAAACTCTTGGGAGCTTACTCCCAATGCATTTTTTAAACGCAGGACATCGAAAGGATAAAGAAACATGTCCACATCACGACAACAGACCATGTAACAATCCACTTCTTTGTGACAATGAAAATTGAATTTATCTTTGCCGATTGGTTTCATACTTTCTGGTAAATTCTTGCCACTTTTCATAGGATTATCCTGAAAAAAATATAAAAAAAAAGCTGATATGAAATAAATCATATCAGCTATATATCTGGCCGAGGGTAAGCAATTTTTTATTCTTCGCTAGCTTCCTCTGTATCCTCAGAATAATTAACAAGCTCAAGGATTGCCATTGGTGCGGCATCGCCCCGTCTTTGACCTGTCTGAATAATTCTGGTGTATCCACCATTACGATCAGTATATTGACCTGCAATCTCATCAAAGAGTTTAGCAACCACATCGCGAGACTGGATAAAACTGAAAGCCTGACGCTTAGCATGAAGATCTCCACGCTTTGCCAGTGTTATCATTTTATCTACAACTCTACGAACTTCTTTTGCTTTAGGCGTAGTTGTAACAATGCGTTCGTGTTCGAAAACGGAGGTAACCATATTCCGAACCATTGCCAATCTGTGTGACGTGGTGCGACCAAGTCTTCTTCCTGCTTTTCTATGTCTCATAATTCTATCCTCAATTCAATCCCTCTGTATGGATTGATCAATTATAATAACTTGGCTACAGCTCGATGTTCTCGTCACTGCTTTCAGCAACTTCCGGTGGAGTCCAGTTTTCTACCTTCATTCCGAGTGATAAATCCATCTCAGTAAGAAGTGCTTTTATTTCATTTAATGATTTTCTGCCGAAGTTTTTCGTCTTCAACATTTCCTGATCTGACTTCTGAGCAAGTTCACCAATAAAGTTAATATCAGCATTCTTGAGGCAGTTAGCAGAACGAACTGAAAGTTCCAGATCCTCTACAGGTTTATCAAGATTAGGATTGAGAGGTTCAAGATCGCTCTTGTCTTCCTCGGTAGCTTCCGGTTCAACTTCCGCTTCGTCAAAGTTAATAAAAGGAGTAAGCTGTTCCTTAAGAATTTTAGCAGCAAATGCGAGGGCATTCTCAGGCTTTACACTTCCATCAGTTTCAACTTCTATGGTCAATTTATCATAGTCAGTCTGTTGACCAACACGAGCGTTAGAAACACCAAACTGTATTTGACGAACAGGAGTAAAAATAGCATCTATAGGGATCTGGCCAATAGCAAGATCTTCTTTAGACTGTTTCTCTGCAGTCTGATAACCTTTCCCCCACTCAACGGTGAGTTCAGCATGAAATTCGGTATCTCCAGTGAGAGTACAGATCAACTGATCCCCATTCATCACTTCAATATTCGAATTGCTAGTTATATCGGCGGCTGTAATAACACAAGGACCTTTTTTATCAATTACTACGGTCTGGCCTTCATCGGAACTGAGTTGAAGACGAACCTGCTTAAGATTGATAATAATCTCGCTTACATCTTCTTTTACATCTTCCATCGATGTAAATTCATGGAGGGCACCCTCTATTTTAATGCTAGTTATTGCAGTTCCTCGAATAGAAGAGAGCAAAATTCGCCTTAGGGAGTTACCAATAGTTGCTGCAAACCCTCTTTCGAGGGGCTGACAAACAAATTTTCCATAGGTGTTGGTATGTTTAGCCTTATCTACCTCAATTGGTTCAGAATGAATAAGTTCATGCCAATTGCGGTAAATAGGGAGTGTCTCTTCAACAGTTTCAGTCATGAGTTTCCTACCTTCATATTTGCGATATGGTTGCCCGAGTCCAGTTGTTGAATGTTACTTGGAGTACAATTCAACGATTAACTGTTCCTGGATAGGCATGGTAATTTCATCGCGATTAGGCAGTGCCTTAACCGTGGCCTTAAATGAAGCTTTATCAAGTTCAAGCCAAGTTGGGATACCACGTCTGGCGACAGCTTCCATGCTTTCAACGAGATAGGAATTTGTCCGACTTTTTTCTTTGATGGTAACAACATCACCAACGGATATAAGAAAAGAAGGAATATTTACCTTTCTGTCATTAACAACAACATGGTTATGGCGCACCATCTGCCTGGCTTGTTTCCTTGAAGAGGCAAAACCAAGTCTAAATATGGTGTTGTCAAGACGACGCTCAAGCATAATAAGCAGGTTTTCACCCGTAATGCCCTTCTGAAGATCAGCCTTGTGGAAATAGTTACGAAATTGCCCTTCGAGCATTCCATAAATATTTTTAACTTTCTGTTTCTCTCTCAGCTGTACGCAATAGTCAGAAACTTTACGAAAGCGCGCTTGACCATGCTGACCGGGAGGAACAGCTCTTCTTTCAAATGAGCACTTGTCCGAGTAACAGCGATCACCCTTAAGATATAATTTCAGATTTTCACGTCTGCAACGACGACAGGCAGCTCCTGTATATCTAGCCACTTATATTCTCCGATTAATGTAATGTAACTTTAAAAAAGTAATTTTTCCTGACAAGACTTATTATACCCGACGACGTTTCGGCGGTTTGCATCCATTGTGAGGAACTGGAGTTACATCAACAATTTTGCTAACTTCAAATCTTGTATTTATAAGTGCTCTAAGAGCAGCTTCCCGACCAGGTCCTGGACCCTTTACACGAACTTCTATCTTTCTCAGTCCATGCTCAGCCGCTTTTTCAGCTGCTTCAGCCATAGCTTTCTGAGCTGCAAAAGGAGTCGACTTGCGAGATCCCTTGAAGCCAAGAACACCTGCTGAACACCAGGATATAACATTACCCTGCTTATCAGAGATGCTGACAATGGTATTGTTAAATGTTGAGTAAATAAAGACAATCCCCTCGGGAACATTCTTTTTTACGCGTTTTTTATTGGCTCCACTACGTTTTGCTGTGGCCATGTTTCACACCTGTATCAATATATTATTTACGGCTTCCAGCACCACGACGGGGGCCCTTCTTAGTCCTGGCATTTGTCTTCGTCTTCTGTCCACGACATGGGAGTCCCATACGATGACGACGACCACGATAACAACCAAGATCTGTTAGTCGTTTGATATCCATGGATACCTCGCGACGCCTATCACCTTCAACGGTGTACTCAGATTCTATAATCTTACGAATACGAGTAACATCTTCACCACCAAGATCATCACTATTCATAGTGTGTGGTAAATCAACCTTATCAAGTATTTGCCTGGCTGAGGTCAGCCCAAGTCCATGGATGTATGTAAGTGCACGATCCATGTGCTTATTTTTTGGAAGATCAACTCCCGCTATACGTGCCAAAATACGTACTCCTTAATATAAAAGACAGTACTCTCTACTGCCAATCTCAAAATAAGATGCTATCCCTGACGCTGCTTATGCTTTTTAACTTTGCAGCTGACCCGAACGACGCCTTTGCGTTTATATACTTTACAATCACTACACATTTTTTTGACAGAAGATCTGACTTTCATGTGACAACTCTCTATTTTTTCTTTTTATTGTTCTTTGCCCTGAATGTCACTCTACCCCTAGTAAGATCATAGGGAGAGAGCTCAATAGTAACTCTGTCACCTGGTAAAATCTTAATAAAATGCATTCTCATTTTACCAGAGATATGAGCAAGAACCTTATGTCCATTATCAAGCTCAACACGAAACATTGCGTTGGGAAGTGGTTCAACAATGGTACCTTCTACTTCGATGGCTTCTTCTTTGGCCATAATTATAATACTCCTGAATGGAACACAATCAGATCGAAAACGGACAATAATAAACCATCCATCTTAAAAAGAGAAGGATTATTTCTCTATTGTTCCGAAAATTTTTCTCGAGAGCTGAGAACCCATGGGCCATCAGCTGTAACCGCTACTGAATGTTCAAAATGTGCAGATGGTTTTTTATCTGCTGTAATGACCGTCCAGCCATCGCGGAGGACTTTAACTTTGTGTGTCCCCAAATTAACCATAGGTTCAATGGCAATAACCATACCTTCAATTAATCGTGGAGACTGGCCACTCTGTACGTAGTTTGGTACTTCCGGACCTTCGTGAAGTGAACTTCCAATACCATGTCCAACAAACTGACGCACAACGGAATAACCCTTTGGTTCAACATATTCCTGTACTGCCTTACCAATATCTGACACCCTGTTGCCAACGACAACCTGAGCAATCGCCTTATCAAGGGATTCTTGGGTTGCTAGCATAAGCTTATAGGTATCATGCTTAACCTTTCCAACTGGAATCGTAACAGCAGAATCACCATAAAACCCCTTATAACAGACACCAAAATCGACGGAAAGAATATCACCTTTCTTCAATTTCCTTTTACGTGTCGGTATACCGTGAACCACCTCTTCATTAATGGATACACAAAGACTTGATGGGAAACCGTGATATCCTTTAAAAGCAGGAGTGGATTTCCGCCTTCGGCATAATGCCTCAGCCATTTGATCCAGTTCAAAAGTAGTGATTCCGGGTGATACGTTTTTTTTCATCAGACAAAGAACTTCAGCAACAATCTGATTGGCATCCCGCATGAGTTTAATTTCATCGGGAGTTTTTATTAGAATTGGCTTGGAAGCCTGCTGACCACCAGCGCTACAATTCACAATTTATTGCCTATTTCTTCGTATTTGACTTCATAAAGCCATCATAGTTCGTCATTACCATTTGCGATTGGACCTGTGAAACTGTATCTATCGCAACACCAACGATAATCAAGAGGGCTGTTCCGCCAAAATAAAACGGCAGATTAAATTTAGATATTAGAATAGTTGGTAATACACAAACAACACTCAGATAGATCGCACCAACTACCGTTAATCGAGTAAGAACTTTATCTATAAAGTCAGCGGTTTTTCGACCAGGACGAATACCTGGGACAAAACCACCATTCTTTTTGAGATTTTCTGCAACATCGTCAGGTTTAAAAGTAACCGCTGTATAGAAGAAGCAGAAAAATACAATCATAATAATATAGAAGAAGTAATAATAAACACTACCTGGCGACATGGCAGCTGAGGCCTTCTGAACCCATTCTACCTGAACAAAACTCCCAATAGTTGCTGGAAACATCATAATCGATGAAGCAAAAATTGGAGGTATTACACCTGCAATATTTATCTTAAGCGGGAGATGAGAACTTTGCCCACCGTAAACTTTTCTTCCAACAACTCTTTTTGCATATTGGATTGGTATTCGACGCTGAGCTGTTTCAAAGAAAACGATGACAGCAACAACACCTACCATAAAAGCAATAATTAAGGGTACAAAGAAAAGAGTTATTTCACCCGCTTTGATAAGCTGAAAAGAGTTAACCAAAGCAGCCGGTCCACGGGCGACAATACCTGCAAAAATAATAAGCGATATACCATTCCCGATCCCCCTTTCAGTCATCTGCTCACCAAGCCACATAATGAAAGATGTACCTGCAGTGAGTGTGAGCATCGTCATAAGAATAAACGGTGTCCCTGGATTGAGAACAATAGGTTCTCCACCAGGACCAACCATACTCTGAAGACCTGTAGCAATAAATGTCCCTTGAATAATACTTAGACCAACGGTTCCATACCGGGTGTATTGCGTAATCTTACGCTGCCCGGATGCACCATCTTTTTTAAGCGTTTCAAGTTGGGGAATAACAACTGTGAGTAACTGTATGATAATAGAAGCGGAGATATAGGGCATGATTCCAAGTGCAAAAATGGAGAAATTCTCCAACGCACCACCGGAAAACATATTAAACATACCAAAAAGCGTCCCGGCATTTTTAGCAAAAAATGCTGCCAATGCCTCTCCATTAATACCTGGAGTAGGAACCTGAACTCCCATCCTGTAAACAGCAAGCATTAACAGGGTGAAAATAATTCGCTTTCTCAAATCAGAAGATTTTGTAGCGTTCTGCAGTCCACTCATATTCAAATTCCATACAAAAGCTACAATAAATCAAGCTTCAAATAAATGTTTGTTGCTCAGCACGTAAACTAAGCGCCTACGATCGTCCCACCAGCTGCTTCGATTTTCACTTTCGCACCAGCACTGATTTTCTCAACTGTAATCGTAAGAGCTTTGGATACTTCACCATTTGCTAATACTTTAACAGGACGTCCTTTGTGAGCCATACCATTAGCAATTAAGGATTCGGTGGTAACCTCAGCACCAGTCTCGAGGGTATCGAGCTGAGCAAGAGAGATAATAGACCACTTAATTGTATTGATATTGCTAAAACCACGCTTGGGAAGACGACGTTGTAATGGCATCTGTCCACCCTCAAAACCTGGTTTAATACCAGACCCTGAACGGGATTTAAATCCTTTATGGCCACGACCAGCTGTTTTTCCATGACCAGACCCAGGGCCACGACCAAGACGCTTTCTCTGTCTGTTTGCTCCCTTATTCGGGGAGAGATTTCCTAAATTAATCATGTTACGCCTCCTCGATACGGACAAGGTGTGCCACTTTAGCAATCATTCCCTTAATTTCAGGGGTATTTTTGCGTGTGACACGTTTATGCATTTTTGTCAGTCCAAGACCTGTAAGAGTGGCATGGATTTTTTCGGTACTTCCGATCCCGCTCTTGACCAAAGTGAATGTAATTGTATCGGACATTAAACTACCTTTTACTCGATATTAAATAGAAAAAAAGCATGCTGTTTACCCAGTAATTTCGTAACCGGATACACCATGCTTTCTACTTCTCGATTATGCCTGAATTTCTTCTACGCTTTTACCGCGCATATCTGCAATTTTTTGTGCAGTACGAAGACTTTTCAAACCGTTGAGAGTGGCCTTAACCATATTATGGGGATTATGAGATCCCAAACACTTTGTCAGAATATTATGTACTCCAACAGCCTCAAGGACGGCACGAACAGGCCCACCTGCAATAACTCCTGTACCTTCAGACGCTGGTTTAAGCAATACCTTACCAGCACCATAACGGCCGATAACCTGATGAGGAATTGAAATATCGGTGAGCGAAACAGAAGTCATATCTTTTCTGGCTCTCTCCACACCTTTTCGAATTGCCTCAGGAACAAGATTTGCTTTCCCAAGTCCATATCCAATTTTTCCCTTACCATCACCAACAACAACGATGGCACTGAAACTAAATCGACGTCCACCTTTAACAACTTTGGCAACTCGATTAATGAATACAATTTTTTCAATAAATTCGTCGGAACTCTCGTTCTTCGAACGTTTAAAATCTGCCAAGGGAAACCCCCACTTAAATTATATCTTTAGAATTGAAGCCCACCTTCACGGGCTCCCTCAGAAAGTGCTTTAATGCGACCATGGTATATATATCCGCCACGATCAAAAACAACTTTGCTCACACCAACATTTTTCGCAGCTTCAGCGAGTAACAATCCGACTTTTTTTGCACTACCAGTCTTATCGTCATCGTCTGTATTCTGATATGCCTTATCAACAGTTGACATGGAGACAAGTGTTTTACCAGCAGTATCGTCGATGATCTGAGCGTATATGTGCTTGTTGCTCTTAAATACTCTAAGACGCGGCTGATCACTGTTACCAGTAATCTTCTTACGAATGCGTCGGACACGTTTGGCCCTGGCTCTTCTTTTTGGATCTGTCTTAGCCATCTTTCCTTACCATTATTTGAGTAGATTCCACATTAGGTGGTATCTAATTTACTTATGCTGCTCCAGCCTTACCAACTTTGCGTACAATATGTTCGTCTTCATATCGAATGCCCTTTCCCTTGTAAGGTTCAGGTTTTCGAATTTGACGAATTTGTGAAGAGGTAAGACCAAGCAATTCTTTATCAATGGACTCAACAATAATTTTACTCGATCCATCAACGTTAATCTGAATACCCTGTGGAATCGGGAATTCAACCGGATTTGAATAACCAACATTCAATGTTAATATCTTACCGGATACATTAACTTTATACCCTACGCCTTCAACAATGAGAGTTTTCTTAAAACCCTTATCAACACCAACAACCATATTATTAATAAGGCTCCTGGTCATCCCACGAAAGGCATTAGTTCTTTTACTGTTGTCACGGTTCTCGACAATTATTTCCTGATCTTTCAAGGAAACTTCGAGTTCCGGTAATATTTCACGTTCCAGTTTTCCACTTTTAGCAGAAACTGTAATCTTCTGTCCTGTAATTTCCACTTTAACATCAGCGGGGACAGGTATAGGCTGTTTTCCAATTCGAGACATGATTACCTCCGTTTTTTGCTGGTCTTACCAGACCTCGCAAAGAATCTCACCGCCGACATTACTGGCCCTTGCGGTTTTATCAGTAATAACGCCCTTCGAACTTGAAAGGATAGCTACTCCGAGACCATTGAGAACGGTTGGTATCTCACCAGCTCTCGCATATTTACGTAATCCAGGCTTACTGATCCGTTTTATTCCAGTAATTACCGGATTTTGGTCGGAACCGTATTTCAGTCTAATTGTCAGAGTTCCTTGAACTCCAGACTCATCAACCTGATATCCTGAAACATAGCCTTCGTCCTGTAGGACTTTAGCAATGTTAACTTTTGTTTTGGAGGTAGGCATTACAACTGTTTCAAAATTTGCCATTACTCCATTTCTTATCCTGGTCAGCATGTCTGCCAGGGGATCGCTCATGGACATCGCGAACTCTCCTTTTCAAAATTAAATTTTGATCTAATGGGCTTCAGGGTTACCAGGATGACTTCGTTACACCTGTAACTTGACCACTAGAAGCTAACTTACGAAAACATATACGGCACATACCAAACTTACGGATAAATGCCTTAGGGCGTCCGCAAAGTGGGCATCTGTTATATTTTCTTACCGCAAATTTTGGCGTTCTTTTTGCTTTCGCAATGAGAGATTTCTTAGCCAAACCGACCTCCGATTCTATTAATTCTAACTTCTATTAATATATTTATACTTTAAAAAATATATGCTTATCCCTTAAAAGGCATTCCAAGGGTTTTAAGAAGGCTCAATCCCTCTTTATCATTTGGAGCGGATGTAACGATACATATATTTAATCCTTTAATCTTATCAATTTTATCATAATCGATTTCAGGAAAAATAATCTGTTCCTTAACACCCATGGAAAAGTTTCCTCTTCCGTCAAATGATTTCGGAGAAATTCCCCGGAAATCACGTACTCGTGGTAAAGCAATATTTACAAGCTTACTAAAGAAATCATACATAACATCACCACGCAGGGTTACACGGCAACCAATTGGCATCCCTTCACGTAATTTAAAACCGGCTATTGATTTCTTTGCTCTGGTCACTACAGCTTTACGTCCAGCAATACGAGTGAGTTCTTCTACAGCACCTTCAATAATTTTAGGATTCTGTACAGCCTCACCAAGTCCCATATTTAATATGATCTTTTCGATTTTGGGAATCTGCATAACATTAGAATAACCAAATTCTTTCTGCAGAGCTGGTTTACATTCATTTATATATTGGTCTTTCAGCGAACCCATTTGATACTCCTGGCAATTGCCTTTTTACCTTTATTACTATTTACTTTCAATGGATTCGCCGCAGCTTTTACAAAAGCGTACCTTTGTTCCATCTTCTAAGAATTTTTTTCCAACACGTCCGGTCTTAGTACATTCCGGGCATATCAGCTGTAAATTAGAAACATGAATCGAGGCTTCGCGATTAACAATTTGCCCCTGTTGATTCATTTCAGTCCCCTTGGTGTGACGCTTAACCATGTTAATACGTTCAACAAGAGCCCTTTCTTTATCAGGATAGACATTAAGAATTTTACCAACTCTTCCCTTATCCTTTCCCGCTATTACTTCTACCTGGTCATCTTTTTTCAGGTATGTCTGTCCCTTTGCCATTTTCAGCACCTTTTGTTCAATCTCATAAGCGAGATTGGATTGCTTAACTCGTCTTATAAAACTTCGGGTGCCAGAGAGATAATTTTCATAAATCCCTGGTTACGCAGCTCTCTTGCAACTGGTCCAAAAATACGTGTACCAACAGGATCACCTGTTCCTGCAAGTATTACCGCTGCATTTTCATCAAATTTTATCCAGGTGTCATCCATACGCTTCAATTCTTTAGCTGTACGCACAATAACTGCTTTAACAACATCACCCTTTTTTACTTTTGCATTTGGAAGGGCCTCTTTAACAGTGGCAACAATTACATCACCAATGCCGGCATACCGTCTCCTGGTACCACCAAGAACTCTAATGCAGAGAACCTTTTTTGCGCCTGAATTGTCTGCAACATTCAGTACTGTCTCACTTTGTATCATAGTTTCACCTGATATATAATCAGTTGCAATTCATAAAGAGTATGAATCAATCAAGGAATGATTTTAAGCAACACTTTCCCGAATGATATCTCGTAACCGCCACCGTTTTTTCTTACTCAGTGGTCGGCATTCTTCTATTTTGACAATATCACCAATATTACAGTTATTTTCCGGGTCATCGGCAAGATACTTCACACTCTTTTTGATATATTTACCGTAGAGTTTATGACGTACCGTTCTTTCTACCCGAACAACTATACTTTTTTCCATTCTGTTACTGACAACAGTACCAGTTCTGGTCTTCTTAATTTTTTTTGTCTCACTCATGATTGACACAATTCGAATTGTAATAAGTTTTTACTTCGGTTTATTAAAAGTTAATTAACGTATTACTTCTCGTTAAAAAACGTATTAATACGAGCAACATCCTTACGGAGTCGTTTCAAGACTGAAGTATTCTCAAGAGGTCTGATCTTATGTTGAAATGTAAGATTTGATATTTCATCTTTGATCTCGACCAGTTTCTTCTGCAGATCATCTGTAGACATTGAGCGCAGTTCTGACATTTTCATAGTGTGCTCCTCTTTGAGATAACCTTTGTTTTAAATGGCAGTTTTGCACCAGCAAGAGTCAAAGCCCTGATGGCTAATTCCTCTTCAACACCGGCCAGTTCATAAATAATTTTTCCGGGTTTCGTTACTGCAACCCAATGATCTGGGGCACCTTTACCTTTACCCATACGTGTTTCAGCAGGCTTTGAGGTAACTGGTTTATCAGGGAAGACACGAATCCAAACTTGTCCACCACGTTTAATCTTTCTATTTATGGCAATACGCGCGGCCTCAATCTGTTGAGCAGTAAGTTTACCACTTTCAACAGCTTTAAGCGCATAGTCACCAAAGGAGATCGTTGAGCCGCGATGAGCCTTGCCCCGATTTTTTCCTTTAAAAACTTTTCTATGTTTGACCTTTTTAGGACTTAACATTCTTAAACTCCAATATTAATAATGGATTCTAAAAAAACTTCTGCTATGCTTCTACAGGAGTATCTTTAGTGTTAAGGACTTCGCCCTTAAAAATCCATACTTTGATACCAATGATTCCGTATGTTGTTTTGGCTTCTGCCAATGCATAGTCAACATCAGCTCGAAGAGTATGCAGAGGAACTCGTCCCTCACGCACCCATTCACATCGTGACATCTCAGCACCACCAAGTCGGCCAGAACAGGAAATTTTTATACCTTTTACACCGAATCGTAACGCTGAGTTAACAGACTTTTTCATAGCTCGTCTAAAAGCTACACGTCTGATAAGCTGCTGAGCTATATTTTCTGCTACCAGCTGAGCATCGGCTTCAGGACGTCGTACTTCCTGAATATCAATAACTGCTTTACGATTTATAAGTTTTTCAAGCTCTTTTTTCAGAAGCTCGATCTCAGAACCTTTCTTCCCAATTATAATCCCAGGACGAGCAGTAAAAAGTTTTACACGAACTTTCTCTCCAGTACGCTCTAAGATAATTTTGGAAAGAGCGGCGTGTTGAAGACGATTCTTTAAAAACTTTCTTATTTTCTGATCTTCAATAAGGTTCTTTGAGTAGTCCTTATTGGCATACCAAATTGAATCCCATGTCCGAGTTATACCAAGTCTGAACCCTAGTGGGTTAACTTTCTGCCCCAAAATAATCCTCCAGCAATACGTTTATGCTATATATAAATAAAAAAAATGAGAGTCATACCCATTACTGCCGATAAAGTAAAGAACTAATTTTCATCGAGCACTACGGTAATATGACTTGTACGTTTTATAATTGATGTGGCACGCCCCATTGCACGAGGACGTATTCTTTTAAAAGAAGGGCCACCATCGATAAAAACTGTTTTAATATAAAGATTATCTACATCAATCTGGTCATCCTGAGTGGCATTGGCCACTGCAGATTCAATAACCTTTCTTAATATAGACGCACCTTTTTTTGGCATGAACCTGAGAGTGGTGATCGCTTTATCAACGCCCATTCCCCGAACAACGTCAGCAACGAGTCTGGCTTTCTGGGGAGAGATTCTTATACGTCTCCCAACGGCACGAGCTTCCATAGTAATAACTCCTAATGAATCTGATCTAAACGCTTATATAAATTTATTAACGAGCCTTTCTATCAGATGAATGACCATAGTAGGTTCTGGTTGCTGAAAACTCACCAAGTTTATGACCTACCATGTTTTCTGATACAAAAACTGGAATAAATTTTCTGCCATTATGTACTGCAAAGGTCAAACCAACCATCTCAGGTGAGATATCGGATCGTCTGGACCATGTTTTAATTACCTTCCGGGATCCGCTTTCAATTGCAGCATCAACCTTTCTCTGAAGGTGATCATCTATAAAGGGTCCTTTTTTGACTGAACGAGCCATAGTTTTTCCTCTTAATTAACGTCTTTTCTTGACAATGTATTTGTCGGACTCGGTATTCTTCCTAGTCTTGTACCCTTTAGTTGGGTACCCCCATGGAGTACATGGATGACGACCACCAGAACTCTTACCTTCACCACCACCCATCGGATGATCGACAGGATTCATGGCAACACCACGCACGTGAGGACGTTTACCCATCCATCTGGTACGACCGGCTTTACCAAGTTTCTGACTTTCATGCTCGTGATTACCAACTTTGCCAATACAAGCTCTACAAAGTCTGTGAAATTTACGAACTTCACCCGAGGGTAATCTTACTAGAACATATGTTCCTTCTTTAGCCATAAGCTGAGCAGATACTCCTGCACTTCTTACGAGCTGACCCCCCTTACCAATCTTCATCTCAATATTATGAATAATTGTACCAAGTGGGATATTCATCAGTGGCAGGCAGTTTCCGGGTTTAATGTCCACAGACTCCCCAGCAATAACCTGATCCCCTACCGATATACCTGAAGGGGCAAGAATGTAAGTTTTTTGACCATCTGAATAGGAAAGCAAAGCAATATTTGCTGACCGGTTCGGGTCATATTCAATAGAGATAACCTTTGCGGCAATATCAGTTTTATTACGTTTGAAATCAATAATACGATATTTACGCTTATGACCGCCACCAATGTGACGAGAGGTTATTCTTCCATAATTATTCCGACCACCGGATTTGGACAATGGCGCAAGTAAGCTTTTTTCAGGGCCGTTTTTTGACAGCTCTGAATTTTGTATGGCCACATGGTGTCTTTTACCAGGTGATGTTGGTTTAAATGTCTTAATTGTCATGATTATCTAATCGCTCCATCAACGCTATGTTGGATTGATAGCTATACTAAACTGCCTAGCTGAGATCCGTAAGTATTCAATAAATTTTACAGTTGGTCTGCAAAATTAATCTCACCTTCAGACAAAGTCACATATGCTTTCTTCCAGTCATTGGTGAAACCAGAAAAGCTTCCTACGCGTTTTTGTTTGCCATGCATGTTGGTAGTATGAACATGTTTAACTTTAACATCAAACATCTTCTCAACGGCTTTTTTAATTTCAATCTTATTTGATTTAGGATCAACCTTAAATACAACCTTTCGATCAACTTCAAGTTGAAGATTGGCCTTTTCGGTCAACAAGGGACCCCTCAAAATTCTATGATCACTTTTCATGCGGTTAACCTCTTTTCAAGACTCTCAACAGCTGGTTTCAGCAGCATAAGTTTCTTGTGCAGAAGAACATCATAAACGTTCAACCCTTCAACAGGTAGCACTTTAAATCCATTTGCATTCCGGGCTGATTTGCTAACATTTTCATTATTACTTTCTGTAACAATAAGGCAGTTTTCAAAATCAAAACCTTTCATCACGCCGACAAACTTTTTGGTTTTAATAGCATCCATAACAAGTTCATCAATTACAACCAGATTACCTTCCTGCAGTCTGGCACTCATCGCCATTGCAAGGGCCTGCTGCTTAACCTTACGATTAAGCTTAAAACTATAATCACGCGGTTTGGGACCGAAGGTTACACCACCACCTCTCCAGATTGGAGAGTTTTTGGTACCGGCACGCGCACGTCCCGTTCCCTTCTGTTTCCATGGCTTAGCACCACCACCACGAACTTCTCGTCTGGTTTTGGTACTGGCATTACCACCACGCCTAGCTGCACGTTGCATACGAACCACATCGTGTAACAAATACTCTTTAACTGTCAGATCGAACACATTGGCGTTCAACTCGATCTCGCCAACTTTTTCGTTACTGATATTTACTATATCTACTGTAGACATTGTTTACTCCTTGAACCGATAAATCTATTTCGGCTATTACTTGCTGAAAAGCTTCAGAAGGCCTTGTTTTGCTCCTGGTACCGGTCCTTTGACGAGAATAAGATTCTCATCATCTCGGACATCAACAACAAGTACATTTTTTCTCAGTACAGTATCAGTTCCCATTCTTCCGGGTAATTTCTTTCCCTTAACTACCCTTGCAGGCGAGGCGCTCATTCCAATAGAGCCAGGTCGACGATGGAATTTGGATCCATGTCCACCAGGGCCGCCACTGAAACCATGACGCTTCATAACACCCTGAAATCCTTTACCCTGTGATGTACCCTGAACGTCAATAACATCCCCAGTCTTAAACAGATCACTTAAGGTGATCTCCTGACCTGTCTGGTAGTCATCGGAATTTTGAACTCTGAATTCACGGATATTATAATATCCATCTGAATCAGATTTCTTAAAATGTCCAGCAAGAGCTTTATTGACTCTCTGTGGCTTCTTGGTCTCAAAACCGACTTGGATAGCACTGTAACCATCCGTGGTCTCTGACTTCACCTGAAGCACCTTGCAGGGCCCAGCTTCTATAACAGTTACGGGAATAACAGCACCGATTTCGTTATACAAACGGGTCATACCTATTTTTTTACCCAATAAACCCATTGTCTTTGGCATAATCTTACCTATACTTCTCCAAATTAAGCAATTCCTTTAGCGGAATTGCTATGGCAGTTTAATCTCCACATCTACGCCAGCAGACAACTCTAGCTTCATCAACAGATCAATGGTCTGTTGAGTAGGCTCAAGAATGTCGATCAGACGACGATGGGTTCTCATCTCAAACTGCTCCCGAGATTTTTTATCAACATGTGGTGACCGAAGGACACAAAATTTGTTGATTGAAGTTGGCAGTGGTATAGGGCCAGCTACAGCTGCTCCAGTACGACGTGCAGTCTCAACTATCTCATGGGTGGACAGATCAAGAAGTTTATGATCATACGCCTTGAGGCGGATACGAATTTTATCTGCAGGTATCATGATCTTCCTTATTCAATAATTTCACTAACAACACCAGCACCAACAGTTCTGCCACCCTCGCGGATTGCAAAACGAAGACCGACATCCATGGCAATCGGAGTGA
>CAZDJE010000006.1:0-64510 GCA_964505715.1 uncultured Desulfocapsa sp. | reverse complement strand
TTCAACTGAGGATTTTTGTTTGCAAAAGTGGGGATTTTTAGATTGCAAAAAACAAGAAGCCGGTACTGAGCATATCATGACTGCATACAATGATAACCGCAATAGTCTCTATGTGTACCTTGATGATCAAATTGCACTGAATGATGTAAACCCTGATGGTGACTTCACTGACATGACAGTCAAAATTAACGATGTTCAGCCCGTACCTGAGCCTGCAACCATGCTTCTCTTCGGTGCTGGCCTTGCTGGGCTTGCCGGATTACGTCGTAAAAAAAGTCAAAAAGAAGCTTAAAATACTTTTTTAACCGACGTTGTTTTATTTACCCGCTGTAACTCTCGTTACAGCGGGTTTTTTTATTGAATTTCATACCAATCTGATTGATTCGCTAATTGCACTACTAAAACATCCACAAAGAAGTACAAACAAATATATATACAATGACAAAGTCACATTAAAAATGGTAAAATCCGTTTAACTATTCAGCGTAATTTCCGTAAACACGATATCTTGTGTTTTTTTGACTATAACTTCAGATAACCCGTCATTCCCAAGTGTAGTTATAGGGAATGACCGACTTTTTGAAACAATATGCTTTAACAGAAACACGCTGAATAGTTACAAATCCTTTAAATCTTTTTCCAATTCAGCCATTCTCAGGTGCCTCTTATGAATAACGTGTTTCATACAAACAAACCTAACTTTTTGTTTTTTTTCACTCTGTGCATCCTTAATTTTTTATTGCTGTTGACTCCAGTGCATGCACAACTTAATACTCAAAATAACAGTGTCACTATTGACAATGGCGATCTCTTATATGTCATTATTCCCAAGGAAATCACCAGCGAATTCAGCCCTACCGAAAGAAATTTTTTCAAAGAAAAAGTAGAGGTAGATCGACATGGTTTCATTTTTCTTCCAAGTCAGGGAAATATTAAGATAGCAGGTCACACCACCGATGAGATTAGTGAAATACTTACAAACAATCTCCCCAAGTATCTTTCTAAAAGCGACAGAGCCTCTGTCAATCTCATTGAAAAAAGACACTACATCCAGATTCTTGGCCATGTTACAAGCCCAGGTTGGTACAACATACCGGAGTCCGCAAACATACAGGCAATTTTAGGTCAGGCAGGAGGAACTCTTGAGGGAGCAGATCTTGCAAAGGTATCAATCTCTCGTAAAAAAAATGGCAAAACGAAGAAGATATTGGCTGACATTCAACAGTATCTTCTAAATGGTGACACTAAAATTTTGCCAGCACTAAATGAAAATGACACAGTATTTGTCCCGTTGATGAGTGCCGTAGATGAAACCAGTAAAACTCAATCTTCCCCCAATATATCAAAAATTCGGATTTTTGGTGCCGTGAACAGTCCAGGAATTTATCCCGTTCGTAAAAATAAAGGGATCAACCTTCTTGATCTACTCATCCTGGCCAAAGGAGAGGCTGCTGATGCCGATCTTTCAAAAATCAAAATCATGCGTACAAATGGCGCAAAGGAAATATTCGACATGGAAGCCATGCTCAACGCTGAATCATCTGGAAACAGCGTTTCATTTCCCATGATTAACGGCGAAGACATTGTTCATATTGCCCGAAAGGTTACAGTTGCAACAGACGGTCGCGGTAATACCATTGCTGCTGCACAAACCATTACAATAACAGGCCCTGGTAGTAATAGCAGAGGATTAAGAGTTTTCAACTCACCCATGACCCCTCTTGAAGCCATTTCCCAGGCTGGAGGAGTCAATGATTTTGCAGATACAAATGATATTTTTATTATTCGTCGGGTCGATGGTAAGCAGAAGAACCTTCCCTACAATTACGATAAAGCTTTGAAAGGTGAAGAGCCTGATGTGGATTTTCAGTTGGAGGCTGGGGATATTATTTTTATTCCTTGAAGCAGGTTAAAGGCTGGTTTTCGGCTTGGGGTCTTAGGTTTTCGGGAAAAGATACAACCTAAGGACAAAAGATAGGATAAAAGATAGGTTTTCGGTTTTCGGTCTTAGGTCTTAGGAAAAGATAACAGCTAAGGACCAAAGACGGTTTTGGGTGAAGATTATAAACGGGTTAATGGCAGGTTCCTGAGTGAGGACAAAAGATAGGGAAAAAGATAGGGAAAAAGATAGGTTTTCGGTTTTCGGTCTTCGGAAAAGATAACAGCTAAGGACCAAAGACGGTTTTGGGTGAAGATTATAAACGGGTTAATGGCAGGTTCCTGAGTGAGGACAAAAGATAGGGAAAAAGATAGGGAAAAAGATAGGTTTTCGGTTTTCGGTCTTCGGAAAAGATAACAGCTAAGGACCAAAGACGGTTTTGGGTAAGTATTAACGATGTGGGTATTGGAGTTTTATGGGGAACTTTAGGGAATTAAGGGTGTGGCAGCGGAGCAAGGATCTGGCTGTATATATATATTCTGTTACTGGGGATGGTGCGTTTTCCAGAGATTTTGGTTTGAAGGATCAGATACGCAGAGCAGCGGTTTCAATTGCCAGTAATATTGCTGAAGGTGATGAACTCAACACCAACAAACAAAGTATTCATTTCTTCTTTATTTCTAAAGGGTCTACGGCTGAAGTGCTGACTCAAGCAATTATTGCTCATGAAATCGGTTATATTGATGCCCTGGTTGTTACCCATATTCAGGAAGAATGTGATGCCATATCCAGGATGCTTACCAAGCTTATTCAAACTAGGAAAAAGGAAAGTTAAGGGCAGGTTTTCGGTTTGAGGTCTTAGGTTTTCGGGAAAAGAAAAAGCTGAAAGACGGTTTTAGGTGGAAAATTTAAAAGTTAATTTATTTAACCAGTCCTTAGTCTTTTACCGCAAACCTCAGACCTAAGACCTCGCCCCTTATACCGCAAACATCACACCCAAGACCTTGTCTTTTACACCTCGTCCTTATCCCTTTTCTTTTCCGAAAACCTCACACCGCAAACCTAAAACCTCGCCTTTATCCCTCGTTTTTGTCCCCTCGCTTTCATCGCTCTTATCAATTTTTCAAAACCTGTAAAACAATTCTTCCCAGTTCCTGCACCCCATACAGTGGTAATGACAGAATTTTCAAATGCACTTTCTGATTCCCGGAAGCTGTTCTTATTATATGATCGACCTCTTGTAAACTTGGAGGATTCAGATCGAAACGAATGGCTAGCCTTGTATGCTTGTTAAAAACAAACTGCTGCAAAGATTTCAGACTGCCGCTGGTTCCAGATTTAACTTCAACTGGAAATATTAATCCGTTCAAAGCAATGACATAGTCTACCTCAGCATTTGTTTTCCTCTTTTCTCGTAACCAATAATTTAAAGACGGTTGTTGTAGTCCTTCCGATATGTCAATAAGTTGCTGGCCAATAAACTGTTCTGCAAGCCCCCCCTCATTGACAAGTTGCCGGTCATTAAAAGCTGCTAAAGTATGCCAATCACAACCGCAAATACAATTAGCCAGACCAATATCCATAAATATAAGCTTGTAAACAGACTCTGAACTCTCTGATGCTAATGGACCCCCACTGCAATGACTGTGTTTAATTTGATGGCATATCCTGGCCTTAGTAAGCAGAGATATGCCCTTTTTCACCTGGGCTGATTTATTATCTTGAGAAATATTCGAATACTTAACCTTCTGTCCTAATGATTTTGGAATATAATTAAAAATCTTTTGAATCAGAAGAAGATCATTCTTTCTGGTATATTTACTGAAATCATCTTGATAGGTAGAAATAATAGAACGATGAACGGCGGAAACCTCAAAAAGGGATCGTTCTTCACGAAAAGACAATACGGCCTCTGGCAAGCCACCAACAAAAAAATAATCCCGTAAGCTTTTCAGGAGGGACTTATGGGCTGCAAGCGGGATACTAACTGGAGCAGACGAAAGAAGATCAAGCCAGGAAAGGAACGATGGATCAATAACCGCAAGAAATTCACGAAAAGAAAGAGGATAAATATGATAATACTCAACCCTTCCCACAGGTATTGAGAAGGAATGGTCAGCCAGAGTAAACTCAAGAAGTGACCCAGCACTTATGACAGGAATTTCGGGATACTCTTCATAAAAATAACGCAATGCCTGTAAAGCGTGTGGAGTAGCCTGGATTTCATCAAGGAAAAGAATGCACCCGGAACTCTTGAGAGAACATCCACCAATGGCTTCAAGCTCTCGGATAATACTTTCCATATCCAGAGTTTTGAATATCTCATCCAGAAACAGATGCCTTTCTAAATTTATTTCACATAAAGCAAGACTTTCTGTTTTTGCAAATAACCTGACCAGAGTGGATTTCCCAACCTGCCGGGCACCCCTTAGGATAAGTGGCTTTCTTCTACTTTTGGTTATCCAATAGGATAAATATTTTGTTGCTTGTCTTTCAAACATGGCTTAACATACCTCTGTTTTGTCATTATTGCTTGTTAAACAGAGGTCTGTTATGGAAAAGGTTAAGGATAGGTTAAGGATAGGTTAAGGGCAGGTTAAGGGCAGGTTAAGGGCAGGTTAAGGGCAGGTTTTCGGTTTGAGGTCTTAGGTTTTCGGAAAGGATAAAAACTAAGGACCAAAAATGGTTTTGGGTGAAGATTAAGGGCAGGTTAGGGGCAGGTTTTCGGTTTGGGGTTTTAGGTCTTCGGGAAAAGAAAAATCTGAAAGACGGTTTTAGCTAAAAACTTAATACTTTAACTTATTCAACCGGTCCTTAATCTTTTACCGCAAACCGCACACCGCAAACCTAAAACCTCGCCCTTATCCCTCGCCCTTATCCCTCGCCCTTAAACCTATTTTCAATCAAGTTGAAGCAACAATCCATCAACCACTTTCTGATCAGCAATCGACAAATCCATGGATTGGGCAGTTTCAAAGGCTTTCTTCGCTGCTTCAGGGTCGTCCTTCTTTAAATACACAGCCCCGAGATGGATATGGGCAGGGGCATACGCTTGATCTTTTTCAATAGCCTGTTCGACGTACTGTTTGGCCATAAGAAGAGACCCCTGGTGGAAATAGACCCAACCAAGGGCATCTGCCGTATGAGGATTAGCAGGCTGTACATCATACGCTTTCTGGGCAAGTTCTAAAGCTTTGGTTATATCACTATCCTGTTCGGCGTAGAGCATAGCCAGATCAGCAGCAGCAGCGCTACTGAAGCCTTCTGACTCAATAATCTCTTCAAAAAGTTTTATCGCCATGGTCGCGTTGCCACTATCCTTTTCAGCCACAGCTTTCTGATACTTCAGCTTTGATTGTGCAAGAACAGTGAGTGTGTCATTGGCTTTATCAAGGTCGGTTCCACGAATACCTTTTTCGATCGCATCTGTTAACAGATTCTCGGCTTCCTGAATATTGCCCTGGCCATATCGCAACATCCCCATATGAAACACTATCGTTGGATTGGCTCCCTTAGCATTCATTGCAGTCTGTAAATAAGGTTCTGCCTGCGAGTAAGCCTTTTTAATCACATAAATCCAGCCAAGCGTATCAGCAACGTCAGGGTTATCGGGAAGCTTTCTGGAGACTTGATTGGCAAGCTCAAGAGCACGATCAAGATTTTCACCTTCTTCGGTGTAGAGAAAGGCAAGATTATTCATGGCCGGAAGGTAATCGGCCTTTAGTACCAGTATCTTTTCATAGCTAGCGATGGCTTCCGGGTAGTCGCCATTTTTCAAATAAAAATCAGCAAGCTTCATCATAATGCCAATATTTTCAGGAACCAGTTCGAGGGCCTTCTTATAGTACTGGATTGCCTGCGCATCATCTTTTTTGGTACGATAGAGTTCGGCAAGCATCACAATGGGAGCAGCTTCTTTCCCCTTTTCCACCTCTGGCAGAAGAACATTTTCAGCCAGGTCGAGGTGGCCCTCGGAAAGATAAATTTTGGCCTTTACAATAATAGCAGCACCATTTTCAGGAAACTTTGCCAAGAAAGCATCGACAAGCTGCATTGCATTTTCAGGTTTTTTCTGCAGCATGTTTATACCAACGACTCTGTTTAAAACCTGAACACTGTCCGGTTTTTCCTCCTGCAGTTTTTTGTACAGCGGAAGGGCCTTATCGTACTGCTTCATTGAAAAATAAATCTCGGCTAAACGAAATTTATGCCAGGAAACCTCGGGTTCCTTCTCAACAAGTAATTGGGCATCTGCAAGGGCTTTCTCTGGCTCTCCCATTTTAAGGAGTACTGAGACTCGAATAGCTCTGGCCTTAATATTATCACTCTGTTTTTCCAAAAACTTATCCAGTTCATCCAGACTGGCCTGAAAGTCTCCTTTTTTAGCGTATAATTCTGCCAGCGCCATCCTGGCTTTGACAAGATTTGGATTTTTCTTCAGTGCTTCACTGATCTCTGTTATGGAAATATCCTGAGATTCCTCCATAAATGTCAGACCGTACAAAAACTGGTTTTCAGCTGCATTGGGCGCAAGTTCCTTAGCTTTTGAAAATTGCTCCCGTGCCTCAACGACATCCTTATTCTGCATCATCATAAGCCCTTTCAGAAAATGTCCTCGGGCATCGCCGCTATCTTCCTTCAAAAGTGCATCGACGGAACTTCTAGCCTGATCGAATTCACCCTGGGCCAAAAACAATTCTACTACTTTTGATTTCAACCCTTTTTTGGTGGAACCTTCAGCAATAATGGTTTCAAGAATTGCCTGTGCTTCTTTATAATTTTTCAAGAATGAATGATAATCAACCAGAATCATCTGGTTCACCTGCCGTGTTGTATCCGTCGCTGATTCAACAGCTTTCTGAAAATATTTCAGCGCATTAACACTGTCGCCCTGCCGATGCAGGATCATGGCATGCATTCGTAGAAGTCCCGAGTCATTAGCTCCTGCTTTTTCTGCTTCAAGAAGGATGCTTTTAGCCTGGTCGGGCTGATTTTTCCCTAATGCCATCTGGGCTAATAAAGAATAGGACTTTGGATTTACGGGGTTTTTCTCTTTAAGTGCTTCTAGGCTTAAAAGAGCAAGATCATAGCGTTCCAGTTTCAGGTACATTTGAGCCAGAGATATCTGTAACTCAATATCATTAGGGTTTTCCTGTGCAAGTTTTTCAAGCATGGGACGTCCCGTCTTAACATCTCCCTTTGCAATAAACATTTTGGCAAGGTTCACCTTGGCTGGAAGACTGTTGGGAAATTTTTCCGTGGCAACTTTCAGGATATCAATCGCCTCATCAAGCCTTTTCAAATAAGCCAGTGAGTTACCATAAATCAGATAAACTTCTTCATCATCTCCATTGAGCTCCAGATATTTCTCGCATACCTTTACCACTTGCTCAAGAGCACGATTTTCAACAAGAAGAAAAACCAACTCTTTGCGAGCTTCAGCCATCTTAGGATCCTGTTGAACAGCCAGACTCAACTGGGCATAGGCTAATTTGGCATCACCTTTTTTATGATATAATTGACCAAGTTTATAGTGGGCAATTGCCATTTCTGGCTCTTGCTGCAAGGCTTTTTTAAACCAGATGACTGCTTCATCGGGCTTTTCAGCCTCCATAGCATCAATTCCCTGCTGAAATAGCTGGTTTGCATCTTCACCGGAACAGCCATAATTGCCAACAAGGATGAAAAACACCCCAGTAAGCATCAACAAACGAAAAAATTGTTTTTGATAAACCACCATAGCCACCTGTTCTAAATTTTATCTAGTGTAAAGCTAAACAACTACACCCAATGGCACTCGAAGTCTGCGTCCATCTCTTTCAAACCGCATTCCATGCCTAACTGAATTTCCCGGATGTACCTGAATAGTTTTCCTTCTAAAAAAATACATCAAAATTACTCCTGTTATCATACCTTTATTTGTATAAAAAACAAAACAAAAAGCTAATGACTTGTTGCTCTTTTTCAACAATCAGGCTCTAAAATTTAACAGCTTTTTGTTAAAAGTTCCTTTCAGATAAGGCGATTCATCAAATTAAAACTTTACAAAAACGATCGAATCATAGATGATTCCTTTAATTAATAATCTTCTTATTTAGTTTTCCCAAATAAATCATGCCATATATCTTCAAAAAATATTATCCTGTCAGAAGCCTTGTTTTTTGTGCAGGTGAAGGCTTCCTGATTTTTTCGACTTTTTCAGCTGTGCAGTATCTTCTGTTTAGCCGTTACCTCTACTTTTACGAATTCACCACTCATCTTTCCCAGGCAGCACTTATCACAGTGGTTTTTCAACTATGTCTTTAATTTTATGACTTGTACGATCTCAGCGAGGTCCTCTCCCTTGCTGAAACTGCCACTAAAATCACTCAGGCATTCGGCCTTGGATGCATCTTCCTTGCTGGTACTTATTACACACTGCCGTCACTTACCACCTCAATACGAATATTCTGGCCAGGGTACTTTACAACCTGTGGTATTGTAATGCTCTGGCGTTGGGCATATTATGTTATCCTTCGAAAACAGATCTTTGTTCAAAACCTTCTTGTAATTGGCACTGGCAAATTTGCTTCTGATATCGCAAAAGAAATTGAAGGCCCCCTTGATTCGGCCCATAAAATTATCGCTTTTATTGGTGATAACGAAGTTGCCTTTAATCCCCACAGTGTCCCCATATTTGACAGAATTCCCAACATTGCCAACTACTGTCGCGAACATGATATTGAGCAAATCATTCTTGCACTCGATGACAGACGAAAAAACACACCAACTAAAGAACTTTTGCAATGTAAACTTGAAGGGATCAGTATTAAACAGGGAGTTACTTTCTACGAAAGTATTACTGGAAAATTACCGGTTGAAAAAGTGGATCCCAGTGGAATCTTTTTTTCCGATGGGTTCTCCCTGAAGAGATCGACCAATACCATAAAACGTGTCATAGATATCTTTCTTGCCATTTTGGGACTAATCATCTCATTGCCTATCACCCTTGTTTCTGCTCTTATTATCAAATTCGAGACCCCGGGACCTATCTTTTACCTCCAGGAACGTGTTGGAAGAAAAGGACAGACTTTTAATGTTATTAAATTTCGCTCAATGGGTCAGGATGCTGAAAAAGATGGTGCCGTATGGGCCATGAAAAATGATACCAGAGTAACACGCTTTGGCGGCTTTATCCGCAAAGTCCGAATAGATGAGATACCTCAGATGTTCAATGTATTACGGGGAGAAATGAGTTTTGTTGGACCTCGGCCAGAACGACCAGTATTTGTGGATGAGCTGACCGAGAAAATCCCTTACTACGCCATTAGACATTATGTGAAACCGGGTATTACTGGGTGGGCTCAGGTCTGTTACCCATATGGTGCATCTGTAGAAGATGCCCTTCGTAAACTGGAATATGATCTGTACTATATGAAAAATATTTCTATTTCCATGGATTTAATAATTATCTTCCAGACCATAAAAACTGTTTTATTTAAGAAAAGCGGCCAATAACCATACTCTTTTTTTTCGGGTTACGTATGAAACGCAGCCTACTTCATAGAGTACGACAGAATACGCCGATAAAACAAAAGAATCACAAGAGAGGTTGGTGGTGTCATCCCCGTGGAGGCGGGGATCTAATTTTGTGTCAGAACCCTGGATTCCCGCCTTCGCGGGAATGACGAGAAAAATAGGTGAACTTTGTACCTAATCAGAATTATTTCAGACTAAAACTTCATGAAATCCGTCATTCCCGAAAGTAGTTATCGGGAGGGAAGTCTAGACTCCGATCCAGATAACTGCACTTGGGAATGACGTGCTTTTTGAAATACTATCCCCTCGCAACAACACGCTGAATAGCGTATAGAATATCAAAAGAAAAACAGCTGAGTTTAATACGTAATCAGGATTTCTTTTCCAGTGTTTTTTTAATCCAACCCAGACGGATATTATACTGATGTCCGCCATCTATCCATTTTTCGCAAGTATCTTCTGTTTTTTTCGTGGGGTACTTTTCTACGGTTTTGTCCACTCGGCAGACACCTGAATAAGCATCTTCGAGCCTGAATTTTTTGCAACTTAAGCATATTCGTTTTTGTAAATATATCATTTTATTAATTTCCTTTTTTTATCTTAGACTTGAAGTTTTGCGAGTGTATCAATTTCTAATTACGTATAAAGCACAGCCAACTTTAAATGGTACAGATATAATAGGCTGATTAAACAAAAGAATCACAAGGCATTATGGATCCAGTTTCGTCCCAGATCTCTTGATTTCCGCATCCGTGGGAATAAGAAAAATAGCTACGCTTTGTACGTAATCGGATATCAATTTGGACAGTTGAAGATCATTTATAACAATAATTTTGCTGTAGGAGGCCGCCCCTGCGTGCGAAACAAGGGTCATCTTGCTGGAATCATTCGCCAGCAGGGGCTGGCTCCTACAAATCAGCTTTAGCAGTATCCACTAGATTATATATTTTTGTAACTATTCAACGTGCTGTTGTGAAGGTATAATATTTCAAAAAGCACGTTCATTCCAGACTGTAGTTATCTGGAATGACGGATTTCATGAAGTTTTAGTCGAAAAAAAAACAAAAGCCAGTATCTTTAAAATCACGCCGTCGTTACACATTTTTTTCTAACGTATACTTATTCACTAAACAACTGAAGACAGTCAAAGACAGTATTATCTTTTTGATAATTCTGCCATACATTCATATCGACAACAGTTGGTGGAAACCCGTAGTTTTGTAAAGATTCAATAAATACATTTCTTGAATCTTTAAAAATAACATCGTCACTGCGTTCATAACAATTATAGACAATCCCTTTCACCTCAAGCCCTCTTCCTTTTGCTAACTCCAGAGCTGATAATGTATGATTTATTGAACCCAACCTCGGACTTGATACCAAAATCAGTGGATACTTCCGTTTTTGCAGATAATCCAGGAATGTTATATTCCTACTCAGTGGAACCATCAATCCGCCAGCACCTTCAAGCAGTACATGCTTAAATTTTTCGGTTAACTTCTTCGTTGCCAGCGTAATTTTATCAATATCAATTCGTTTTTGTTCCTGTTCTGCAGCAAGATGCGGGGAACAGGGTTTGCCAAAAACATATGGGCAGGTGAGTCCTTTTGTATCTTCCGGGTATAAACCAATACCCATTATCTTCCGATGCATCCGAATATCTTCCGCGATCCCTGTGCAGCCTGTCTGAGCTATTTTTTGAGTTATCACCGAATCCCCCTGTGATAACAGAGTCCTTGCCATAAGACCAGTAGCAATGGTTTTTCCAATATCCGTATCAATGCCACTTATACATGTCACCGAACCCATTAGCGTTTCCTCGCCACATAACAAGATGAGAAATAGCTGATGGGTAAACCTTTTTCAGTACCGTACTCTGCAAGATAGCGTTCCTCGAATACTCTTAACTTTTTTTTATTCCATTGGTACTCACTCACTCCACCAACTCCGGTAGCCCGGATATGATTCAAAATTTCCCGAACTGAAGGGAAAAAAAGCTGATCCGTATAGCAATCAAATGATTCTATAATAAAATCCTGTTCGAGAAGTGACAGAAGATCCTTATCAGTTTGATACTGCAGTTGAACTGCAGTAAGAGTGGAAAATTCTTTTAACGTTCCGGGTCCAAACATTGAAAATGCCAGATAGGACCCAGTTTGCAGATCATTGCCTAATCGGGCTATAAAACCGGAAAGATCACTGAGCCATTGGAAGGTTGCCCCGGAGATAACAAGAGAAAGATCGGATGGCAGTGGGCGGGTCTCAATATCACCAAAACAGGGAACAAAGTATGGCGATGTAAACGTTGAGAGCCTCTTAAGAACTCCTCCTTCAAAATCAGAAACCAGATCGTTCAAATAGAGCGTTTCCACCGGCTTTTTAGCACAGAGTAATTCACTAAGGCTTCCGGTACAGCAACCAATTTCAAGCACGCGAGAAAAAGCTGTATCGGGCAGTATATCAAGAGCCCGAATCAATCGTTTAGCAAGTTTATTCTGGACAACAGCCGCATCATCATAGGTCAACAGACTGCGACGAAAACAACGAGCTATTCTATCTTTATCAAGCCGAAAAACCATTCCACTCCCTTCCCCCTAACGCAAACCGTCTACAATTTCATCCCAACTATTATAATCATCAAATAGGAAATGAGATCCATCGACCCGATGCACCATTTTTTCAGGCCAATAGTTCAGTTGGTTATTGGTTGGTACAATCAGATCCTGTTCTGACACAAGGGCGCTATCATAAATTGATTTCTCCCCCAAATAATTCTTAGTAACTTTGAGCAGGGCCGCCAACTCGCTTCTCTGATTTTCCACACTGCGCTGGGGCTGATTCTTCAGAAATCGACGATAAAGATCGCGATCCCTGCACATACGATAATAAAATTTCAGACGTTGTTTTTCATCCAGATTCACAAGCGTTGCCTGGACGATATCCTCTGGTATTCCAGACTGATCATCTATCGGGCAAAGGGTGCCGTTGATTGCAACTGCCTCTCCTAGCTCATCTGCAAATGGATTAAATAGCTGCTGCCCTGCCCATACGCCCATGGACCAGGCAATAAGAATATTCTCCCGATACTCTCCAAGAAGTTTATGCAGATCAATCTCAGTTTTGAGATCAGCATAATCATAAAACATTAGAACGTTCCACTGTTCACTCTCCAGCGGGATAAAGGGGTGCTCATCCATCCCCCAGCCGTTGCAGAAAAAAATCAGTTTATTGCCGGCTCTTTTATGAAGCCACTTACTCTTCACTGTGCATTCCAGATGCCATCGCGGACACATATTGAGGAATCTTCTCCAAATCCTGCCAGTACATATTGGCACAGATAGAGAAACGAAACCGAGCAGTCCCCTCGGGCACAGTGGGAGGCCGAACGGGAAGGACCAAAAACCCAAGTTTCTGCATCTGTTTTGCCTGTTTCAGAGCCAGACTATCTTCTCCTATCATAACGGGGACAATATTTGTACTACCACCGGTTTCAATATTTCTTTCTGTTAATGCACAACGTAACTGATTCGAAACCTGCTGTAGATGCTCTCGCTCAAGCTTCATTCCAAGCATATGCCGGAACACAAACTGATTCCAATTCAGGGTCACAGGTGGAAGTCCTGTGGTGAATATTAAAGACCTGCTGTGATTCACTAAATAGTCACGTATTTCTTTGGAACAACAGACAAAGGCACCAATTGAGGCAAGAGCCTTGCCAAAGGTTCCCACCAGAAAATCAATTTCAGCCAAGACACCTTTTTCCTCTGCCTTTCCAAGCCCCTGTTTCCCATAGAGACCGATACCGTGAGCTTCATCCAGATAAATTTTTGCATCAAATTCATGTTTTAACTCAACCAAGGTCTCTAAATCGGCCTCATCTCCATCCATACTAAAAACAGACTCGGAAACGATCACCACCTGATCATACTGACTCCGATATCTGGAAAGTAATCCACGTAACTGCTCATAATCTCCATGACGAAAACGTTTATGATCAGCACGACTAAGCTGCAATCCGTCATGAACCGAGGCGTGGTTCAGCTTGTCGGAAAGAATCAGATCTCCCTTGGCAAATAGAGCGGGAAGGATACCAATATTTGCATGATAGCCTGAATTAAAGAGCAGGGCAGCCTCGGTTTTATAAACAGTGGCCAGATCCTGCTCAAGGCGATGGGCAAGGAATGTATCACCGGTCAGTAGACGGGATGAAGCAGCCGCAAGGGCAAAGTCGTCAGCATCTCCATGGTCAAGTCCCTGGTAAAAAGAGTGCCGCAATGTTCTATCCTGCCCCAATCCCAGATAATCATTCGAGCTAAGATTTAGAAGGGTTGCACCCTTATAGTCAACAAGGCCCTTGCCATGACGTTTCAACGGTGCAAGCTCACGCATACGCCCTTTTGCTTTAAGCGTATCGAGTTTCTTTGCGTATCGCGATATCACCGATTCTGCTCCTCTTCAAGCACTTCACAGATTGCGACAGTCAAGGTGCCAAGATCTTCACTATTAATGCAGTATGGAGGCATTATATAGACCAGACGGCCAAAGGGACGTACCCACACCCCTTTTTCCACAAAAGCCGACTGGATTCGTTCCATGTCGACGGAATTTTTCATTTCAACCACACCAATCCCACCCAATATCCGTACATCAGCTACGCTTGCAAGTTCACTGCAGGGGGCAAGTCCCTGTTTTAATCCTTCTTCAAGCTCACCGATGCTTTTCTGCCAATCAGATTCCAGCAATAGATTCACAGAGGCATTAGCGACTGCACAGGCTAGAGGGTTAGCCATAAATGTGGGACCATGCATAAATACCCCGGGGTCACCGTTGGAAATCACTTCACCTACTTCCCGCGTGGCCAGTACTGCCGCCAGAGTCAGGTATCCCCCTGTAAGCGCCTTTCCCAGACAGAGAAGATCGGGAGCGATATCTGCATGTTCGCAGGCAAAGAGTTTTCCGCTACGACCAAAACCCGTTGCAATCTCATCGGCAATAAGGAGAATATCATACTGATCACAAAGATGTCGCACTTTGCGTAAATAGTGAGGATGATAAAAGCGCATCCCCCCTGCCCCCTGAACGATGGGTTCTAAAATTACAGCACAGAGAGAATGATGATGTTCCTCGATGAGTTTTTCAAACGATCGGAAATCTTCTGGATCCCATTTATCATGGAAACCACATTCAGGTCTGTCTGCAAAAACATATTCGGGCAGGACGCCTTTAAAAATATGATGCATACCATTCACTGGGTCACAGACCGACATACAATGAAAGACGTCACCATGATATCCAGAACGAATGGTCAGGAATCTTTTTTTAGCAGGCTTACCAATGGCATAAAAATATTGCATAGCCATCTTCATGGCAACTTCAACGGCAACCGAGCCAGAATCTGCAAAGAATACAAGATCGAGTGGCTCGGGAGTGATCTCAATCAGTGTCCGGGCTAGATCCACCGCTGGTTTATGGGTAAGCCCGCCAAACATCACATGGGAGAGTTTTCCAGCCTGTTCTTGCAGAGCTGCAGTGAGCACCGGATTATTATAGCCATGAATAACCGACCACCAGGATGCCATACCATCAATCAGCTCTCGGCCGTCGGCTAGGCGAATGCGAACACCATCTGCCGATTCCACCTCATACATTTGCAGCGGCTGAGTTATGGACGAATAGGGATGCCAGATATGACGTCTATCATAGGCAAGAAGTTCATCGGTTATCATCGGGTGTTACCGGCAAGATCAAAACCAAGCTTTTCAAACTCAACAAGGTCTTCGGCGACTCCTGCACCGGAGGTAGTCAGATAGTCTCCAACAATGGCACCATTGGCACCTGCCGCAAACAGCTTATACTGTTTCTCACCAAATCGTCCGCGCCCGCCGGCAACACGAATAACCGCACCTGGATTAATAAAACGAAAAAGAGCAACACAACGTAATACTTCATCGAGTGAGATTGGCGCTATATCTTGCAGTGGAGTGTCTTGAATAGGACTTAAAATATTAATGGGAATGGAAAGAACCCCAAGTGCTCTAAGTTCAAAGGCGAGCTGCAAACGCTGTTCTTCAGACTCACCCATTCCGATAATGCCTCCGGAACAGAGATCCATGCCTGCTGCTCTTGCAACTTTTAAAGTTTCAACCTTCTCTTCCCAGGTATGAGTGGTACAGATGGCAGGAAAATATTCTTTACAGGTTTCAAGATTACAGTGATAACGACGTACACCGTAAGAGACCAGCTGTCGTGCCGTTTCCGGGGTCAAAAAACCCATGGAAGCACAAAACAGGAAATCGCTCTTTTCTGCCATTGCCGAGTACAGTTCGCCCATTGCCGCCATTTGGGACTTGTTCAAACTTCGCCCAGCTGTCACCAGCGACAAACGCTCAACTCCATGAGCATCATTTTCCACGGCCTGTTGTATAGCGGTCGCAGACTCTATCAGCTCGTAAGTCTCTATATCCGTATTATGATGCACGGATTGGGCACAGTAGCGGCAATCTTCGGAACATTTACCCGAACGGGCATTAATGATGGAACAGAGATCGAACTGCTGACTATGAACCTTGTGACGAAGTTTATCTGCTGCACGACATAATTCATTAAGATTCGTTTTTTCAACTAAATCCAACGCATCATCGAAGCTTAGCTCTTCTCCCTGCACTATACGATCTATCCACTTTTCAACAATCATAATTTTGTACTGTAGGAGCTCGCCCCTGCGGGCGAATAACGTGAGTAAAAGAATTCGCTCGCAGGGGCGAGCTCCTACACATGCCGTGTTGCTATTGTAGTTTATCCATACACTTGGCCAGTCCTTCGGGAGTATCGAACTGTAGTGCTTGATAGTCATACCCTTTAGGAGCAATTTTTCGCATCATTCCTTTGAGGACAGTCTTAGGACCGACTTCAATAAATGTATCCACACCTTCCTGTATCATGGAGCTGATAATCCCAAACCAGCGAACACGAGATGCTATTTGACTAGCCATCATTTTTTGGATCTCAGTGGTATCCTGCTCAACTGTTGCTGAGACATTAAAGTACACCGGAGTTGTCGGATTAGTAAACTCAACACTCTCCATAAATGCTGAAAAATCAGGAACGGCATTCGCCACAAGTGGGCTGTGGTTGGCGACACTTACAGCAAGCGGAATCACTCGCGCGCCACCTTCCGTGGCCATTTCCGAGACAGCATCAAGGCCTGCAACGGATCCGGAAATAACAATCTGTAATTCGGTATTATGATTTGCGGCTGTAACCACACCCGCCTCACGGCAGTCAGCAATAATTGTTTCGATCTCTTCGATGGTTTTTCCGAGAACCGCCCGCATACCGCCGGGATTTGCCTTTCCTTCACGCTCCATCAGAGCGCCACGCTTTGTCACCAGACGAATAGTATCTTTAACAGAAAGCGTACCCGCGGCACAAAGAGCCGAATATTCGCCAAGACTATGCCCTGCAAAACAGGCAGCTGACAAGGTATCCCCCCAAGCCTTTTTCAAGCCCTGATAACAAATCAGGTTAGTCACGGTGATGGCAGGCTGCAGGTGGATCGCCCTGGTAAGCTCTTCCATGGGACCTTCCTGACAGAGCTTTTCCAGTGGGAAATCGCAGACGGATGCAGCAAGTTCCATAATTGCTGCACAATCCTTATCTGAATCAATAAACTCACGTCCCATACCTAAAAACTGTGATCCCTGACCGGGAAAGAGTACTGCAATTTTCATTGTAATCCTTAAATCCTATACCTGTTTTTGTTTCTTCTGCCTTTCTTCCAGAAAGTTCGCCAGCAAAAATAGAGTCACCCCCACGGTTATCGCGGAATCGGCCACATTAAATGCGGGCCAGTGATAGCCCGCCACATAAAAATCAAGAAAATCAACCACTGCACCCAGACGAACCCGATCAATCACATTGCCAATGGCTCCTCCTGCAATCAACGCAAGAGCAGGTCCATAAAAACGATGATCATGGCGCATTTTAAACCAAGCAATCACTATCAGAACAAGCGCAACGGAGGCAAGGATAAGAAAGAAATAATGCCGCCAGGCCGATGTCACCCCGGCCAGAAATCCAAAGGCTGCCCCCTTATTGGTAAGATACGTCAGGTTGAAAAAAGCTGGAATGACCTCAAGCGTTTCGTACAGATGAAAGCTTTTTACAATCCAGACCTTCGTCAGCTGATCAAGAACAACCACTATAAGCAGCAGAAATAATGATAAAAACAACTTCTGCTACTCCTTGATTTCAGTTGCTTGCACAACTTTCAGGCAACGCTCGCAGAGTTGTGGATGATCCGAGTTGCTGCCAACATAAGAATCCCGTGTCCAGCAGCGGTCACATTTTTCACCGCTTGCGGCACGTACGGCAACGGCTAGCTCCGGAATCTCTTCACTGACCAAAAACTCCAGATCAGGAACACTGCTCTTATCTTCACATCTGCTAAGGACTGAAATAATACAGACATCCTTCACCTGTTCCCACTCCTGCTCGATAAATGCTGCCCAATCTCCGCTTACCTCGATTAACACCTCGGCCTCAAGAGGATGGCCTATAACCTTCGCACGACGAGCAGCTTCAAGGGATTTGGTGACCGCAGAACGAACCTGAATCAGTTTGTTCCAGCGTTCCTCCTGAGTTGCATCACGTCGCTCCGGAGCAGCATCTGGAAACTTGGTAAAAAAGATACTTTCCTGAAGGGGCGATTTATCATCGAGTTGCTTAAAATGCTCCCACGCTTCTGCTGTGGTAAAGGTCAACACCGGACTCATCAACTGCAGCAATCCTCCAAGGATCTCGTGCAGTGCGGTCTGAGCAGAACGACGTAGCTTCGATTCAGTTCCCGAGCAGTACAACCTGTCTTTTAGGATATCAAGATAGAAGGAACTCATGGTGGTACCGCAGAAATAATTCAATGCCTGATGAATGGGGTGGAACTCATATTTTTCATAGGCAGTGCTTATCTTGTCCCGAAACTCCTCAAAGCGACCAAGAGCCCAGCGGTCGATCTCTTCCATCTCCTCGAAGGGAACTGCGTGAAGAGATGGATCAAAATCAGTTATATTACCAAGCATATAACGAATAGTGTTACGAATCTTTCGATAACTATCAGCGACCTGTTTAAGAATCTCATCGGAGACCTTCACATCATCACGGTAATCTTCACTGGAAACCCAGAGACGCAGGATTTCTGCTCCGAAAGTTTTGATGACTTCGCTCGGTGCAACCACGTTTCCAATTGATTTTGACATCTTCTTGCCCTGGCCGTCAACCACATAGCCATGGGTCAGAACTCCCTTAAAAGGGGCATGGCCACGAGTACCAACGGAGGTCAGTAGGGAGCTTTGGAACCAGCCTCGATGCTGATCACTACCCTCAAGATAAAGATCTGCCGGTAAACGCAGCTCTTCACGCGCTTCAACAACAGCGGCATGTGAAGATCCTGAATCAAACCAGACATCAAGAATATCTTCTTCTTTTTCAAAGTCAGTCGCTCCACATGATGTGCAGCTATATCCATCTTCAAGAAAATCAGAGAGTTCATGACTGAACCAAGCATCAGCTCCTTCCTTTCGAAACAGCTCATCGATGCGTGCAACCAGTGCTTCACTCTTCACAACTTCTCCGCATGACTTACAGCTAACAACGGTGATTGGTACCCCCCAGGTTCGCTGCCGGGACAGACACCAGTCCGGTCGATTTTCCACCATGGAGTGAATACGATTCATTCCCCAGGATGGTGTCCACTCAACATTTTCAATTTCTTTGAGAGCCTTTTTCTGGAGGTCATTTATCTCCATCGAAATAAACCACTGAGGGGTTGCCCTGTACATAACTGGTTTTTTACATCGCCAGCAGTGTGGATAACTGTGGTTTATCGAATCTTCATGGAGCAGCGCACCGCTTGCAGCCATATCAGCATTAATAACTTTATTTACAGCGGGAACCTGCTGACCTGCATATTGGCCAGCCTCATCGGTATAACGCCCTTCGCTATCAACGGGAGAAAGAACTTCAAGGCCATAACGAAGCCCCGTTATATAATCATCGGCACCATGCCCAGGAGCGGTATGCACACATCCGGTTCCAGCTTCTAGGGTGACGTAGAGCGCAAGTACCATCAAGGAGTCACGATCCAGAAAAGGATGCCGACATTTTCGGTTTTCAAGATCCTTTGCAGAAAAAGTAGCAGCAATTGAGTAATCACTGATTTCCATCTCTTCCATCACGCCAGCAACCATCTCTTTGGCGAGGATCAGGGTCTCGTCCCCTGTTTTCACAGCGGCATATTCAAATTCTGGATGAAAGGCTATTGCCAGGTTTGCAGGCAGTGTCCAGGGAGTGGTAGTCCAGATAACAACGGAGACCTTATCGCCTGAAAGCGCAGGATCAACATCCGACCAATCCTCGACAACCGGAAACTTCACATATATAGAGGGGGAAGTGTGATCGTAATATTCCACCTCCGCTTCGGCAAGCGCAGTGGTACAGGTGGAACACCAGTAGACAGGCTTTTTATTCCGGATAACTGCTCCGGAAAGAAGGAACTTATTGAATTCACGAGCAATCGTTGCCTCGTATTCATAGTTCATGGTGAGATAAGGATCATCCCAGTCACCGAGCACACCAAGGCGCTTAAACTCGTCTTTCTGAGTCTTAACCCACTTTCCAGCGTATTTACGACATGCTCCACGCTTGGAAATTTTAGGGATAGAATTCTTCTTCGTACCAAGTTCCTGGTCCACATTATGTTCAATGGGAAGCCCGTGGCAATCCCAGCCCGGAATATAGGGGGCTTGAAAACCAGCCATTCTTCTCGATTTTAAAATAATATCCTTTAAAATCTTATTAAACGCTGTACCAAGATGAATATGACCATTGGCATATGGAGGGCCATCATGGAGAACATAGAGAGGTTTTCCCTCACCATGAGCCTGAAGCATTCCATATAAATCTTCCTTTTCCCAACGCTTAAGGAACATAGGCTCTTTCTGGTTCAGATTAGCCTTCATCTTAAATTTGGTCTGCGGCAGATTTAGGGTATCCCTGTAATCCATAACTTTCTCCTTGATACCCGCGCTATGCGGTGTTCAGTTTTCTGTATATAAATTGGCTATCAATCAATAAGTAAAACCCCTAAAAATACCAACTGAGTACGAAGATGCAAGGAAAATTGGTAAAAACCAGTGAAACCAGCTTTAAATTTGACATACGGGGAAGCCTTAACTAGAGTAGGAAGGTTATATATCTACGTAACTATTCGGCAGCACTCCAACTACGCCCATTTTAGCCTCCTCGAAGCATAAGTATGCTTTGGAGCCCAAAACAAAGGAATTTGAAGTACGGAGTCTACGCTTACCTGGAGTCTACGCTTACCTGGAGTCTGCGCTTACCCGGAGTCTGCGCTTACCCGGAGTCTGCGCTTACCTGCTAAAAAGTTATACCCCAAGAGTACTTCCTTCGGGGCGCGTTCAGAGTTAAGAGTAATGAGTTACCTTCGCTGCAAAGTTACATATTTACTTATAATATTTTCATTTTACATACCATAGAGATAGCCCATGACTAAAATCATTGCCATGGCAGGCAAAGGTGGTACAGGAAAAACAACCACCTCAGCCCTGTTAACCAAATATTTACTTCAGAAAAAAGAGACTCCTTTTTTGCTTGTTGACGCGGATGCTAACGCCAATCTAAATGAGCTGCTTGGACTTGATGTCAACATAACACTTGGCCAGATTCGCAAGGAATTAAAAGGCGAACTCCCCCCGAATATGACCCGTGATCAATTCATGGAGATGAAAATTCATCAAGCGCTTATCGAAGAAACCGGATTCGACCTACTGGTTATGGGCCAACCCGACGGTCCCGGCTGTTACTGCGCCGCAAACCAGTATCTTGCCATGACCATGGACAAGCTTGCCGAAAACTATAAGTATATCATCGTTGATAATGAGGCTGGGATGGAGCATTTAAGCCGTATGAATATGCGAACCATCGATTATCTCTTTGTTACTTCCGATCCTTCTGCGCGAGGCATACTCACCGCAAAACGGATTTCAGATATTACAGAGCCGCTTGGGCTTGAGATAAAAAACCAATTTCTTCTTGTGAATCGTGCCCCCCAGCCTATCCCCCCCGCCCTTCAGGAAAAGATAGATGAGGCAGTGGCAGATTCCGGCATGGAACTTGGTGGTATTATCCCCTCAAGTAATGCACTGATTGACCAGGAGCTGAGTGGTGAGTCGTACCTGAATATTGCCGACGACGATGATATTATGACCACCGTTAACGCGATGTTTGACAGAATTTTTTCATAGTTTATCCAATTATATAACTACTGTGCCAAACCGAGAAACCATAGAGGAAAAAGCCTCCCCGAGAAACACCATGATCGAAATGATCAAGGTGAGTCGTACTTACGACCCGAACATAACGGCGCTCTCTGATATATCTTTTTCCATTGAGACCGGTGAAATGTTTTTTCTGATCGGCCGGAGTGGTGCCGGAAAGACAACCCTGTTAAAACTCATCTGCAATATGGAAAGACCAAGCAGCGGGCTGATAGAAGTGGCAGGTTACAATATCAACAATCTCAAGGGAAAAGACCTTGCCCACCTGAGACAAAAAATTGGTGTCGCCTACCAGGATTTCAAACTCTTAAGTGATAGAACGGTGGCTGAGAATATTGCCATTGCCATGGAGGTCTCCTACAAGAAACCGCGTGCGATCAGACACCGGGTCAAGGACTTACTCGAGCAGTTACAACTTGCAGACAAGCACAATACACTCACGGGTGAACTTTCCCGTGGAGAACAACAGCGTGTCGCCCTAGCCAGATCAGTTGCAAATTCACCACGTCTGATTCTGGTCGATGAGCCCACGGGTAACCTTGATGCGTCCACGACAGAACGAGTAATGGAGCTGCTTAACCGCAGCAACAAGGCGGGAGCCACCATTGTTATTGCCACCCATGACGCCTCTATCTACCAGCAGAGCAATCACAGAATAATGGAACTCCGAGATGGCAGTATCCACTCCCTGACACGGGGGAATTACTAATGAATTTCTGGTTTGCGGTGTTCAGGCAGGTGGGCAGAAATCTTAGGCAGACATGGGCATCCCAGTTTATGACCTTCCTGACGGTAAGCCTCTCGGTGCTGATATTTGCATTCTTTTATCTTATTTACACCAATATGCTGGGTGCCGGTGATAGATTGAGTGACGATCTGCGACTCATTGTCTACCTCGAAGATGAACCGGGCCCGCAGATGCAAGAACAGCTACGCCGAAAAATAAAAAACTTTGACGATGTCCAAGAGATCATCTTTATCTCAAAAGAAAAAGCATATGAACGGTTCTCAAAGCAACTCGGCAATGACTCGGATGTACTCTTAGATATGCCCAAAAATTTCCTTCCGGCATCGATTGAGGTGGTTCCACTCAAAAATCTTAGAGGATATAATCAGATAAAGCTTTTTTCCGAATATCTGGCAAACCTGCCGGGTACTGAAAAAGTGCAATATGGTCAGGATTGGGTGGAAAGGTTCTATTACTTTACCCGGCTTCTTACCATCGTTGTGTTTTTAAGCGGCAGCCTGCTTATCCTCACTGCAACCTTTATGGTTGCCTACACCATTCGATTAACGATTATGGGGCGTCAGGATGAACTCGAGCTACTGAGACTAGTCGGCGCAACCAATAGTTACATACGAACTCCTTTTCTAATCGAAGGTCTCCTGCAGGGATTTATGGGGTCTATTATTGGCCTGTTTGCACTCTATGGTCTTTTCCAGTGGATAAGTGCTCATTTTGCAGGTCCAGGCCTTCTCAATCTTTTTCATTTTAGCTTTTTCTCCCCCGGTATTATCGTCCTGATTATTCTTAGCTCCATCAGCCTTTGCAGTATTGGCAGCTACACATCCATTCGAAAATTCTTACGAATTTAATGTGCTTCTCAGACAGCAGTACCCAACATCTTAATTTTTTTTTCCTAAAACAACTCACACCATTCTCTCTCTGTTTCCTGTTATTTTTTTCACTCTTCACAACAGTATGTTATTCCGGCGATACCCGTACAGCCGACAAACAACGCATTGAGCAAGGAATTAAAAAATTCCGTATCAATATCCGAAAGCTGCAGGGTGGCATTGCCGGACAACGCGACCAGATAGAATCTTCTATAAAAAAAGAACGCAACCTCCTCAATGAACTTGAGGCCATCGACGCAAAACTACTTTCACAGTTAAGGAAGCTGCATACCCTTCTCGAAGAAATGGCCACGCAGGAACATCTTATACAACTCAAAGAAGATGAGCTCAAAGGTTCATATGCAGCCAAGAAAACAGTGCAGAATCATCTCGAAAAACGAATTAAGGCTTACTACAAGATGGGAGAGATAGGAGTTGCCAATGTAACTTTTTCCACCGAAAGTATGCCACGAATGCTTAATTTCAGGGATTCTTTTACAAGTTTGATTGACTACGACAAAGACCTTATCAAAACATATCGTCAATCCATTGCTGAATTACAGACAACAAATAACACCCTAAACCTTGAAAAAACCGTACTCGCCGATTTTATCAACCAAGCCACAATTGAGCAGGAAGCAACAAACAGTATCAAACATGAAAAACAGACACTGTTGAAACAGATAGAAACCCAGAAAGAACTCCACGAACAGGCGGTAAAAGAGATGGAAAAAGTGGCTGACAACCTTTCCAACTCTCTAAATGCCCTAAAAAAAGAAGATGAGCTTTTTGACCAGGGTTTTCTGCTCAACAAGGGGAAACATCCGGCACCACTTGCAGGTGAGGTTATCACACTCTTTGGGCAGGAGCATAAAAACCGACTTGGAGTAAAAGGAAAGACAGCAGGCATAACCATTGCGGTGAAAGGTATTAACCGGGTCAGTTCCATTTTTGAAGGGAAAGTCCGTTACGCCTCCTATCTGCATGGTTATGGGAACACTATTATTATTGACCATGGATATCACTACTTTTCCATTCTCTCACGGCTTGAAAAAATTCTAGTTCCAAAGGACGCCATTGTGCGCCAAAACGAAATCATTGCACTCACCGGGGACACTGCAACTCTGATGGAAGGTGGCGTTTACCTTGAGATTCGACACGGTTCAACACCACTCGACCCTTTACAGTGGCTTGACAACACGGGTCTTGTTCTGCCATAATCAGAAAAGACTGAGCGTCAAACAACTAGTCCCTTAATAACAGCTTACGGATATCAAGTGAAAAGATCAGCATTCCTGTTCCTCTCTCTCCTGTTTTGCATCTGTTCCCCTGCTCTAGCAGAGGCTGCTATCTCCCAGGATCAACGAGAAGCGACCTATCGACAACTAGAGATTTTTGCCAATGTTCTCAGCATATTGCAGGAAAACTATATTGATGAGATCGATGCAGATGAGACCATTGAAGGAGCGATCAGTGGAATGCTACTCTCACTTGATCCTCACTCATCCTACCTAACAGCCGAGGATTTTGATGAACTCCAGGAGGAAACACGCGGAAGTTTCTCAGGTGTAGGAATAGAAGTTACAATTCGTGACGGACTCCTCACCATTATCTCGCCCATTGAAGGAACACCTGCAGACGTTGCAGGCCTTAAAGCGAAGGATCTTATTGTAAAGATAAATGGGAACCCCACACAGGACATGCCATCCATGGATGCAGTCAAGCAGCTGAGAGGCCCTAAAGGAAGTGAAGTCACGCTCTCTATTTATCGTGACGGCTGGCAGGAATTGAAAGAATTTTCGATTGTGCGTGATATCATATCGCTTCACAGTGTCAATGGATTATTTCTCGAACCCGGACTTGCCTATATTCGCATCACTAACTTTCAGGGACACACCACCCAGGATGTAAAAAAACTTCTGACTGAACTTGAGCTGAAAAAAAGTATAAAGGGATTAATTCTTGATCTTCGGAATAATCCAGGTGGACTGCTTGATCAGGCTATTTCCATTTCAGATATTTTCCTCGAACAGGGCCTTATTGTGTATACAAAAGGAAAGGTTCAGGAACAGAATATGACCTTTCAGGCCCATGCCAATAATGGCAAGAACCAATTTCCACTGGTTATTCTGGTAAATGAAGGCTCGGCAAGTGCATCTGAGATTGTTGCTGGTGCTATCCAGGATCACAAACGCGGAGTTATTGTTGGCTCCCAGACATTTGGCAAAGGATCTGTTCAAACCATTCTTCCCATGCCAGGCGGCTCAGGCCTTCGACTCACCACTGCCCGGTATTACACCCCTAATGGCCGATCAATTCAGGCAACCGGCATCATTCCGGATGTTGAAGTACCTCACATTCCCTACGAAAAGGAAGAAAAAGAGGAACGCTATCTTCCCAATTTTGTAAGAGAAGCAAACTTAAAGAACCATATTTTAAACAACGACACGCAACAGAAAAAAGATGACTCTTCTTCTGAAAATACACAGGAAGGCATATCACAAAAAGAGCTTAATACGGTTTCGGATCGTCTCAAAAAAGACAATCAACTGCGCACCGCACTGAACATCCTCAAAAGCCTGAACCTGTATACCGAGTATAGAACAGACTCAACTGCGGACAATACAAAAGCGCCCGTTGAACAGGTACTGGAGCAGTAAAACCAACTCAAAGGAAACAGCTATGAACAGAACGCTCCATACCTTTGTGAACATACTCCTCGTCGCAACTTTTACTTTTTGTATCCTGGGAAATGGCTGGAGTGGAGAACCCAAAAAATACTTATCCGGCATGCAAAAACCAGATGGGAGCTTAACGGAAACCTACTGGAAACTGCTTACTCTTAACGGCAAGAAGGTGCACCTTGGAGCCGGAGAAAAAGAGCTGCAGATGGTTCTAAAAGAGACAGGGAAGGTGAATGGATTTTCAGGATGTAATCGTTTTATGGGAAGCTTTCATAGGCAAGGAACGCAACTGCAATTTGGCCCGCTGGCGGCAACAATGATGATGTGTGCTGAAACGATGGAGCAGGAGCAGATGTTTCTGAAGGCCATGGAAAGCTCTGACAACTATATCATTCAGGAGGAAATACTGAGGATTTACAACGATGAAAAAATTGAAATTCTGCGTTTTGAATCCGTATATTTACAGTAAGGCTTAGGATTTCCTGCCTTCCTGTACTCCCGGTACAACAGCCTCACCGAATCTTTCACTACGGTTGCCAATCAATCAAGATCATTCGATAATTCTTTTAATCTCAACCCTTTCGTTTGCATTAATTCCACCCGCTACTTTTCCGGTATCCAATGGCTGGGCATCACCATACCATTTGATATCAAGACGTTTGGGATCAATCTGAAAATTAGTCACCAGCTGATCTTTAATCATATTTGCACGAACCTTGGAATCTTCAAGGGCTTCAAGAGCGGAAAGAGCAGAATCAACATGAACGGATATTTCAAAGCGGACGTGACCTATTGCATCGTTTTGCATGGCCTGTCCCACCGCGCCAAGCTGTCTGATTCCAGTGGGCTGTAATCTGTCACTTCCTTCTACAAAAGCAATATGATACTGCAGAGCTGGTCCAGTAAGCAACAGAGACATATTGCTGGGAATTTTACCTCTATGATCCATCACCGTGATAACTTCCCCTACTGACAACACGTCACCACGAAGAGCTTTACGTTTAACTCTCAGACGAGAATAACGTCCCTTATATCGATCATTTTCAGGCATATACGTCACAGCCTTTTGGTAAGAATCAATAGCGTCATCAAGCAAGCCTAGATAAATATAAACATCTCCCATACCAGCATGCGCTTTGGCCATTTTAGGACTTTTGAGAACTGCCTTTTGATAGTAGCCCAGTGCCTGGTCATACTTTCGAAATCTTTCAAGGCTGAGTGCATATTTATAGTTAATTGCTGGATCTTCAGGACATTGCATAATGGCATCAGTAAGCATATTTCGCTTCTTTTTCAGACTACGTTCCTGTTTCAAAGCCTTTTTAATAGCTCCACAGTCCGCAGCAACTCCGGACCCAACGACACTCAGACACAGAACAATTGCCAAAAAAACATGCCAGACTTTAATGTTCATCTCTCTCCTGAAAATTTAAAAAACCTACCATTGGTAAAATATACAACCCCCTATAACTATCCAATTAGTACCACAGACGGTAGTCTTTTATCAACAGATAAATACTGAGATTTCAACTGGAAGTATTTAAAATCCAAGCTCTTTTAAGAATTTCTCATCTTTAGACCAGTTTTTCTTAATCTTAACCCAGAGCTTTAAAAGAACCTTTTGACCAAGCATTTTCTCAATATCCTTACGTGCAGCGATACCAATACTTTTAAGTTTTTTTCCACCCTTACCTATAACTATCCCTTTTTGAGATCCTCTCTCAAGCACGATAGTTGCGTGAATTGTTGTCATCTTCTTTTGTTCATCGTCCTGAAAAGATTCGATTGTCACCGCACAGGAGTAGGGTATCTCTTGACCGGTCAGCATAAAAACTTTCTCCCTTACTATTTCAGCTGCCAGAAAGCGTTCACTTGCATCCGTTGGTACATCGTCGGGGAAATACCTTGGCCCAAGCGGGAGTAATTTCAGTACTTCTGTAACCACCCCTTCGGTCCCTTCTCCGCTTAAAGCGGAAAGAGGCATAACACAATGAAAGGAATAAAGTTCCGAATACCTTTTAATCATAGGCAGGAGCCGTTCTTTCTCAAGAAGATCTACCTTATTCAGGACCAAAATGACAGGAGCTGAAACGCCAGCCATCTGTTCCATCATCTCCTTATTTTTTTCCTGCTCTACTTTTTCAGGAAGCGGCAGAGAAACATCAATCATATACAAGATGACATCTACTTCCTTCAAGCTCTCCATGGCAATACGTACCATTTCCCGATTCAAAGGCTGTCGAGCTTTATGAAGACCTGGAGTATCGAGTAAAACAATCTGATAGTCATCGCCATTGACAACCCCGAGAATACGATTTCTGGTAGTCTGCGGTTTATGGCTGACAATAGATATCTTCTGGCCAAGCAGAGAGTTCATGAGGGTTGACTTGCCCGCATTTGGAGGGCCAACAATTGCAACCATCCCAGAGCGAATACTTTCACTCAAAAAGTCGTTAATATCTATCAATTTCCCGTTCCTCTATTCTATGAAAAATATTTCTTTTTTAAAGTGCTCTAAAATCAAAAGCACACTATAGTAATACGGCTATTCTTAATAGCTAATTATTTGTAAATATTCGGCAGCACTTCAACGACGTCCATTTTGCCCCCTCGAATAGCATTAGAATGCTTCGGAGCCCAAAATAAACGAAATTGAACCACTGCTGAATAGTTGCAATTATTATAAACTTACCAGAAATCCTCTTCTTTATCACCAATAGAGCAAAAAGGCGACAGGGCGTGACAACAACAGGGAAACTCATAGAATATCTGGACGGAGGTAAATTCCTCTGTGCTTATGTTACCGAAGCACAGGCAAAGCGCCTGCGGCTCATCAATCAAAACGGCAGGGAAATGAATCTCCCCGCCTCACGCATTGTGCACTGCTCCGAAAAAAATCATACCATCAACCTCCCACGGGAAGAGTTAGGTAAACAGCTTCAGGAAACGGCAGAAACGCGCAAACAACTCATGGAGAAAATCGATCTCCAGGAAATCTGGGAACTCACTTCCGATGAGCCAACGGATACCTTCCTGCCATCATTTCTTGCGGAATTGAGTTTTGGAAAAGATGCAGACGATGATATCGTTTCCGCCTTTCTACGCACCGTCTTTGTGGACAGATTGTATTTTAAATACAAGGACAATAAAGTTATCGCTCACACCAGTGAGCAGATCAAACAGCTGCAAAACCAGCGTGACAGCGAAGAAAGGACCAAGAATCTGATCTCAACGGGAGCAGAATTTCTACAAAAAGTCCACAACACTCCTAGAAAAGACCTTGTGATCGATGAAGATGGTGAAGAATGCTTTGCCATTATCCGCGACTTTTACCTTTCAGGTGCAGACTCCGCACATGCTGATATTGCCAGAAAGATTCTAAAAGCTGGAGGCTTTAACAGGCCCCACGATCCGTTTCATCTTCTGGTTAAAGCTGGGATATGGGATGCTAACGAAAACATTCCACTGCTCCGAAAGGACCTCCCCGTAGTTTTTCCGCTACTCGGCATCCAACAGGCGGAAATGCTGCTCCAGCAGGGATCGGACAAACTCTTTCAGGACCCGGCAAGAAAGGATTTTACCCACCTGAAACCAATGACCATCGATGGCCCCACCACGCTCGACTTTGATGATGCCCTCACCGTTGAAGAGCAGGACGATGGAAACATTTTGGTCGGAGTGCATATTTCCGATGTGGCCCACTATGTACGACCGGAGGACCCACTTTTTTTAGAGGCGATGCAACGTGGAACTTCAATTTATTTTCCGGAAGGCCAAATCCCCATGCTGCCACGTCACCTTTCCCAGGGAATATGCAGTTTAATTCAGGGAGAGTTGCGTGCAGCCTTAAGTTTTATGATCCTTCTCTCCGATGAAGCTGAAGTCCTTAGAATTCGAATTTATCCAACCATAATAAAAGTAGCCAGACGTCTCACCTACGACGAAGCAGATACTCTGATCAAAACGGATCCGGAGTTAGCAATTCTGAATAAATTACGTATAAAATTACGGGACAGACGTCTTGATGGTGGCGCCCTGCTTCTTCCTTTTCCCGATGTAAATATTCATGTCCACGATGGCTCTAAGGTACAGGTAAGTCTGGCCGACACCGATACCCCATCCCGAACTCTGGTCTCCGAGATGATGATTCTTGCCAATACACAGGCCGCAAGATATGTTGCAGACCGCATGGCTCCGGGACTCTTCAGGGCACAGAAGCCACCAAGAAAGCGTGTGGTTTCAGGACTGGATAATGACCTTTTCCTCAACTCCATGCAGCGTAAAATGTTATCCCGGGGAGAGTTGCTGGTCACCGCTCAGCCTCACAGTGGACTCGGGGTCACCCAATATACGACTATCACCTCTCCCATTCGCCGTCTTCTTGATCTTGTTATGCAGCACCAGCTTCACTCCCTGATACGGCGTGAAGAGATTCGATTCACAGAAGAGATGTGTAAAGATTTCACTTCGGTTATCGGACGAACTCTTGCTCGCGCAAATAATGTCCGCCAGCAGCGCCATCGCTATTGGCTGCTCAAATATCTTGAAGCCAGAAAGGAAATACCTCTCACCGCCTTGGTTCTGGATTCTGGCCCCAAACGAACCTTTTTACTCCTGACTGATATTTTATTGAATTTTGATATGCCGACTCCTGCTCAAAACCGTCCTGAGCCTGGTCAGCGGGTAAAGGTGAAGGTGCTGCGAGTTGATGCACTTGACAACACCCTACGCTTCGAATGGTGATGGATATATAAAAATTCTTCATCTCCTTCGTTGCTGCAAATTATATATTGTTTTGACGTACTATAGGTACGCCAAAACAATATATAATTTACGCGCCTCGGATATGAAGTTTTTTATAAACCCATCTGAGAGTTCAGCTTTAGAGAAAAAAACAAAAAGACAATATGCAAAGTACTAATGATCTCTGGGAATTGCTTGGTGAGGTTGAGGAAGATGACGTTCCTCATGTTTTGACAAGACTCTTTACTATCTACGAAGAGAAACTCGAACGGCATCCAGACGACAAAGCAGCAAAGGAATTCTTCATCCATCTTTCCCAGGCTCTCACCCAAGTAGACGGATGTAACCTAAACCGCCGCTAAAAAACATCTCCCCATCCAAAACATCCACCTATCACCACCACAGGATAAATGAGTTGTTCTCGGAGTGTCATCCAGTACATTTCGTAGCATTTTCTTAAATCATATCACTTCAAAAAGTATCAGTCTTTTGCGAAAATTCGCATGATACGTTTTGAAGTGATATGATTTTGAAAATCAAGAAATGAACTGCAGATACGCAGAGAATCACTCCTTTATCCGGAGTTCCAACAATCATAGCAAACCAAATCTACCTATAATATTCCGCTTTACTAAACCCCTCACCCCGCCCATCCTTTTCAGAAAGAAGAGGTGAATGCCCATCAAGTGGCCAGTCAATACCGATATCAGAATCATTCCAGGCAATACAACGTTCATGCTGTGGTGCATAAAAGTCAGTCGTCCGATATAAAAATTCAGCCACATCGGAAAGCACCAGAAAACCATGGCCAAAACCCTCTGGAACCCATAAACTTCTCTTATTCTCAGCGCTTAATCGCTCTCCAACCCATTGCCCGAAAGTAGGTGAGCTTTGACGCAGATCAACCGCCACATCAAAAACCTCTCCCACCACAGCCCGGACAAGTTTCCCTTGCGATTGCTCTATCTGGTAATGAATGCCTCGAAGAACATTTTTGGAAGAGCGCGAATGATTATCCTGAACAAATGAGGTCGTAAGTCCTGTTAACTCACGCCATTTCTGCTCGTTATAACTCTCGTAGAAAAAACCACGGTCATCACCAAATACGGTGGGTTCAACAATTAAAACATCGGGGATTGCAGTTGCTGTAATCTTCATATATCATCCGTACATCTTTTCATAATATTTTTGATACGAACCATCGACAACCGAATTGACCCATTCCTGATTTTCAAGATACCAGTCGACGGTCTTTTCAATTCCTTCTTCAAAGGTGACCTTAGGTTCCCATCCCAACTGCTCTTTAATATAGGATGCATCAATAGCATATCGCCTATCATGGCCGAGCCGATCCTTCACAAAAGTGATCAGGTTACGACGCGGTTCACCGGAATCCGGTAGTCCGATCTTTTTATCAAGAGTATCACAGATAAGGGTAACAACTTCAAGATTTTGCTTTTCATTATTGCCGCCAATATTATAAGATTGACCAATCTTTCCCTTGGTCAGTACCTCCGCAATGGCCTCACAATGATCTTTCACATAGAGCCAGTCGCGCACATACTTTCCATCGCCATAGATGGGCAGCTCTTTTCCATTCATTGAATTATGAAAAACCAGCGGAATTAATTTTTCCGGAAACTGATACGGCCCGTAATTGTTAGAACAGTTGGTGATAAGTATGGGCAACTCGTAGGTGTGCAGATAGGCATTCACAAGATGATCAGATGATGCCTTTGATGCAGAATAGGGTGATCTTGGATCAAAGGGGGTGGTTTCTGTAAACATCCCGGTATTTCCGAGTGAACCATACACTTCATCGGTGCTCACATGAAGAAAGCGGGGATCGTTCCCCTTCCACTCATCGCTGAGCCAGGTCTTTCTCGCTGCTTCAAGAAGCGCAAAGGTACCGACAATATTTGTCTGAATGAAGGCAGCAGGACCGGTAATTGATCTATCGACATGGGATTCAGCTGCAAAATGGACAACTAAGTCAATCTGCTCTTCAACAAATAACTTTTCCATCTCTGTGGTGTCACAAATATCAGCCTTCACAAATCGATACTGTGCGCTCTCTTCAATCCCTTCAAGATTTTGGAGGTTTCCAGCATATGTCAGTTTATCAAGATTAATCACACGCCATCCAGGATAATCATCTAGAACCATGCGCACAAAATTTGCCCCTATAAAACCACAACCACCGGTTACTAGAATTCTTCGATTTGTTTCCATACTTCACTCGTTTTTAGTTTTCTTTCCAGACGAAAACGCCTATGTTCCTTTGTTTGTACCAATAAATAGACAGACTAATGACTAAGGCCCAACAGCTTTTAGACTTCCGCCTGTTTTTATACTACAAAACCCTACAAATCAAAATAGATTCTTCCAATGAGCAAACAGCTGGAACAGGAAATAGCAAAAAGACGTACCTTTGGCATCATCAGTCATCCCGATGCAGGAAAAACGACTCTTACTGAAAAGCTCCTCCTCTATGGTGGTGCAATCAATATGGCAGGTGCTGTCAAGTCGAGAAAAGCAGACCGCCACGCCACCAGTGACTGGATGGCTATAGAACAGGAACGTGGTATTTCCGTCACCACCTCGGTGATGAAGTTTACCTATGGCGACTATGAAATCAATCTTCTCGATACTCCTGGCCATCAGGACTTCTCCGAAGATACCTACCGGGTTCTCACCGCCGTTGATTCTGCCATTATGGTTATCGATTCGGGAAAAGGTGTTGAGGCACAGACAGAAAAGTTGATGGAAGTGTGTCGAATGCGCAACACACCACTAATCACTTTTATCAATAAACTTGATCGTGAAGGAATGGATCCACTCGATATTCTGGCTGATATCGAAGATAAACTGCAGATAGAATGTACTCCAATGTCCTGGCCCATCGGTATGGGGAAGACTTTTAAAGGAGTTTACAATCTCTATAAAAAACAGATCCATCTCTTTACTGCTGGTCAAGATAGCAGGCTGCAAAGTGGCATCACTATAGAATCACTCAATGACCCACGTCTAGATGAAGTTATCGGTATCCACGATGCCGAATTGCTCCGGGATGATATTGAGCTCTTAGAAGGTGCTGCGAATCCATTTGAATATGAGCACTACCTGAATGCCAGCCAGACTCCAGTTTTTTTTGGATCGGCCGTCAATAACTTTGGTGTACAGGAACTCCTCGACGCCTTTGTTGAAATGGCTCCTCCTCCAAGCGTAAGAACTGCAGCAAGCCGTGACGTCTCTCCCACGGAAGAAGAGTTATCTGGATTTGTTTTTAAAATCCAGGCAAATATGAACCCAGCCCATCGTGACCGCATTGCTTTCTTCAGGATCTGTTCCGGAAAATTCACCCGGGGAATGAAGGTAAAGCACCACCGGTTAGGCAAAGAGATAACACTCTCCAACGCAACAATTTTCATGGCGCAGGACAGAGCAAATGTGGAGGAAGCATGGCCAGGAGATATTATTGGACTCCACAACCACGGTACAATTAAAATCGGCGACACCTTCACCATCAAAGAAAAGCTGAAGTTTACAGGTATCCCGAATTTTGCCCCGGAACATTTTCGCCGCATTATTCTTAAAAATCCGCTTAAAATGAAACAACTTCAAAAAGGCTTACAGCAGCTTGCAGAAGAGGGTGCTATCCAGGTCTTTCGCCCTAAAATTGGTTCATCTCATATTATGGGAGCGGTGGGTGTGTTACAGTTTGAAGTCACCGTTGCCAGATTGAAAAATGAATATGGCGTGGATGCCATCTATGAGCCGGTGGATTATCAGGCTGCACGCTGGGTGGAATGTGCAGATAAGAAAAGAATGGCTGAGTTTGAACAGAAAAACCAGGGAGCGTTAGCAACGGATGCAGAAGGTTTTCTCACCTATCTTGCCCAAAACGAATGGATGCTCAACTTCTTTATGGAAAAATGGCCGGATGTGGATTTCCATAAAACAAGAGAAAATATCTAACATCAGTATACGCTAAGTGAGGCCGGGAGTCAGTACAGTATCCCCTTGAGGGGGTAAAGTGCCTCGACGGTCTCACCCTTTTCGCTATCTGGAATTGTACTCTCTATTTACTTTTTCTTACGGCTTTTCAGGAATACGGCACTAGTAGGTAGATTTGCTGACTGTAGTTAATGATGACTCGAAAAACAGAGTTCCTTTTCTGTCCTTTACTGCAAACTGCAAAATGTTGTATCAGTCTTCATCAACAAAAATCAGTGCCCTGCCCTCGGATAGAGCTTCTGCTGTTTTTCTTCTGGCAATCGTTATAATACGCTGAATAGTCCCTCGAGATACACCCATTTTCTGCCCCGCTTCCTCCTGAGTCAGACCATCCCGGTCACACAGTCGTAAGGCTTCCATTTCATCACGAAAAAGCTCAATCTGATCAAGCTTGGACAAAGGGGTACCGGTTGGTTTGAAGGCACGGCCACAAAAATTCCCTTCACATTTTCTCAGTTTCTTTGGTCTTGGTGACATATCGTCTCTATGGTGAAACGGGAAAAACCCGAAATAGCTGAAGAAAGGAAACGGCGAAAAACTCTTCCACCGTCTCCTTATAAAAGTATATGTTCTTTATACTTGATGGACTCGTAAAAACGTAAATTCTAAGATGGAGAGCTTTCACGAACCCATCACACTTCACTTTCTAAAATAACGAACTGCTACTGACGACAGGCAGTCCCACCACCACAGCCCTAATCATTATTTATCTTCGAAAGCTCTCCTGCGGTGAACGTCTCCATAACAGCTGATGCATTCGTGTCACCCTGGATATTTTTTTCAACAAGCAAACAAATGACTAGTACAATCATTCAACTTCTTTCTTCTCCACAGGGCCAAATATTTTCGGCACCAGTTTGATATACCAGGCTGCTGATTGAATTTGTATCACATAGGCAAGTGAGATAAGCAGAGCAATAGTCATTCCCTGCTCTTTAAATGCTGTCATAGCAATGGCAAGTGCGATGGACAAATCTCTCATAACCACACCAAAGACCATGGCGATGGCATCTCCACGTTCGAAAAAGTACTTTCCTATAAGGGATAATAAGATATAAGAAAGAAGATAGAAAATAATCAACGGGATAATAATGGTCAGGATATCAGCGGGATTGGCCAGGATATTCTTAGCCTTCAGCGCCATGGCAGTAAATGCAATCATGGCAACACCCATAGCTGAAAAAGGAGGAAACATCGGTTTGTAGGTTTCCATCCACGCCTTTTTCCCATGCTTTCTTACCAGATAGTTCTGGGTAAGAAGACCGGCAATCATCGGAACAAATACAAAGATACAGATCTGCCGGAACATATGCAGCATATCAACATCCACCGTGGCACCCATAAAAACCTTGGTATACACGGGAGCCGCCAAAGAGCCGATAATCAGCCCAAAGACAAGCATTTTAGTTGCAGCTTCCTTATTCCCCTTGGCAAATCCAGTCCAGGAAATAGTCATACCCGAAGCAGGAAGTACACCGATAAGAAAAAGTCCCACGGCCCAGAGACCGAATTTCTCTTCAGCACCTCCAAAGAATATCTTCCCAATAGTATAAACGATAATCGGAACAAATATAAAATTGATTACCTGGGTTACAACCTGTAGCTTCAGATCACCGCCCTTAAAAATTGTTTTGGTATTAAGTGTTGTCATCATGGGATAAATCATGATGAAGGTGATAGGAATAATCAACTGTTTAAGAGGTCTTGCATCAAAAAGATACCCGCCTCCAATAACCCCCATGATCATAGCCACGGGGATAACGTAGACAAGGTTCTTCTGTAATAACTTCAGCATTTTCATCATTTAAGTTTCTCCCAAGGAAAATTCTTTCCTATTTTACCTCATCAATCATGGAACGAATTTTCACAAACGTCTGTCCCACGGACTCGGAAAATTTGGGATCATCAAGTACAAATGCCGCAATTTCTTCCGCACCGTAGCTTAAATAACGAACCTGAGTCTTTCCATCCTTTGAAAATACCATAACAAACTTAGGCATAAAGATTGCGCGTTCAGGGTTCATGGTCAAACTGCTGTCTGCCTTAGTTGGTTTGCATACTTGCATCATATGAAGGTCAAATTCATCGGGCACGGTTCCGCCATGCTCCCGAAATGTTTCCTTCATATTCATCGTTTCATAGTTATTTACCACAAAGGCATTCTTCTTCACGACTTCAGCAAAATCAGCCACAAAATCAGCCACACTCTTCTCACTTTCAACACAATACAGATCTTCATTACGGTTCATACTGTCCTCCTTGGAAGGAAATACATCTTCTATATTTTTCTACCATCCTCCATGGATGGCAGGATTTATTAGATCAAGCCGTTAATACTAGAGAACAACAAGTAGGTCAGAATGAGTGCCTCGAAGGTCTCGCCTTGTTCGCTATCTGGTAATTGTGCCCATTATTTGCCTGTATTGTCCCCACACATTTTCTTGTTTTTTACTCCAATTTCTGATGCGGACGGCGCTAATGAGCATATGCACAAGGTAGTGCCGCCCCCTATTCATGTCAAGGGAAATCAGCAGGAATAGATTTTAGGTTCCCTAAATATTGAAATAAGAGTATTCTATTGATTAATCCTGACACCACGAAAACAGCTGTTCACAAAGAAAAAGAGAGCAAAAGAAGTTTTCATTCCTTCTCTTTTTATGGAATTTTTCTCACCACACTTACACATGCGCCGTCTACCCTCCCATATCACACTTTTTTTAGCAATCCTTCTGTTGGGCTTTGGAAGCAGTGCTTTTGCTGAAAACGATCAGAATGTACAGTTTAAAGATATAACGATCACCACTTCTAAAACGCACCTTCTCCTGTTTGGTATGCTTTCTAACACCAAACATAAGGAGCTTGAGCAGGCACTCCACAGCGGAATCCCCATGCAGTTTACTTTTTTTATAGAACTGTTTAAAACCCGGAAAAACTGGCCGGATGAAGAGTTGATCGAAATGGAATTCAAGCACACTCTCAGGTATGACACCCTCAAAGAGAACTATCAGCTAGAACGGGAAGAGCAGAAAAACAGGAAAACTACCTACAAGAGTTTTGCACAGGCCAACCAGATGATGAACGATATCAACGGCCTTAAGGTTATCCAACTCACCGACCTTACTCCGGACAGTTCCTATGAGTTGCGCATTAAAGCAGAGCTATTCAAAAAGACTCTGCCCATGAATCTCCATACTGTAATACCTTTTATTTCCATGTGGAACCTGGAAACGGACTGGTTTACAATAGAGTTTACTTACTAAGCAATGGAAGAAGTCTCTCAAACAGCTGCAGAACAGTCCCCTCCCGTAGAGCTTGTCAGGCCCCGGCTCAGCAGAGCTCAACAACAAAAGAAAAAACGTCTTATTCGGCGAGTCATATTTATCTGTCTCTGCCTTATTCCTCTATTTATCTGGCTGGAAAGGACACTTCTACAGGCGGACATCAGCCTACCCATATCCGGCGATATTCTTATTTTCGGAATCATCAACCTCAATGTTATCCTCGTTCTTCTTATGCTGTTCCTGGTTCTTCGGAATCTGGCTGAACTTTTTTTTGAAAGCAGGGAAAATATCCTTGGCTCAAAGCTCAAGAGTAAACTGGTTATATCCTTTATCTCACTCTCTCTTATTCCCACGATCCTTCTCTTCTTTGTTTCACTGCAGTTTGTATCCACCAGCATGGATTACTGGTTCAATTCAAATATTGAAATCTCACTTCAGAACTCCCTTGACCTTGCAAAATCCTATATTAACGAAACCAAGGAGGAGGTCGACACCTTAGGAGCAGCCGTTGAAAAAAACATATCTCTGCTTCAGGAAACCAAACCTGGCACCACCGGATTTGAAAAAGACCTCGAGCTTTTCCTAAAAGCCTACGACACTAGAAATGCTTTAAGTTTCTCACTGATCACCAATCAACGCAATAAAATATTTACAGTCTCTTCTCCTCTTCTCAGCAGTCAGAAACTCCCGCCAATTCTACATGCGACCCTTGACCGCATCAAGACAAGCGGAAATAAAGAGATTATCACCCAGGATTCAACAGCCGGCGAGCTGGTTCGTCGTATCAATCAGATCCACGCAAGCTGGGCCCCGGACGAGGAGATTTTTCTTGTTACAACTCTGCTTATTAAAAAAGAGCAACTAGATCGTCTAGATCTCATTTCCAAAGGAATCGAAGATTACCGCCAGCTGAAGTTTCTCAAAAAACCATTTAAATTTTGGATACTTATTGTTCTGCTTATTGTTACTTTACTGATAGTATTTTCCGCTATCTGGTTTGGCCTATACATTGCCAAAAGTATCACCGGTCCACTTGACAAAGTTGTTATGGCAACAAGAAGAGTTGCCGATGGCGACCTTAATTTTGTACTTGAAAAAGAATCAAATGATGAGATGGGGCTTCTCGTCGATTCCTTTAACACCATGACTTCGAATCTCAATGCCAGTAATGCAAAACTGGCAGATGCCCATAACGCCCTGCAACAGAGTTCCATGGAATCGGATGCCAGAAGGCGCTACACTGAGATTATTCTACAGAATGTGGAAGCAGGAGTTATCTCACTTGATAAAGAAGGAAGAATTACAACCATCAATCGATTTGCAGAAAAATTGTTAAACATAGGAGCTGCCTTCTTTCTTGGCCGTGAATTCTCCCAGGTTCTGCCAAAAGATCATGCCGCCATTATAGAAAACTTTATCAAAGAGATCACAATCACAGGCAAATCATCGGTCCGGGAACATCTAAATATCTCAGTTCTCAAGGAAAATTTTTCTCTTCTGGTCACCTTTACCCGGCTTGAAAACGAAGAGGGAGAACCACTCGGATTTGTACTGGTCTTCGCAAATCTTACTGAACTTGAAAAAATGCAGCGCATGGCTGCCTGGCGTGAAGTTGCACGGCGTATCGCTCATGAGATAAAAAACCCGCTCACGCCAATTCAGCTTTCTGCCCAGAGACTAAGAAGACGATTCCCCGAAATCCTTAAGGAAGAAAATTCAATTTTTGACCAGTGTACAAGCACCATTATCAAACAGGTGGATGAGATCAAAATTCTTGTCAGTGAATTCTCACAGTTTGCACGAATGCCGAAAATAAATCGGGCTCCAGCTGATATCACAGCCATGATAAATGAGACCCTGTTCCTTTACAAACAGGCCCACGGAGACATCAGCTTTACCGTAAAATGCGAAGATACCATACCAATATTCAGCTTTGATATAGAACAGTTGAAACGCTGCTTTATCAACCTCTTTGACAATGCGGTTGCAGTTTTACCAGACGGCGGTATAGTCGAGACTATCCTGTCTATTGGCAATGATGGAGAAAGTATTTTTATACAGGTTGGGGATTCTGGGCCCGGAATCAATAAGGATGAAAAGCTTAAACTCTTCGAACCTTACTTCTCCACTAAAAAAACGGGTACCGGCCTTGGACTCGCAATTGTTTCCACTATCATATCAGATCATAACGGATATATCAGAGTGCTTGACAATACTCCCCATGGCACCATTTTTACCATTGAGTTACCATTGGCCGGCACATGACAGGTACAGGGGTGCAAAACGGTTTTTATGAAACGTACAGGTGACAGCATATATGGCTAAACGTATTCTTATTATTGATGATGAAGCATCCATTCGAGAAACCCTGTCAGGAATCCTTGAAGATGAAGGTTTCATACCAATCTGTGCAGCTTCCGCCGAAGAAGGCATTACCATCCTTGAAGAGAAGGGTGTCGATCTTATTCTTCTTGATATCTGGCTAGGCGACAATATGGATGGCCTTACTGCCCTTGAGAAAATAAAGGCCACCTACTCGCTTCCTGTTATTATGATCTCCGGTCATGGCTCCATCGAGACCGCTGTTCAGGCCACCCGAAAAGGTGCCTTTGACTTTGTTGAAAAGCCCCTCTCCTACGACAAAATCATTCTCGCTATATCCAATGGCTTACGCTTTGGTCAGCTGGAAAAAGATAATCAGATTCTCCGGGATAAAACAAGTAGTGTCGTCACGCTTACAGGGAATTCAGAGGCTATCAATAATCTGCGCGCTCAAATCGAACGAGTAGCTCCAACCGATGCCTGGGTTCTGATCAGAGGTGATCATGGCACCGGTAAAGAACTGGTAGCCCAGGCAATCCATCGTCATTCTCAAATGGCTGATCAGCCGATGATTGAAGTAAACTGTGCCGCAATCCCGGAAGAACTCATAGAATCAGAGCTTTTTGGTCATGAGAAGGGCTCCTTTACCGGAGCACACAGCTCAAAACGCGGGAAATTTGACCAGGCAGATGGCGGGATCCTATTCCTTGATGAAATTGGCGACATGAGCCTGAAAACACAGTCAAAAATTCTACGTATTCTGCAAGAACAGAATTTTGAACGAGTTGGCGGTCATAAAACCATCTCGGTAAACGTGCGGGTACTGGCAGCCACCAATAAAGACCTTGAAGAAGAAATCGAACAGGGAAATTTTCGGGCTGACCTTTTCTGGAGACTGAATGTGGTCCCAATCACCGTCCCTTCACTGCATGAACGATTACCAGATATCCCCATGCTCGTCACAGACCTAATGAAAGGTTTGAAAAACCGTGGACTTGGCCAGAAACAATTCTCAGAAAATTCTCTTCAGCTGATGATGAGACATTCATGGCCCGGAAACGTTCGAGAACTCAGAAATTTTGTGGAACGTATGGCTATTATGTGTCCAGCTGAGACTATCGGTAGTGAAGATGTTTCTCTTTTTCTCACCCCAGCCACCGCAGTTTTCAAAACAGCGGGTAACAGCGAAGCCATGCTTCCCTACGGAATTCACAACTTCAAAGATGCAAAAAAACAGTTTGAGAAAGAGTACTTACAGCAAAAACTAAACGAAAACGATGGCAACATTTCTCAAACCGCTGAACAGGTGGGTATGGAACGAAGCCATCTTCATAAAAAGCTAAAATTACTGCAAATATCGTAACTATTCAGCAGCCCTTTAACTACGGCCATTTTGACCTTTTCGAATAACATAGTATGCTTGAAAGCCCAAAATGAACGAATTTGAAGTACGGAGTCTTCGCTTACCTGCTAAACAGTTACAGTTCTGAGGTGAGAGTAATTTTTTACCCTCGCTGAATAGTTACCAAATATTAAGTTAGGAGAATTATAATGGTCTTTCCTGAATATCGTCCCCGTCGCCTTCGCAAAAATGAATCTCTGCGGGCTCTGATCCGTGAGACACAACTCTCACCTGCTCAGTTTGTTTATCCTGTTTTTATTGCACCTGGAAAAAACAAAAGAGAAGAAATTTCATCCATGCCCGGCGTCTTTCGTTTAAGCGTTGACCAGCTGAAAAAAGAAGCACAGGAGTGCATGGAACTTGGGGTCAACTCCATGATACTCTTTGGACTTCCCGAAACGAAAGATGCAATGGGAACCGGTGCCCATGCGAAAGATGGTATTATTCAGCGTGGTATCAAAGAATTAAAAAATAAGGCTCCAGATCTAACGATTATCACCGATGTGTGTCTCTGCGAATACACCGATCACGGCCATTGCGGTTGCCTGATTGGAGATACCGTGGATAACGATGCAACCCTTGAGATTCTTGCTAAAACTGCACTTTCCCATGCCCAGGCTGGCGCTGATATGGTGGCACCCTCGGATATGATGGATGGACGCGTTGCCGAAATACGCGCAACCCTTGATGAGCAGAACTATGAGATGATTCCTATTATGTCATATGCCGTCAAATATGCCTCCGCCTTTTATGGCCCATTCCGAGATGCTGCTGATTGCGCGCCCCAGTTTGGTGACCGCAGAAGCTATCAAATGGATCCTGCAAATGCACGCGAAGCCCTGCGTGAAGCGACTCTCGATGTGGAGGAAGGGGCCGACATCTTAATGGTAAAACCAGCTGTTGCCTATCTTGACATCATCAGACAGCTAAAAGATGAATTTGATCTCCCCATCGCTGCCTATCATGTGAGTGGTGAATATGCCATGATCAAAGCTGCTGCCGAAAAAGGATGGATAGATGGCGACAAGGTAATGGCCGAGACGCTGCTCTCCATCAAACGAGCCGGTGCTGATATTATTTTAACTTATTTTGCCAAGGATATGGCCAGATTACTACAGGGATAAAAGAACCTACGATGAATATTAAAGAATTACGAAAGACCATGATGCTGGCCAAAAAAACTGACCCTGAGAAGTCAACCATCCTGGCAATGCTCCTTGATGCGGCCCAGAAACTTGCAAAATCCGATGGAAACCGGGCACCTGAAGAAAAAGATCTCCTTGCAGCGGCTAAAAGGGAGCTCAAGATGGCTCATCAATCCATTGACGCCGGTATTGATGTGGGAAATACCGTGGCCATTTTAGAAGTCTTTATTCCAAAGACAAAAGGTGTGGAAGAGACCCAGGCCATAGTCGATGCACTTATTGCTGAGTTGCCGGAGAAAAACCCAAAATTCATGGGCAAGGTTATGGGCAGTCTAAAAAAAGGGTACGGGGATGAACTCGATATGGGGATTGCATCAAAGATGGTGAAAGATGCTCTTAGTTAGTGCCTATCCATAAATGGCCTTTTCCCTCTAACTCTTCGTTGCTGTGAAAATTTTATCCTCGGAATATCAACTATATGCCTGCGGTAAATTTCTCTTCGCGCCTCGATTTAGAGGAAAAAATCTCATTTCTGGACAGACACTAGTTAATCTGTAAACGACGGTACAATACACCCTGAGACATGAGTATTTTTTGCTGTAACACCTGGCTTTTGAGCCAGAGCAAACTCAAACAGAAAGCCCCAGTCGTATCTGCAAGCAGATCGTAAATACTCACCGAGCGAAGGACAATAAAAGATTGGTGAAACTCATCACTCACTCCATACAGGGTGCAGAACAAAATTGTAAAAACGACTGTACGACCAGGATTTTCTAGTCCCTTCTTCCCACATGCCCATAGGACTGTGAGTGCAAGCGTGGCATATGCGGTCATATGGGCCAGTTTATCGGCCCCCGGAAATGTGGGGAGAGTGATACTGTCACCACTCTGCTGAGAAAGAAAAAAAATAGTCCCCATGACCAGTATCATAGGGACTATTCGTACTACAAACATCAAAAAAAACAACTATCAGGACGCCGGGGTGTGGTCTTCCGGACTGACATGAACTTGCTCGAGCACTTCACTTGGAAATCTCTTTTTTATCCGCTTAATAGAAGCACTGATCTCTTTCACCGGATAGTTCTCCAGCACACTCTTTGTTCTATCAAGATAGGCTGTAAGTTCAAATTCCTTATTGCTTAAATCAAAGGTATGACTCCAGTTGATCTCGATGGTATCTGAGTTTTCATCAATTGGAATATCCAGTGCCTCACCTGCTTTTGCAAGCTGTACAGCATCGGAATCAGTAATCTCAAGCAGCCAGGCATCGCCATCTTCAGTTGCCAGAAGAATAAAAACACCAAGCTCTTTGATCTTCTGTCTCTTCTCGAGAGCCACCTGAACAATAGCCTCGATTTCCTTTATCAAGGAAACTTTAAATGCCGCTTCCGGATCGGTCTGAAGCATTCCAGCCTGCTCTTTTGGCAAGCAACAGTGTTTAAACTTTTTTCCGCTGCCGCATGGGCATTGTTCATTTCTACCTATTTTTCCCATTATACTTCAACCTGTTATATACATTCTATCATTCTTAAGTTACTGTAACTATTCAGAATCAAGGGTAACTAGTTGCCCTCGCCAAATACTTACAATTTACGAACACTTACTATAGCCACACTCGTGACATGTCTCGCAACCTTCTTCAAAAATCAGAGTACCACTGCATTCGGGACAGGTGGATGCAAAACCATGTTGGGTTCCTGCCATAAACGACTTAAACAATTTACTCAATTGAGCAGGAAGGTCAAGCATATGTCCACTTGAACGATCGAGTTGCTTAATAATTTCAGAGACTGGGATATTAAAACGCAGTGCCAGAGAAACCAGACGACAGGTGGTTGTCCACATGGTTGATTTATCCTTCAGATCGACACGATTATCAAAAGGGAATTTCGCAAAAACTTCCATTGGCTGTTCGTTTTCATCAAAGCAGACAATGATATAGACGGATTTTTGATCCTGATCCTTTACCCGATAACGTTTAGCACTCAAAGTATCCGGAAGAGACTTCTTCCGTCCCGATGACGAGACCAGTGCAGTCTGCTCTTCTTCTGCGCTTTCCTTGGTATTTAAGACCTGCTGATCCCTTGACCCATCACGATAAACAGTAAGGCCCTTACAACCAAGTTTATATCCAGATAAATAGGAAAACTCAACTTCTTCACGGGTTGCACTGTTGGGCAGGTTAATGGTTTTAGAAATTGAAGAATCCACACCATTATTCTGCAGGATGGCCTGCATCTGGATATGATCTGAAGGTGATACATCCTGGGCCGTACGAAATATTTCCTGCCACTGTGCAGGAATTTCATCATGACCAATCACAGTACCGGAGTCAGCAACCTTCGCCATCAGTTCTTCGCTGTAAAAACCTTCTCTTCTGGCAATCTGCTCAAAATGTTTATTAACAAGAATTAACCTGTCACCGTCCATCACATTTTTTATCATTACGATGGAAAAGTAGGGTTCACAGCCCGATGCACAGTCTGCAATCATGGAGACGGTACCGGTGGGCTGAATGGACGTTAGTGCAGCATTTCGTCGTGCAGGATATTCATTATATTCTGCGTCATAGGCTGGAAAGACACCCTTTTCAACGGCAAGCTCCACGGAGCGTTCCTCTGCCTTTGCCCGAACAAAACTCATTATTTCTGCAGCCTGAGCACGCCCCTCTTCACTGCCGTAAGGAAGCCCAAGCTGAATCAGCATATCATGCAGCCCCATTATCCCCATCCCGATTTTTCTGGTCTGAAGTGTCATCTCCTCAATTTCAGGAATGGGAAATCGATTACAATCGATCACGTTATCAAGAAAAGATGTGGCAACCTTTACAACGTTCTCCATCCGTTTGTAATCAACCGCGCCATCCTTTACAAAATTACTGAGATTCAACGATCCAAGATTACAGGATTCGTAAGGGAGCAGCCACTGTTCACCACAGGGATTGGTCGCTTCAAAATCACCAAGCTGGGGGGTCATATTGTCTCGATTGGCCGCATCGATAAAGAGAACTCCAGGCTCTCCGTTATGCCATGCCAGATCAATTATTTTTTCAAAAACAACCTTCGCATTAAGAGTTCCAGCCTCCTCTCCTGTGGAAGGTTCAATAAGAGTGTATTCGGCCTCGTCCTCCACCGCTGCCATAAAGGCATCGGTAATGGCCACACTAAAATTAAAGTTATTAAATTTTTCAGGGTCCTCTTTGGCACTGATAAAATCCATAACATCAGGATGATCAATACGAAGCACCCCCATATTGGCACCACGACGTTTTCCACCCTGTTTAATGGTTTCTGTTGCTGCATCAAATACAGCAGCAAAGGAAAGAGGCCCGGAAGCGACTCCCTGGGTTGAACGCACAGATGCATTTCTGGAACGAAGCCTGGAAAATGAATATCCGGTACCACCACCTGTTTTATGAACAAGTGCGCCATTACGAATAGCCGTAAAAATACCATCCATGGAATCTTCAATCGGCAAGACAAAACAAGCTGACAGCTGTCCGATATCCGTTCCTGCATTCATAAGACAGGGGGAATTAGGAAGAAAATCCAGATGGTACATCATTCGAAAGTATGATTCACGCAGAGCCTCAAACGTACCACTCTCCTTATCCACCTCCGCCACAGCACTACTTACCCTCTTACAGAGCGTTTCCCAATTTTCTGCGACATCTCCTACACTGTCCTTTATATAGTAGCGTCTGGTAAGAACGGTTTCTGCAGTTTGGGTCAATACCTGTTTGGTTAAATCAGGGGTCATGTTTTCCTCATTAAAAAAAAAATTAGATGCCAATGGCTGAAAAGGCTGATAATAAATGAAAGTGATATAAATCAAGGTGAAACAACCGCAAAAGGTTGTTTTTTTCGGTCATTTCCTAAAGGGGATACATACCATACTTATGGTGCCATGCAAGAACAATCTACAATATATAGTGGAAAACAGCGAAATAATGATTTAGAAAAACCTTTAACTAAAAGATAAATCGAGCTATTCAGAAAACGGTTTCTTTTTGGTCTTTTCCACCCGGAAATTCCCATGGCCACGGGCAGTCACACCGTGGCATACAATTTCTTATCTTTTGTTCAATATTTCCACAATTCATAGGTCCTTTTTTTATATCTCCCCTAAATCTGATAGCATTTGGTAATGCTGCGCTTAACTAGGACCATGGATAAAAAGAAGATTCAGATGCGTATTATTCAATGTCATAATTCCTGTTTATGTTTTATAGAAACAGATGTACACCTGTATAAAGTATCTGTTTTTCGTTATTAATTCAGGATAAATAATACTGTTCTCATAGATACCATCACCACAAGAGGAAAAACATGAAATTTGAAACAGCAGCACTTCATAGCGGCCGTACAGTTGACAGCGACACCCTTTCCTGCGGTACCCCGATTTACCGTACAGCCTCCTATCTATTTAAGAATACGGAACATGCAGCCAATCTTTTTGCCCTCAAAGAGCTCGGTAACATTTATACCCGCATAGGGAATCCGACCCAGGCTGTACTCGAAGAACGTATGGCCACACTTGAGGGAGGTGCTGCATCCCTTGCTCTTGCATCGGGCACCGCAGCTATCTTCTACAGTATTATCAATATCTGTCAGGCTGGGGATGAAGTAGTTGCGGCAAACAACCTCTATGGCGGAACCTACTCCCAGTTTGATTCCATCCTTCCCCAGCTTGGGATAAAAGTAACACTTGTTGACCCAAATGATCCGGAAAATTTCAGAAAAGCAATCAATGAGAAAACAAGAGCCCTTTATTGTGAGACCATAGGGAACCCCGGACTCACAATGACGGATATAGAGGCCGTGGCAAAAATAGGACATGAAAATAATCTGCCGCTGATCGTTGATGCCACCTTCACCCCTCCCTGCCTGTTACGCCCACTCGATTATGGTGCCGACATTGTCATCCATTCCCTCACCAAATGGATAGGCGGCCATGGTACGGTATTGGGTGGTATTGTTACCGATGGGGGGAAGTTCGACTGGACAGACCCGAAATTCACTCTCTATAACGAACCGGACAGCTCCTATCACGGGCTTCGATACGCACATGATCTTGGGGAAATGAATGCCATCGCCTTTGCACTTCGTATGCGTCTGGTGCCGCTTCGTAACCTTGGTGCCTGTATTTCTCCTGATAACTGCTGGTCATTTCTTCAGGGAATTGAGACCTTAAGTCTCCGTATGGAACGTCATTCCAGCAATGGAATGGCCGTTGCGGAATTTCTGCAAAACCATAGCAAAGTGGAATGGGTCAACTATCCAGGACTACCTGAAAATACAAATTATCCAACGGCAAGCCACTATCTCAAGAATGGTTTTGGCGGCATGGTCACGTTTGGTATTAAAGGTGAGCTTGATGCCGGAAAAGACTTTATCGAATCCTTAAAGCTTGTTTCCCACCTCGCAAATGTCGGTGATGCCAAGTCCCTTGCCATTCATCCAGCATCCACCACCCACTCCCAGCTCTCACCAGAACAGCTCGCATCTTCTGGCATTTCAGCCACCATGATCAGATTATCCATCGGTATAGAGCATATTGATGACATTCTGACTGATCTCAATCAGGCATTGGAAAACAGTTGAAGATAAGAAAAAAACTATTCACCTACAAGGTAGCAGAAGCTAAACAGGTATTGGATAGCGGTCTCCAACTCGACTCCATTACTATCGCCTACGAGACAATCGGTGTTCTCAATGAAACAGGTGACAATGCCATCCTTATCTGTCATGCCTTTTCAGGAGATTCACATGTGGCGGGCTTCTACGAAGAGGATAGCAATGAGGAGAATCCCGGCTGGTGGGAATTCATGGTGGGGCCCGGTAAAGGAATAGATACGGATAAATACTTTGTTATCTGCTGCAATATTCTTGGCAGCTGCATGGGATCAACGGGGCCTTCCTCTATCAACCCTGCCACCGACAAGCCATACGGACTCGATTTCCCAATGGTCACCATTGGAGATATGGTACATGCTCAAAAAGAGGTCCTTGATCATCTTGGAATCAAATGTCTGCATTCTGTTATAGGTGGTTCGGTTGGAGGAATGCAGGTTTTAGAATGGTGCGTGCGATATCCGGCTATGATCAAATCCGCTATCCCGATTGCCACCACCATGCGTCATTCAGCACTAGCGATTGCCTTTAATGAAGTAGCAAGACAGGCAATCATGGTTGATCCACAGTGGAACAAGGGCGACTACTACCAGCAGCATGCCCCGGATCTTGGTCTCTCCGTGGCCCGGATGATCGGCCATGTCACCTATCTGTCCGATGAGGCCATGCGCAGAAAATTTGGCCGTAAACAACAGAACAACAAGGATTTCTCCTTCAATTTTGAAGCAAATTTCCAGGTAGAAAGTTATCTACGCTACCAAGGCTCAAAGTTTGCTGCCCGCTTTGACGCTAATTCTGTTCTCTATATAAGTAAAGCAGCCGATTATTTTGATCTCGCAGATGATGTCAATACCCAGGAGAGTCTTCAGGATCTCCAGGGCAATCACTTAAAATTCCTTGTTATCTCATTCACCTCCGATTGGCTCTATCCTACATACCAGGCAAAGGAACTGGTAAAAGCCTTAAAACGCACCGGTCAGGATGTCAGTTTTTGTGAAATTGAGGCAGATTGCGGTCATGACGCCTTTCTTATACAGGACAGCAGACTCTCAAATCTATTAGGAGGATTCCTAGATGGTATTGAATCCACCTGAACAGCTCCGCTTTGACCTTTCCATCATCGCCTCCTGGATCAGCAACGATAGCAGGGTGCTTGACCTTGGTTGCGGCCATGGTGATCTTCTTGCCTGGCTGAAACAGCACAAAAATATTCAGGGAACCGGTATTGAACAGAACAAGGAAAAGGCAGCTTCCTGTATCGAACGAGGCCTTACCGTGCTGCAGGGTGATCTCAAAGATGAAGTTCAGGACTATCCAGACGGATTCTTTGATGTGGTGATTCTCAGTCAGACACTGCAACAGGTATATCAGCCCGATGAACTTCTAAAATCCCTTGCCCGAATAGGTAAACAGGTCATCGTCAGTTTTCCGAACTTCAGCCATTTTTCCATTCGAAGGCAACTGCTGTTAAAAGGGCAGGCACCAAAAAGCAGGGAACTCCCATTTTCATGGTACGACACACCAAATATTCGAGTTATCACACTCGATGACTTCCGTAAATTCTCAAGGGATGTCGGCTACACCATAGTAAAGGAATGTGCCATTAACACTCATGATCAGGATAGAAAAGGAAAGATCGTTTCATTCCTATCAAATCTCCGCGCCACCTATGGAATATTTCTTATTGAAAAGAAACAGATATTGTAAAACCACTTTACGGTAGCCTTAAGATATTCTGACATCCCAACACGAAAAATGCCCTTCCTTATCCGACGATAAACCACCGCCTTAATACCGAGTTATCCCTCCCTGATAATCGTCATCTTCTCCTATGCTGTTATCTCGAAAAAAGAAAATCCAAGCCCGCCTATCATCTGGAAAGAAGATGTGTCATATTTTAATAATAATTATTCTTGACTGAAGGTCGAATGGTGAACATCTTGTACTGACATTCATCAACCATTCACCTCTAAAAATGAGGAGTTACAATCGTAATGAAGACAGTTGCAACAAGACTTGAAGAGCATCTGATTACAGAAATGCCATACTATCTTGCCTCGGGTAAAGAAATTGAAATAGCCCTCTCCGCCTATAAAAACCAACTACCACTGCTTTTAAAAGGCCCCACCGGATGCGGAAAAACCAGATTCATGCAGTTTCTTGCCTGGAAACTGAAACGTCCACTTATTACGGTTTCTTGCCATGACGATCTCTCAACCAGTGATCTTGTTGGCCGCTTTCTTATTCGATCCGGAGAAGCTGTCTGGACCGATGGCCCCCTGACGCTGGCAGTACGTGCTGGAGCCATTTGCTATCTTGATGAAATTGTTGAGGCCAGGAAAGATACAACGGTTGTTATTCACCCGCTTGCCGATGACAGACGAGAACTTCCCATAGAAAAACGCGGGGAGTTGCTTTGCGCTCCTCCGGAATTTATGATCTGCGTCTCATACAATCCCGGTTACCAGAGTGTCTTAAAAGATTTAAAGCCCTCTACCAGACAGCGCTTTGTTGCAATTTCCTTTAACTATCCAGCGCCCGAACAAGAGGCTGAAATCGTCTGTAAAGAGAGCGGTGTGGATAAAAAACTCGCCAGCTCCCTTGTAAAACTTGCCGGAATGACAAGAAGTCTTAAAGAATCAGGACTCGCTGAGGGTGCATCTACCCGTTTACTGATTCAGACAGGACTCCTGGTGCAGGATGGAATAGATATCCATACCGCCTGCCGTACCGCACTCGTTGAACCGCTCAGTGATGATCCAGAACTGCTTGCCGCCATCGAAGAAATGGTCAGCTCTATCTTTTAGGAAAAAATAATTCTCCATGAAACTCGCCCTGCTCACCGAACGCTTTTACGAACTGGTTGCTCCGGATATCCCAAATGAATGGGATGTTGAAGAAGTGCTTGATCCACTCGTTGATGAAACGGATCTTATTTGTGAAGCAATCCTTGGCCATATCCCTGTAATATGGCCCGTATCCCACTCACTCTGTTTCGATTTTCTGCGTCTGCTCCCAAAAACGCTACAGCATCTTGAGCTTGAGCAGATTCCACGCTGGATCGGAATCACTCTTGATCATTATGAAACAAACGGACTGCGGACGGCACAACGATTTATGCAGGATGACATTGAAGCCTATCTTCAAAAACTTGCAGGGAACGGAGGACTGCCCCTATCCGAGGTAGAAAAAAAGCTACTCCCCTATATTCGCGGTATAGCAGGAAATGACCTGAATCTCAACGCGTCGCGCCAAACATATACCGACACTTCTTCTATTTTTGTTCCGGAAGAACTGAATGTACTCAAGGATCAACAGAACAACTTTCTCCTCTATAAACTGACGGTAACCTTCCAATGGGGATTTATCGCCTGTGGAAGTTTTATAAGCAGGCCTCCCGTAAACAGTACGTCTCCTGAAAAAGAGAGTGATACACTTTGGCTCCATACATTTATCGAAAGCTTTGAAGAGCCCCGGCTTGCCAGGGATATTTACCACACCCTGGAATCCATCCGGGTACGAATTTTTCTGGAACATGAGCTACCAGGGCTCATCCGGGCAGCAAAAAAGCAGATCTTTCCGCATATTCAAAAGAAGACTGCCCATCCATTACACACCTTGCAACGAATTCTAATCGCAGAACCAGAGGAAATGTCTGAGTTCACGGCTCTCTTTCTAGATGTTTCAGAAGCCGAAAACTATCTTTTAGGATACGCTTCAGCCTATGATTCTGCAGAACTCACAAAAACACTCTATTCAAAACTTTATACAGACGGTGATGAGTATACCCCCATTGCGCCATATCCTTTCCAGGGCGTCTTTAAACTACGTGCCGTTGATACCGCCCGAAAACTACGAGAACAAAAAATGGGCGAGCAATTTGTTGATATGATGGCAGCGCACCTCCTCTCTTTGTCCAAAAAAGAACTTCATAAAATTTTTGAAGAGGATAAACGCGACAGTGCAAACCAAGGGCTTGCGGAATCCGATATCAGCATGATTATGGACAGTGAGTTTGCCCAGACTGCCGATGTAGAAAAAGAGGCTCCACTACTGGTTACCATCAATAATGAAGAAGTACAGATGCCAGAGGAGCTTGAGAACTTCAGTAAAAGTTTTCTTGATGAATTTGGTCACCTTCCCGTACAATTTCTCTCGGCTGCCGCCGGAAAGGCAGGAAATGAGATGCTTGAACATGCAGTATCCGGCGAAAGCGAGGAAACAGCTTTCACCGCCGATCTCCTGCTGTACGACGAGTGGGATTACCGAAGGCAGGGATATCGTAAAAAATGGTGCTCCCTCAATATAAAAGAGCTAAACCTTATCCGTTCTCCATTTATTCAAAATACCCTGAGCACATATCACGGAATCACCAACCGTTTACGTCACCAGTTTGAGATGATGCGCACCCAGGATCGATTTGTGAGACGTCAACGAGAGGGAGATGATATTGATATTGATGCCCTGGTGGAATCTATTTCAGATTCCCATGCAGGAATCTCTTCTTCGGATCGCCTCTTTATTCGCCTGAACCGAGATGAACGAAATATTGCCGTACTTTTTCTGGTGGATATGTCCAACTCAACCGCCGGTTGGGTGAACAATGCCCTTAAGGAATCACTGGTGCTTATGGCAGAAGCTATTGAAGTACTCGGGGATCGTTATGGAATCTATGGCTTCTCAGGAATGCGCCGCTCACGCTGCGAACTCTTTCATGTAAAACATCTAGACGAACCCTATGGTAATACAGTCAAGGAACGTATCGGTTCCATTGTCCCGAGTGAATATACCAGGATGGGCCCGCCTATTCGTCATGCCACGCAGCTCCTGAAAGAAGTTGATGCCAAGGTGCGCCTTATTATCACTCTTACCGATGGCAAACCAGAAGATTACGACGATTATAAGGGCGAATATGCCATCGAGGATACCCGTCATGCACTCCTTGAAGCCAAGGCTGCTGATATTCATCCCTTCTGCATCACCATTGATCATCAGGCAAAGGATTATATGCAGCATATGTATGGTCCTGCCAACTATATATTTATCGATAATGTGCGAAAACTGCCCCAGCGCATGCCTGAGATATACCGTGTATTAACAAGTTAGTTTTACCATGCAGACCAAGAAAGCCAGAATCCAATTGACAATGATTCTCGCAATGATACAATTCTACTTATAATAAGTCTCCCTGAGATCACACACATCAGTAAACACCCTTTGCCCTACGACCTCGTTCACAACAATTGGAGTATTTTGAAATGTTTACTCAACTGCAGCTAAGCAATTCCACCGCAGCCAATATCGAATGGGAAATGACACCGGACCTTGCTTTCTGCACTTTTTCAGCAAAAGGCTTGCGCGATGAACTGACCAATACCGATGAGAGAATCTGTTATTTTTTTATAGATAACTATGGTGAGTTACCAAGGCTCTACCTGATGGAAAGGGGAACACGTTTTGTGAATATCCTGGCAGAAATAACGGCCCCTGTGGATATGATGAATGACTGTATTATAAGCCATGGCAGTGCACTCTCATCAAAGGATAATTTCCCCATCGATTCAACCTTGAAAGCGTGGCTGATACTAGAAGTTATGGAACAGGAAAAGAGTCCCTTTCTTATCCCAACTCTACAGGAAAATGCAGAAGATGAAGATTTTGGCGTTCCGTTGCCACTCATTGGAAAAAGTGGTTTTAGCGGAAAAAAAAGTATCCTGCCTTCGGAACCACTCAGCCTCCCTGAGGATGCTGTCGCCAAATCCATTACACGCTGGGGCTTCTATGACAAAACGCTGAACCCAAAAGGAGTATTCACCAATAGCCTAGTGGCGGAAAGTGAAAATCTCACGATCATCGATGAATCAACGGATATCATGTGGCAACGATGCGGTTTGGATCTCTGTTCCATCCGTAAAATGACTCGAATTGTTGAAGAATTAAACAAAAAAGGTTTTGCAGGCCACCATGACTGGCGTTTCCCCACTCTTGAGGAGGCTATGTCACTTATGGAACCCGTCCTAAACTCAAAAGGTCTCTATCTCCATTCCTGTTTTTCCAAAGAGCAGCCTTTTATCTTTGTTTCCACCAAAAGAAAGCCCACCGGCTACTGGTTTGTGGATTATAAACAGGGCAAGGTTTACTGGTCATCGGGTACAGTTCCTGGGGGATTTGCCAGGTTATGCAGAAACTGCTAAACGAATCTAATACACTCCAATATCTCTGATATGATACCCAAACAAAACTTTCTGAGACAATCTGTATTCCTGCTCTCTATATTTTTCGTCTTATTTCCACCCATGGCTATTGCTGTAACCCCAGCCGAGATTAGCAGTGCATTGCTTAAAGAAGTCACGAACTATCCAGAGGAACTCCTTGGATGTGAATGGTCAAGCATCAAAGTAACACGTCAGGAGCAATGGATATGTTCTGTTTATCATAACCTTGGCATACATCCTCTCTGGGTAAACGCCAATGGCCCCACTACCCGGGCAAAACTCATTTTTGCAGCTCTGAAAACAGTTACTCCAGATGGGTTAAATCCGAGTGATTATAATATGGAGCAGATAGAATCACTTTGGGAAAGCAGGACTGCCAAGGATCTTGCCAAGCTCGACATGGACATCACCACAGGAATTCTAAGGTATGTCCACGATATGCAGGAGGGACGATTCGCTCCCAATCGTAATAATCCAAAACTCTTTGCCCAAGCTGGAAATTCTATTTTTGATCCAGTTCAAGCAATTTTTAATGCCAGAAACAGTACTGATATGGCAACATTTCTGGCTGATCTTGCACCAGGACATCGTCACTACCAGGAACTCAAGAAGGAATTACGGCACTACCGAACAATCGCTGAAGGTGACGGCTGGCCCGTTATCCCGGCAGGAAAAACAATCCAACCAGGAACCACGGATAGTCGAATCCCAGCCCTTCACCAGCTGCTGCATAAAACTGGAGATCTGAAAAGCATCATGGCACCGGATCAACAACTATACAATGGTGAGTTGGTAGATGCAGTCAAACGGTTTCAGGAACGTCATACTATTAAAATAGATGGTATTATCGGAAGTGAAACCAAAAAAGCCCTCAATGTACCGGTGGAAAAACGTATTCAGCAAATTCTTATAAATATGGAGCGCTGGAGATGGTCAGAACATAATCTGGGCTCCCGATACGTACTGGTGGATATTGCAGGCTTTACTCTTCAGGCCGTGGAAAACGATGCAACACACCTGCAAATGCGGGTCATTGTAGGAAAACAACATCATAAAACACCAGTTTTCAGTGACAGCATAAAATATATTGAATTCAATCCTTTCTGGAATATCACACCGAGCATTGCCCGTAACGAAATGCTTAAAGAATTACGAAAAGACAATAGCTACCTGACAGGCAAACATATTAAGCTGTTTTCAAACTGGCAGGCTGATGGAGTAGAGCTACACTCGGAGAGCATAAATTGGAATGAGGTTAATCGTAAAGAGATAAGCCGTTTTAAGCTACGACAGGAGCCTGGACCGTGGAATGCCCTGGGGGTTGTTAAGTTCGTATTTCCAAATAAATACAGTATTTATTTACATGACACTCCCGTTCACAGCCTGTTTGAACATGCAGATCGTGCTTTCAGCCATGGTTGCATCAGGCTCAGCAAGCCGGAACAACTCGCTGGATTTCTCCTGCAATTTAATGATGCGGGCTGGACAGAGGAAAAGATCCAACTTGTTATTGAGAAGAAAAAACGCAAAGTGATTAAACTCAAGACTCCCATCCCCGTTCATCTGGTCTACCAAACAGTATGGGTTGCCAAGGATGGAACTATCCATTTCAGCAAAGACCTGTATGGTCGGGACCAAAAGCTCACGAAAGCGCTATTTGGTGAAGAATAAGGGAAAAAGAAGAAGCCTACCAGAAACGAACACGACCTGTATCAAGATGGACAAAATTAGACTTACCGTAAAAACCAACACCGCCACACTTCATATCAAGAGCACACTGCTGGATGTTTTTTGTTGAAACACCTGTCATTCGTATATCTATTGCCTTTCCAAGCATATGCAGACTGCGTTTTGCAACCTTGGAACTGTTACTTCGGAGCTGTTGGTTTGTTTTAAAAGAACGATACCCGGAAATCACTTCAAACCTTCTATTTCCTCCGAATTCTTCCCGAACCGCACAGAGCATATCGAGAAGTTTGGGATCAATAACATGCACCTCACCCGTTCGAAAATCCCTGAGATATTCGTTGATTTGCCCTAATGCTTTCTGATTATAACAGTCTGAACTACCGTACAAAATATCCAGCTTCTTTCCAGTGTGAGTATGATAAAAAGACAACCTGCGAGAAGGCACCGTGGCACTCCCTATTGACGGCAGAGACAATGCTGCTGCTGTCACGGCAGCCATGGATATAAACTGACGACGATTTAGAGAAAGACTTGATAAATTTTCAAACATTCTACTCTTTCGTATTTTTTTTGAATTTTCTTTAGTAATTGAGAAATAGATTAAGCTGACAAACTCAAACACGTTAACTTCATATGGTATTCAATTTTGCACGGAAAAACAAGATGTAGATAGACTTTTAAGTCTCTGGCGTACTATTGACGAAAGAATCATACTTGTACGTTGCTATCTGCTTTAAGTCACCACCGAAATAAAGAAGGATACTAGGAGAGAGTACGGTTCCCCTTAAATTGGGTCTTGAAACGAAGAATATACAGACATCTCGACCGACAGATAGCTTGAGATTTTAAGATGTTCAATGTGCAACATTAACATCTGGTCATTGGCGTGCCGGTACTTGCTCAATAGGGCCCCCCGAACTATTCGCGCCACAGCACTAAATTGTTCGACGTTTATACCGTTTGATTCCTATATTGTCCATTTTGGCCCTAAAACCGACAATACGGCTTAGCGGCATCAACTACTTACGCGGACAGGAAGTAAGCGTTACACCGTACTATCAACCACTTAACCCTCCAACCCCCCATTATTCTGTTGAAAAGTGCAAGACACAATCCCCATCGGGGTTAAACAGGCGAAATATTTAAAATTTGACTTTTGTATATACGGTTGTATATTTAACTATGCGGTTTACTTGGGACAAAAAGAAGAAGAAAAAGAATATCGAAAAGCATAGTATAGACTTTTCAGAATTGACAAGAGTCTTTGATAAGCCAATGTTGACACGTATTGATAATCGTGAAGCCTACGGGGAGACCCGCTGGATTTCATTGGGTGACCTGGACGGGAAAATCGTTATCCTAGTCTATACTGAAGAGGGTGATACAGTCAGGTTGATTTCAGCTAGGAGGGCCACTAAAAATGAAAAAAGAATCTACAGTGAAAAAGTCTATCAACGATAAAAATATAGATCTCTCAGATATTCCAGAGACCACAAGTACGTTCTGGGCTGATGCAAAGGTTCGGGAGCCAGCAGGGAAAACTGCTATTTCAATCCGGATAGATGATGATGTGCTGGAGTTCTTTCGTAAACAGGGAAAAGGGTATCAGTCAAAGATTAATGCGGTTCTTCGATCATATAAAGAACATGCTTAATTTCTCTGATCTTATGGGATAAGCGGGGCTGTCTCAATTACCTAAATGATTCTGAAAGATCCGGGTCAAATTCTTTTCCTGTTATTCAATCCTCGAACCATCAAAAACGTGGTTGCGGAAACCGCAATCATGACAGCTGCTACTGGAGCGGAGTAAGAAAGCCCATAACTGTTGAAACGATCGTATATAAGCACCGGGGCTATCATCGGGTGATAAGCAATAATTACTACGGCACCGAACTCCCCCAACCCTCGACTCCACATCATCAGCATGCCGTTGACAATATCTTTTTTCGCATTTGGCAGTACAATCCGGAAAAAAGCGGAAAAAGGTCCAGCTCCTAAGGTGCGTGCTACATTTTCCAGCTTTGGATCCACATTTTTAAATCCCTCCTTAGCGCTGTTGATAAGAAATGGCGAGGAGAGGAACATCATGGCCAGCATAATACCAGCTTCTGTGTCGATAAATCGAATTCCCAAGCCCTCAAAAAAACTATTTATACCACCCTGGCTAAAAGCCATCAACAGTGCAATGCCTGCTGCCGTATGAGGAATCATAACCGGTATATCAATAATGCTTTCTATGATCGATTTGCCCCTGAAATCATATCGAGCAACCAGGTAGGCAAGGGGCAAGCCGGTGAAAAGGACCAGACAAGTACCGAGAAAGGAGATTTTCATGGTCAACAAGACAGACCGCATAATTTCTGCATCACAAAATGCATTCATCAAACCATTCCAACCAACGCCGCTGAATAAACCAACCAGAGGAATGAGTATAAACAGCAGAACAAATGTCGAAAGAATGAAAAAGGTGATATTAAACAGATACTTCATTAAGGCTCTCTGATGCTTGGAAGCGAGTGACGGCGGAATGGGGGAAACTCAGATAAAGTGAAGCACCAACCCGGATAAGAGTAGGATCATAGACCTGCTTGGCGATCTTCACAAAAACAGGACAACCGTCCACGTCGATAATGAGTTTAAAATGGTCCGTATCTTCCCTGATCTGGTGACAGTTGCCGCAGATGCTGTAATCACTCTCTAGGATATGGCTGCTGACGTCGACCAGTGTAGGATTCAGGGAGAAATAGCGCCCATCAGGCTCAGATTCAATTAGCTTGGTAGGCAGAATATTTTTAAAACCCAGAAACTCAGCAATGGGAATCGTGTCCGGATGTTGAAGAACCTTCTGAACCGCCCCTTGCTGAACCAGCTTTCCATCAATCATAATACCTATTTTATCAGCTAGATAAGCAGCTTCTCGAAAATTATGGGTTACATGAATCACAGTGATGTTAAAACGGTGATTGAGCCCCTTCAAATTCTCCATAATGGTATTTCTGAAACTGGGGTCAATGGCGCTGAGAGGTTCATCCAGAAGTAGGATGTCGGGACGGAAATATATTGCCCTAGCTAGCGCCACTCTCTGTTTTTCACCACCACTTAAGTGTTGGATATTCCGTTGCAGGAGACCTTCCAGATCAAGAAAGTCGATAAGTTCATCCCATTGGGAGTTTGTTGATTGTTTATGATACCGGTCGGAAAAACGAATGTTTTTAATGACCGACAGGTGAGGAAAAAGGGCAAAGTCCTGGTAAACAAAGCCGATGTTTCGTTTTTCAGGCGGGGTATTAGTGATATCCCGCTCGTTAAAAGAAACCGTACCTGTATGTTTATGGAGACCGGCAATAGTTTCCAACAATAAGGTTTTACCACTGCCGGTTCTGCCGAGAATAACAAAATAATCGCAATCCTTCACATTAAAGGAGACCTTCTTTAATGTGAAAGATCCTTTGCGAAGATGTATATTGTGTAGCGATAGCATTAGTTCAGGATCGAAGGATCTCCGGTGATAACAGGCGGAGCGATAACGCCCTGACCGTTCTTCTTCATTATTTTTTGTCCCTGTTCTGACAGGACAAACTTAACAAACAGCACAGCGCCCTTTTTATTAGCAGGGGAATTGTTGTTCTCAGCCACGGTGATGCCGTAAACCATAGGGGCACCTTTTTTGGTGATCCACTCACCCGGCTTTTTACCATTGATCTGGAAGGTTACTTTTTTGTACTGATCAGCATATTTCGCACTTTTCAGCGATACCTCTTCAGGTAATTCCAGATACCTCAAATGGTGCTGTTCCGCGACTGACTTGTAGATGTACAGGTAATCGTACATACCAGCTTCAATCAAGCCGAGAAGATCGGTTTCCTTCGGACGTACAATAACCTTGTCTTTATTTTCTTCACTATTCTGATAGGAATCTCCGTAGCCAAACAGCTGCTCAAACAGACCGGGTGTTTTGTAATAGCTTTCAGCCAGTTTGGTGACCAGCATTGAGCGGTATCCACAGGGATCCATATTGGGATTGGAATGGCCTACCTTGACACCCTCTTTCAAAAATATCTGAGGCCAATTCTCAGCTGTAATCTGGTCAGCATATTTTGCTTTATCGGTAAAGGCTATGGCCATTTCATTGGTTGCAAACTGGGCATTGAATTTAGCATGGTTGGGGATCATCAGATTGTCGATCACCTTGTAATCAGCACTGGCCATGACGTCAGCAGGCTTGTTAATATCGGTTATTTTTCTGGCGGCAGCACGACTGCCGGAGGCTTCTCGCTGGACATTATATTGCGGATATTTGGCTTCAAAGGCTTTTTCAATTTCGGCAAAAGGTACAGACAAGCTGCCGGCATGAAATACGACAACCTTCTCCTGGGCAAAGGCTGTCGTCGCCAATGCTAACATCATTAATAGAATTATAATTTTTTTCATCTCTGCTCTACTCCTAACATAATTTGCTTTTCGATATCAAAAAGATATCCCTAGACAACCGAACATGAAGGTTGCATAAATTTCCCTTACGTATTGTATCAAATAGATCTAATCATTATGCTAGCTTAGGACTATCCGAAAAAATACGTTTTAACATAGCACTACTTTTTGTAGACACAGAGAATCTTCTACAAAATGACCATAAACGACTAGAAATAACATTCTTTCCCATTAACGATTCTTTTAATACAAATTTACTCTAATCTAACGTTTCCCTAAAATATTTCATGCCGCTCTCCTTAACAACTTGGTCACAAACGAACTAATAACCGCGTTGGGTGGAACCGGGTAAAGTTTTAAAAATTATATTGATAAAAGGGGGTCGGGCCGCCGCAACAGCTTGAAACAACACATAATGCCGTATCGTTAGGCACTTAAGGTGATCTTTACGAAACACTTTTGGCGTCAAAACCGTCAATTTAAGAAAAAATAACAGAAATGCCTCGTGCAAAACGATATTACATACCAGAGTGTATTGGGCATATAACTCAGCGATGTCATAAAAAGGAATTTCTGCTTAAATTTTATAGAGATAGAAATAGGTGGTTCGAGCTACTGTTCAAAGCAAAACAACGGTATGGTCTTGATGTACTGAATTTTTATAGCCACATCCAACCATATCCATCTATTGGTATCAGATAACGGCAACAGAGGTACTATTCCTAAGTCAATGCAATTGGTAGCCGGTCAGGTTGCTCTGGTTTGACAACGATGAAAACGATGGGAAATATTCCGATGATTTTGGTTGAAAAGTAAACCGCTGATTACAAGCTTTCTTTGTATTTCTTTTCATGAGTGCATCTTTTGCAGCAGTACTAATTTTAAATGGCGCCCCATCATCTCCTGGCTCAATAGAAGTAACCTTCGATGGTATTGAGGGGAACACCAACCAAATCCAGATATCACACTAAAAGCATCCCCCTTAAAATAGCATGGAACCCGTGTTACTGTGTGTATATGATACAAGATTTTTTAAATACTGAAACAGAAGATATTTTCAATGGTAAAAACACTAAAAATGCCAGAAAGATAATGCCTTCATCCATGAAAAATGTTGCTACACGGAAATTAGACCAACTTGATTCGGTAATTGCACTGGAAAAGCTAAGAGTCCCACCAGACAATAGACTAGAAGCTCTTACTGGAAACAGAAATGGCCAATTTAGCATACGAATAAATGATCAATATAGAATATGCTTTAAGTGGAAAGAAGCAGCCCCGTACGATGTTGAAATAACAGACTACCATTGAAACGTAAACAATATAGAGGCAAACTTATGGTACGCATACCTTCCCACAGACCCCCTACTCATCCCGGCGAAATGTTGCTAGAAGAATTTTTAAAGCCTATGAGTATAACACAAAAAGAATTATCAAAGTCTATCCATGTCCCCTACCAGCGAATCAATGAAGTTATTAATCAAAAGCGTGGAATAACACCAAGTACAGCTTTACGACTTGCAAAATATTTTGAAGTTTCGGAAGATTTTTGGCTAAATATTCAACTTAGATGGGATCTCTTCAAAGCAAGAAGAAAAGAGGTTACAGAACTAAAAAAAATTCATCCTTACAAACCAAGCACACAACATATAGCCCACCCATAGTATTTCATTTATTTAACCGTATACTGAGTATTCCAGAGCAATCCGGACACTGATTCCAGAGGAAACCGGACAGCAGATTAGTAAGTAAAGCGACGCATAGAATAAGCTGATAGAAAAGTCTTTTTGAACCTGAAATTCATGGAGGCTGATTATGCAAAAAACAAAAGAGCTTATCTATGCGAAGCATACGAGAGATATTACGTTTCAAGCATACTCATGACTGCAGTATACGTGATGTCAGTAACAGTTGTGGGGTCGGTAGGAGGGTAAGCAACTAAAAACGTTAGAAAGTACGATATTATAAAGAATATTACGATCGTCAAGTTAGCGCGATAACATCCTGATATTACAATTGAGTTACGACATAGACTAGAATAACAAATAGCAATCAAATGCAATCTGGTCGATGAGCATAACTAAACTATTTTTTTATCTATGTTTTATTTCTTTGGTCAATTGCCTGTCTAATTCGGCTTGCGCATTATTTGCATTGATCTGAGACTCCAGAAGCCTGTCTTGCTGATACTGTTTCCATGATCTTTTAGCGCAAGCAAGAGCCTCCTCCTAATTATATCTACTACTGGACTTTTGTCTTGGTCTTGGTAAGCTCAAGACAGCCGTCTTTAACCCACGCGGGGTATTTGGATATTTCATATTCAGGAGACATAGCCAAAACTGTGGTAGCTGAGAGTATAAGTGCGGTAGAAAGTATTAATTTTTTCACAATCACTCCTTTAAATTGTTAACATGATGACTTTACACAAAATAATCAACAGAGGAAAGGTTTAAACGTATATTCCTAATACGAAAGGAGGCTTAAAGAAGAGTGCAAAGACAAAAACAGGGGTAGGAAGCTTGCTAATTATTTCCATAGCGCGCTGCGTAGATACTGATTTAATTCAAATCTATAGTTTTGTCTGATTGGGGTAAATATTTTTTGAGAGAAACAACATAGAATGATTATGAAAGTCAAAAATTTAGAACAAAAGCTAACAGCCTCGGCCAAACATAGAGCCGACATAAAACCAGCCACAAACACAGCCAACAAAACAAACCACACATAACTGATTTTGCTGGTGGGCGAGGTGGGATTCGAACCCACGACCTTCGGCTTCGGAGGCCGACACTCTATCCAGCTGAGCTACCCGCCCTTAGTGGTTCTACGGTTTCCACAGAACCTCTTCCCAGCAGTATCCCCAGCAGCTACAATGATTATGGGAATAATGAAGGAGATTCTGCAAGCCGGAACAATAGCCCATTCACTTGCACCAGGCAACTATATTCCTTAACAGCATCCGTGAGAGGAACAGCAGATCCAGGAATGTTAATCCAACTTGAATCAAGATCCTCATACCCCTAAACAACTTCACCGCTCACAATCAAATACTGGATCAACACAAGCCCCCTCACTGCGACGATTAAACATTTCCCATACCCAACACATAGAAACCAACCAACATACGCTTAAATCAACGAATATAGAGCCATGCTAATCACCTCACAGCATCCTCACCATCATGGATCAATATTACTCCCCATATCTCCTGCATACTCGTATGCCCTGAACATACCTGAACCAACAAACAGGAAACAATCTGAATTGTATCATTCAAGGCCGTGTACGCTCCTCACAGTAATATTCAAGTGTTTCCCATACCAGTTTGGCACCTCACCAGGAAAGAGTGCTTAAATCGTGGGGAAACTGGCGGAAATAAAGTTCCATTGCCGGAGACGGAACACGACGTTCCTCCGCCATCGACACCTACAGGTCAAGCGGTTTCTCATTCAATCTGTCAAGGGGCTACTGAGTAAAGAATTTCGTCTGTATTGAAATTGTTTACATCCCTTTACTGTTGAAGGATAACGGTAGGTGTCAACATACTTTTCGCCTCATCGGATCATTTGCAAAAATTAACT
>CAZDJE010000005.1:0-67911 GCA_964505715.1 uncultured Desulfocapsa sp. | reverse complement strand
TGCCCTGTACCGAACCGCGGCAACGTGATCGGTTATTCGTTCAAACATGAGATAGTTCTGGATGCCTTTGCCGGTGACTGCAAAAAACCGGAAAGACTCCAGGCCCGTTTTGAACTGGATTTCGGGGATATGAAGCAACGCCTTATACGTCACAGCCTTTGATTTGAGTTATGGTCAAGTCTGGTGTTTGAGAAATTAAGGGAGTGTCCATCGTTCTGTGTCAGCATTTTAATTTCAGATCTGCTACTCAAGTCAAGGTAGCTGAAGTAACAGTCTGTTCCGAGAAAAGTCCCACAAACAGACTCGTCGGAGATACAGACTGTTGCTGTAGCGGGTGTCGCAGATCTGAACCTTGCATAAATTTCACTTCTATCAAATTCTCAACTCTTTACCCAGCCTTTCTCCAAAAAATAGAGCTAACTGTTAAATGGTCAGAAATAGTCTCAACCTGCCATCATGCCTGTTGGATAACCTTGCCATTGGCTCCTTTCAATCTTTCAGCATAAGCCTTGGCGACTGTAAGTTTCTCGCAAACCAACCTATACTATTCCACATAAATAGGTATTTATACCGATGCGAGGACGCTTCTCCCATGTTAAGGAAATAGTATTCATTAATAGAAAACGCCAAACCTACTGAGAAGCAGGGACGGAAAGCTACGGGTCTTTCTAGATAGCCGAGTTGCCTAATTAATAAAGGTGGCTCGACTTTTTAAATTCTAGATAAGGGGGATGAAATGAAGAAACAGTTAATTGGATTAGGAATGACTGCGTTAATGCTTGGAGGGGTTGGGAGTGCAGGTGCTACCCTTACCGACAAAGGAAATGGTGTTATTTGGGACGCTGTGGCGGATCAATATTGGTACCAAGATGTAGGAAAATGGAATAACGATGAGTATATGTCAACACGCCAAACTATAGATGCAACATTAAACGGGTCTGCCAGTTCATATCAGAGCGATTCTTGGGGAGACTGGAGAATGGCAGACATGACTGATATGGAAAACTTATGGGGCAACAGTAATTATGATGAGATCAAAGGGCTCTTTATTGGCTCCCAAAGAGACATTTCAGTATTATCTGGAGTGAATACATATTATATAACGGGTCGGTTTGACAGTTCTTATGATTTTAGTGGTACCCAGACGCACAGAACCGCACACCTTCATGAATATAATCCAGGCGGGCTTGAGTCTTTATCAGATTTGACTGGTGGCGGCTGGGTCTTCGATACAGCAGGATTAGATTACATTGGAGCTTGGGTCGTTGCTGATGCAGCTCCAGTACCAGAACCAACAACAATGCTCCTCTTCGGAACAGGTTTAGTTGGTCTTGTAGGTTCCAGACTTCGTAAGAAGAAAAAGTAATTCACTCCTGAAAGGCTTCTTCTCCTTCAAGGGCAGAGTCATTAAGTTGATTCTGCCCTTTTTTATTTACATCCTCTGCTGTTAATGGCCAGTGAGAAGCTCTTCAGTTTCACAAAACACTTATTCACTATATTACTACTGTCAATATTTTTGGCACCTGCTATGGGTGATTCCCCTTAGCTTGAACTCTCATTGTCGTGCCTGCTTACCGCAGCTGTTGCGCTGGACCTCCCTGATTTCTGTTTTTCACACCTTTTTAATACACTCACGCCAAAGTGGAGGTAGGATTCTGAGCAGGCTGCAGTCAGCCACATCGATCATCGTCAGCTTACCGATGCCTCTCGTTTCATGGTTGCAGCTGAGCTTGTCCATAGAGAAAGGGTTGGGCCAAGGGCGTTATCCTCTTATTAACATTGAATCTTGAGGTGTGCTTCCACCTCATAATAATGGGAATAAATTAATCGTCGAGTACGCCCTCTTTTTTCAGGAACTGACAGAAGTCTTGCCCTCATCGGCATTACATAGAAAACGCCGTTGCGTCGAAAGAGTCCGTCGGCTACGATGGTATAAATATGCGGATGCCACCGGGCGTTTTCGCCAAACGTCTGGTAAGTCATCATCGCCTCGAAAATACCATCGTTGAGACCTTTGACTATCCGAAGGACTTATTAACAAGCTGTTAGTTGCCGCCTTACACAACGTTGAGAAGAGCTCACACAGGATCTTCGCTCACATCCCATTGACAAGACAAATATGACTGACAACAAAATCATAGAATTAACCCCGTTTCGTGCTGATCTCACCCATGCCCTGGCCCGCCGGGGCGAGCGACTTCTGGCAGCGACCGACTTGGCTGCCGAGGTAGCAGACCTCCAACCCCTGGAGGCATACTATATCGTCAGGGAGATCGGCCTGAATCAGTCCTTGCCCATCCTTCTCCACTTGGATCAAGAACAGTTGGAGGGCTGTGTAGACTTGGACTGCTGGAATCGCCACGACTTTGCCGCCGACAGTCTTGATGAATGGTTGACAGCCTTCTCGCTAGCAGGCCCCGTAGCCCTGGCCGAAGCTTTTTCCTCCCTGAGCTATGTTATTCAGCTTCTCTTCCTGGCTCAGACGGTTACGGTCTACGACCCTGATACTGATGATATCCCGCAACAAGACAAGGAAAACAATGCGCTCCGCGCCATGACCCCGGATGGCTTCTATCTCCTGGAGTTGAAGACCGAATTACCTCTGAGGCTCCATCCCTTTACTGTATTGGATGCCCTTTACCAATACAATTTGGAGACTACACACCAACTGCTGAGCGAGGTCCGTGTGGAGCTGCTGACCCAGATTGAAGAAGAAGCCTTGCGCTTCCGTAACGACCGCATGCAGGATATCGGCTTTGCCCCACCCAACGAAGCCGATATCCTCTTCTCCCAGCCTCCTCTTCTGCAACCGTTAGCCATACCGAAGCAACCGATAGACAGTAGTTCAGAGACTCGGCTCCCTTCAGTATATGCTAAGCCCTTCATTGAAACCACCCTGTTGCAGCAGGCTCTGTCACTGATTACTGACAAGGGAAACCTGTCCCGCCTAGAGCATGAAATCGTTTGGGCCATAAACAGCGCGATCATTGCCTATGGTGAAAAAACTCAGGATAGCAAACAGGTTGCAGATATTGCCGAACGGGTACGGGACACCATTTCTCTGGGACTGGAATCACTGTTGGCAAAGCAGGAACCCGAATGTCCAGTGGATGGCGTTGAAGCAGCGGGCAACGCAGCAGATTTGCTGAATGTCTGGTGTATAACCGATCTGTTCCGCCACGGATTTGCGGCTACCCAGCTGCTCCAGAAGGATGCACGACAAGCCTTAGATAAGCCACAACTTCGTGCCTGGTATGACCTGTCGGATACACAGCAGTCAGATAATCCGAGCGACAGGCTGGAGCGTGCATTTGTGACAGCACTGCTCGGCCGCCATCCCTTGCATAGCGGTTTTAATCCTGCCAATGCCAAGGAAGTCAAGGCCTTTGCCTGCCTTACAGATATCAAAGAGGCTCGTGATCGCCTGAAACGCCTTGTCGACCAGATTTATTGCCAACCCTTATCTTCTGCAAGGTAGACATTCTCCTGATTTGGAGAACACCACGTAGAAAAGAGGCGCAGAACTCTTTCATTTTGCTTAAAACGCGCCTTTACAGTTAAATGGAGACTTATTGGATAGGAATGATTAAATTAGAAGATTCAAGTCGTTTCTGTTGAAGAAGCAATCAAAATGAAAATTTGGTCCAATCAGGATTTAATTTATATTCTGATTAAAAAATGGATATCTACTTTTAGTAATCTAAAATTCAAACAGACGATGTAGACATCTTTAATTTCATGACGAGCAAGACAAAACTTAATTGGCATTCTATTTGCTTATCTTTATATAAGTGCAAATTACTAACAATATATAGCAATAATTGACGAGTTTTTTCATTTGCCTTCCTTTTTGGTAAGTAAACTTCAATTATGAAGTTAGAAAAAGCGTCCCACAAAAAAAATAGTACCTTTACAAACTATATTTCTAACACTCTTGCAGGCAATCCGAGAATGGTCAGTTGGTGGCCCAAAATGGATCTAGCCATAGATGGAGGTTCCCATGACGAATTCGATTTCTAGTAATTTTAATGTCTCACAGCAAATTTCAAGATCCCAGAATAACGCAGACAATTCAGCTTCGCGATTAAGCAGTGGACGAAGAATTAACAGTGCCAAAGATGATGCAGCCGGATTGGCAATATCCGATGGCATGAATTCTCAGATTAGAGGCTCAAATCAAGCTATTAGAAATACAAACGATGGCATTTCAATGGCTCAGACAGCAGATGGTGCATTAGGCGAGTCAACAAGTATCCTGCAGAGGATGCGAGAATTAGCTGTGCAGTCGAGCAACGGTATATACAATGCAAGCGACCGAAAATCGCTGAACAATGAATTTTCCCAACTGCAGTCAGAATTGGATCGCATTGCCGGAACAACGGAGTTTAACAACAAAAACATTCTTGATGGTAGTATGGAAGACGGTGCAAATTTTCAGGTGGGTGCCAATGCTGGTAACTCTATCAATGTACCCTTAAGTGGCGCAACCCAGACAGATCTGGGAACAGAATCTCTCGACATTCTCACCGGACAAAATGCTCAGGATGCACTAGGAGCAATCGACGAGGCTATTACATCGGTTTCAAATGTAAGAGGTGAGTTAGGTTCAGTTATCAATCGTTTTGAATCGACAATATCCAATTTGGGTAACGTCTCCGAAAATATAGCAGCCTCCGAATCAAGGATTGCTGATGCAGATGTTGCCGCTGAGGTTTCAAACATGGTGAAGAATAGGATTATCGAACAAGCTGGTATCTCAGTCCAGGCTCAGGCAAATCAGAGGGCCGGAAACCTACTGACACTCCTGAATTAAAGGGGAGTCGCACCCACATCTTTACTCTACCCCATAGAGAAGAAGTATCGTTGATACTTGACGAAAAAACAGCATGGAAATGCACTCAGAGGCCTGAAACGCTCCATTACGCCAGAGCCTTTCTCACTGCACGTCCCATTTGAACCATGGTATAGGGTTTTTTAATAAACTGGCTCGCCCCAAGAAAAAGTGCCCGTTTCACTTCTCCATTCTCTGCAAAACCACTGGCAATAATAGCTCGCTGCTTTGGATTAATTTTCAGAATTTCCTCGTATGTTTTGCGGCCATTGATTCCGTTACTCAGAATCATATCGAGAACAAGGAGATCCACCGGTTGCTTTTTGACATAAGCGATGGCTTCCTCTCCACTATTAACCGTTTCAGCCTTATACCCAAGAGAGTTCAAAAGATCTCTGGCAATTTCTCGTTGCTGTTTCTGATCATCGACCACCAGCACCACTTCAGAACCTCCTCGGAATGTCTCAATGGCTCCTTGCAGTTCCTCCTCTTTGACAAAATTGTCAGTAACGGGAAAATAAAGATAAAAGGTGGTTCCGTTATCGCCACTTTCCACGTCAACAAATCCATCATGATCGTGAACCGTATTCCAGACGATAGTCAGGCCAAGACCTGTCCCACTTCGTCCCATCACTTTTTTTGAATAAAAGGGTTCAAAGATTTTTTCTACATCCTCAGCCGCTATGCCGGAGCCATCATCTGTGATACTGACAACAACATAATCACCTGCTTCAATAATCTCATATCCATCAATAGGTAGTTTTAAGGAAACATTTTTTGTGCCAACCACTAAAGTACCCTTTGCTTCCATTTCTTCTGCGGCATTACCGATCAAATTCATTAAAACTTTATTGATATGTACTGCTGAACAATAGGTATTTGAGAGGCCAGGTTCACAGGCAAGTCTGATAGAAATATCATTGAGTCGAGAATCCGGTTTTTTTATCTTAATATTCTCGATAAATTCTTTTATGAGGGTATTCAGGTTATAGACAGCCTTTTCTGCAGCAGCCCCTCTTGCCACTGTTATCAAATCCGAAACAACAGCAGCCATCTCTGTACCTGCCTCCTGGATAATCTTAATAGTTCCGCTATACTCATGATCGTGCCCCATCTGCATCAGCAATAATTCAGGTAAAGTAACTATGCCGGAAAGAATATTATTCAAATCATGGGCCACAGAACCGGCCATTAACCCCAGAGTCTCCATTTTACTGGCTACGGCTAATTGCTTTTGCAGTTCAACTTTCTCCTGATCAGCTCTAACCCTCTCACTGATATCCCGAATCGCACAAACACGAACCATTTCACCTTGATATTCTATTTTTCGACAATTAGTTTCAATTGGAAATTCTGTTCCATCTTTCCTCAACCCCAACGACTTATGGCATCCAAAAGTATCATTTTGAATCCTGAAGCTCACCTCAGGTACAGAGACGACAGAAAGAATTTTATCGAGCATAGCTTTGCCCAGAAGCTCATCTGGCCGATAGCCAAACATATCAAAAAATTGTTTGTTGGCATCAAGCAGTTGCCCGCCCGAATGGATCACTATCCCTTCCCAGGAAGATTCTGCAAGAGTTTTTGACCGCTCCTCACTGATTTTCAGTGCCTGCTCCATCCGACTATATCTGATCGCCTTATCAATGGTGCTGAAAAGCAAATCATGATCTATCGGTTTTTTCAGATAATCATAGGCACCTTTTTTTAGCGCTTCTATGGCCGTTTCCACAGCAGCATTGCCAGTCAACATAATTGCTGCTGTACCAAAATTGCGTTTTACCAGACTATCCATTATCTGGTAACCAGGCATATCCGGTAATTCTACATCTAGGAGCAGAAGATCAAAAACATTCTTCTCTAAAATCCCAACGGCCTCATTCCCAGTATGGGCAATAGTTACATGGAATCCAGACAGACGAAGGAGCTGAGCTAAACTTTCCGCAAAACGGAGTTCATCATCAACGAGAAGAATTCGTGCTGCATTATTCATTATAACACCTATTGAACTTCAAAAAAAACAACCTGCCAGATCCTTTTTTAACTATCAAAGCCAGACAGTGATAAGTTATCCAGCTGAATGTTGGAGCATCGGTAGACTAATAGTAAAAAGAGTTCCAGTCTCTTTATTACTGGTACATGTTACCATTCCTTTTAATTCCGTCACTAGTGAATTAATTATTGTGAGGCCCAACCCCGAATGTCCCTTTCCTTTTGTACTGGCAAAGGGCTCAAACGGCTTCGACAATACGGAATCTGACAACCCCGGACCATCATCTCGAATAGTAATTTCTATGCAATCCCCAGTTTCAAGCGATGGATAAACCGTAGTCAATTCACCTCTAGACCCTGATCGAGTTTCAATATACACATTTCCACCGTCAGCCATCGCCTCAGCCGCATTCTTTATCAAATTTATCACAATCTGTTTTATGGCATCGCCATCCGTTAAAATATTCGGCAAATCCGGATCCGGACTAAAGTGAACCTGTAGTCGAGAAGAGTAAAAAACAGATTTAGAAAGAATAGCGAGCAAACTAGAAAGCAAACTATTGACATCAATCAATTCAAAGTGCTGTTTACCGCCAGTTGAAAAGGTATCCGACTGCTGAATGATCGTTGCGATACGAGTAATTTCTTCATCCAGAATAGCAAATTCATTTTTCAGCGAGTCCTTTTCAGGTACTTTTATTTCAAGAATTTTCAGATAATTTTTTATAATACCAAGTGGATTATTGACTTCATGAACAACCTTTGCAGCAGCCATTGAGGATGCCTCCAGACGGGCTGCCTCAATTTTTTCTGCATGCTTTCGCTGCACCTCATCCAGATAAAGAGAAATCCCCGCCTGATTTGCCAACATTTGCAGGATCTTGCAGTCCTCTTCACTAAACAAATCCTTTTCCTGGGAGTCAGGCAGCCTGATAACGATAACACCAACCGATTTCCTTTGAGCGGTCATCGGGAGATAAAGCATTCCTTTGCCACCTACTGCACTAAGCAGCTGAGAATCGGCAAGACTGCCCAGTGGAAACTCTGTATCCTGCGTACTGACAATCAACTGTTTTTCCAGCATTGACTTTACCAGAAGACTTGTCCCCTGTTCTGCAGACAGAACAACACCTTGCAATCGTTCGGTTTCAGGATTCAACGTCGAAGCACTTCCATAGAATTTTTGTTGTTCAAAGTCATACAGAAAAAAGAAAATCGTTTCAATATCAAAAAGAACATTCAGTGCCCGCTCTAGACTCTTCAAAGTCGCATCTTTATCTTCTGCCTCTAGAAGATTCTCCAGTAACCCATGAAGCAAAGAATAATTTTTAACCTGATGTAGAAGCTCAAGATCGTGTTCAGTCGGCTCTAAAGTCGGTTTAGCGATACTCTCCGATGACGAATCGACCTTTACCCCAAGGCTCTGCGCAACTTCATGTATTTCCTCTTCAACCCCTTTATAAATTTCGTCGATTTGCTTTGTCCCAAAATCAAAAAGCTCACCTCCAATATGATAAACAGCATCAAAATCACCCTCACTTACCTGATGATACTGTTCAGCTAAATACACAACTTTTACCAATGGAGACGCACCCTTAATCTCTTCCAGAGTGGCATGGTGATATAGAATCGTATCAGCAATAAAGCAATTCAACTTCCATTGTTTCGCCAGCCAGGCTCCCGCCTCACAATGGTTAATCCCTATCTGCGAATCTTCAGCCATACACTGGTTTGCATTACTGTAGCCTTTGTTCTGAAGAGCAGTATATTCATCTGTAAAGTTCATCAACAGCAACAACTCGCCCAAATCATGTAACAGACCGGCAAGATAGGCTTCTTCAACATTTGAATAGCCCGATTGTCTGGCAATTCTTTTGGCAAAAACAGCTGAGCTAAAAGAATCCCACCAGAACCGATCCATTGAAAAGCTTTCATTTTTGCCAAGTTTTCTAAAAACCTGTTGTACAGAGGCCGTCACCGCGATATTTTTAATTGTGTCTGCACCAAGATACACGACGGCCTGATCAATACTTGCAAATGTATTGTTCAGACTGAAGTAAGCGGAATTAACCAGAGTTAGCACCCTGGAACTCATGGAGGCGTCCTTAATAAGAATTGCGGAAATATCTGAAAGAGCCATATCATCCTTGTCACAGGTTTCAATAAGCTTCAATAAAACCTGTGGGAGAGACGGAAGGTTTTTAGACTTTTGCAAACGAGCGTATATTTTATCTTTACTATCCATAAGTTAAGTTGTCACAACAGAATTAAGTGATAAGAATTTGCTTTCCGTTGGCAAAGTCCCAAGGAAAAAACATAGCTCCAGTTGGTTTTAGTAGCCTTTATGCGCCACAACTTCCGGCAGAATAATTGGCAGAAACCACAAGCCATCCACATTCCAATACAAATTATTAAAAGCACTCTATAATATCCCCACCAAAGCAGCAACATCAAAAATTACCCTTCATACCATCGTCAACTTACTAATATCTATCGTTTCCCGCCCTCCCTGTCTACGATTGGAGTACCAGACGTAACAGCGGACAAACTGAAAACTTTTTCTCAGGAATATGCTCGGCGATATCCACAAGAAACTCATCTGCGGTGCTGAGGGATAATTTTTTTTGCTTTTGCTATGGGTCATCTTTGACTTGTAAACCACCATGCCCATTTCCTGATTATAACTAAACGTATTCAAGAAGAACGGGTTGCGGATGACATACAAGGCTAGGCCTTTATCTCCTTCTTATCTTCTCTGGCAATACCGACAGAGTTATCGACGTTGAAGCCGGGGATACAATCGCAGACCCCCCAGAGTCAAATCTTGAAATTTGACAGAGCTGAGAATACGACCTCTCTGATGCGCGATACCTGACTGCTCTTTCAGATACCAAAAGCCTGCTGTCTCAGAATGATAAAACGGATACGATATGTACACCGACGTCTTAATTGACATCACCTTTGGCCAATAGCTGTTAAAATTTTCTGCCAACCCAAAAGAGGGCTCGATGAAATTTTTTAAAATAGAACCTGAAGAAATCAGATCTAGGATAGACAGGAGGAGAAGTGGTTTATGAGGAGTCCGGGAACAGGTATCCGCAGACCAACGTTTACTGTTTTTATCCGTTCGTAACGTCGAAAATGACTGAAGATAACAAGCAAGTTTGCCACACACCTATTTCAGCTCCTTTGTATCAAAACAAATTCACTCAGCAGCTAACGAAGACAACCTACTGCGGTAAAGCCACTATCATATCAACGGCTTCAGAGAATTGAGAATTTCCATTTATTACGATGGCATTGCGAGCCACCCTTACAAGCTATAACCGCCTAAAAATAAACATAAAAACATAACTTGAAGACCTTATTTAAGCAAGTTGTTTTCAAAAATCAGGCAATAAGATTCCTAATTACCACCCAAACTCAGCTTTTACTAATAACGTGTGTAGGAGTCCCCCCTGCAGACGAAAAATACCCATGCCCTAGTGCTATTCGCCGGCAGGGGCGGGCTCCTACGATTGAATTTTATGGTTACCTTTAGTGGTAATCAGGATAAATTTTGCCCCGGAAAAAGAGCCAATTCTGCAATTTCCAGTAACCACCACAAGCCTAATCACCCTATATGCGCTGAGGTTACGTCAAATCGCAACTTATGCACAAGTTATCAGCTCGTAAATAACAAAAATGATATAGGTCCTCTATTCGTTTCCACCGACATTTCCAACCGCCCCTCCATTTGAAAGATATTCCGGGTAGAGTTTATGCTTGACATTAACAAATGAACAGCTTAACATGACTAAACATCGCCATATGGCGATATTGCCAAATTGGAGGATCCAAATGAAACAATTTATTCGCATTATGAAGGCTCTGTCTGATCCCAATCGGGTCAGAGTTATCAAACTACTTGAAAACAAGCAGCTCTGTGTCTGTGAACTGAAGGACCTTATCGGACTGGCTCAGTCGACAGTTTCCAAACACATGAAGGTTTTAGAAGAGGCTGGTTTGGTGGACTACCACAAGGAAGGCTCATGGATTATTTATCGATTGACCCAGGGGGAAGAGTCAGACTACGCCAAAGTAATGCTTGAGAATGTCAAAGGGTGGCTTGATGATGATGGGCCGTTGCAAGAAATGATAGTCAGGCTCCCACAGGTGGACCGGGAACGGATCTGCGCTGCTTGATCATAAAGATATTGAAGGAATATAGCTATGGAACAAATAGAACCCATTAAATGTTGTCCGGGCAGCCAAGGGACAGGGAACCAAAAAATAACTGCCAAGCAAGTAGGCTTAGGTCTGCTTGGCCTTGCCAGTTGGTATATCATGTATAAACAACTGCTGCCTTTCTCTTACTTTTTTTCTTACGGCCTACTTGGTTTGGAAAAGGGCAGTCATCTTGGCGATGCAATACAGTTCTTTGTCTACGACACGCCTAAGGTTATGATGTTGTTGACCTTGATTGTTTTTATTATCGGCATGCTCCGTTCGTTTTTCACTCAGGAACGTACCCGCAAATATCTCGCAGGAAAGCGGGAGACAGCAGGGAATGTGATGGCTGCCCTGTTAGGCATTGTCACTCCCTTCTGTTCCTGTTCTGCCGTTCCTCTTTTCCTGGGCTTTGTCCAGGCTGGGGTCCCTTTGGGCGTAACCTTTTCTTTTCTTATAGCGGCCCCTATGGTCAACGAGATTGCCCTAGTACTTCTCTACGGTCTTTTGGGTTGGAAGGTCGCAGCAATTTACCTGATCACAGGGCTTGGTATTGCCATAGTGGCAGGTTGGGTGATTGGTCGCTTGAAGCTGGAGCACTGGATTGAAGACTGGGTTCAGGAAATGCGGGCTGGTGATGCCGTGGTCATAGAAGAAAAACTCAGCTGGCCTGATCGTATCGGCCGTGGCCGTGAGGCAGTTCGTGATATCGTTGGCAAGGTCTGGATCTATGTGGTGGCAGGCATTGCGGTTGGTGCCATAATTCACGGGTATGTTCCCGAAGATATGATGGCATCCATCATGGGCAAAGATGCATGGTGGTCGGTGCCGGCGGCCGTCTTAGTTGGTATCCCCATGTACTCCAATGCTGCAGGCATTGTGCCAGTGGTTGAGGCGCTCCTTGGAAAAGGGGCGGCGCTCGGAACAGTGTTGGCTTTTATGATGAGTGTTATTGCCCTGTCATTGCCGGAAATGGTCATTCTCAGAAAGGTTCTTAAACCCAAATTGATTGCTGTCTTTATCGGAGTAGTTGGTACCGGAATATTATTTACTGGCTTTCTGTTCAATTTGATTATTTAAATATCACTTTTTTTACTAGTTATTACTATCGGTTAAAGCATGTCCCACCACCTGTGGGCATCTTTAAAAATATCATACCAAATTGGAGAAAAGAGATGAAAATACAAGTATGCGGCCCTGGATGTGCTTCCTGCGAAAAAGCTCAGAAAATTGTAGAAGCAGCTGTTGCAGCTAAAGGTGTTACGGCTACTGTAACCAAAGTATCGGATTTCCAGGAAATGGCGAAACTCGGCATCTTTTCGACACCAGCAGTAGTTATTGACGGTGTTGTGAAATGTGTGGGCAATGTCCCAAAACAGGCAGATGTTGAAGGATGGTTAGGCGCATGAGGCAAGGAGTATTATATACGATAGCCTTTCTTACCCTATTGGTAGCCCCATCGGCTCATTCCGAAGAACGGATGGAAATTCCGGTCAAGAACATGGTAACCATGGTGGATCTGGGAGCTGACAAATGTGTTCCCTGTAAACTCATGGCTCCGATTATTGACAAACTGGCCTATGAGTACAGGGGAAAAGTTGCCATTGTCTTTATAGATGTATGGAAGAACCCCGAGCAGGCCAAAACATTTGGTATTAGTACGATTCCTACCCAGATCTTCTATGAAAAAAGTGGCAAGGAACGGTATCGACATATCGGTTTTCTGGATGAAAAAGAAATAAGGAAATGGCTTGATATGCTGCTGTCCATTTAATAGCGATGGGTACTATCAGTACATCACTTGATAGTGAGTGCACAATAAAAGGATATCCCATGAAAACCACAAGTTGCTTTTTTCTGCTTTTTTTCTGCTGGGCAACTGCGGCTGGGGCGGTGACCATGGCAGATCTTTTTGCTGCCTTGGAGAAACAACCACTTATCGAGCTGGATCGCCTCCAGACCAGATCTGCAGAGCTTGGAGCACAGTCCGTGCGGGATCGTTTTTATCCCAAGCTGACAGGAATTCTTGCCTATGAAGAATATAACTCACCCACCAATTTGCGACCTGTCCCCCCAACAGAGGCAGCACGATTACTGGCCAACAACAACCCCTTGCCGTTCAGCGAAACGATCACCCGGGTTGGTGCTCAGCTCTCCATGCCCATATTTGTAAAAGAACTCTTCTCCCTTGGAGACCAGGCGGCAAGCCTGGCAGAGAGCTCTCGGATTAACAAAAACCTGAAGCTTCTTGAACATCAGGCAGTCCTGGTCACAGCCAATGCCCATCTGACTCATATGAGTTCTTTAATCAGGGCGCTGCTGTTACGGAAGGAATCCCTGGAAAAAACCCGGGCAGACATCGCTCTTCAGGTGCAAACAGGACGTTTGTCGGAGGCTGAGCAGATCCGTATGGATGAGGCCATTAATCAGATTGATCTTGCCTGGAATCAGACTCGGCAACAGCAAAGCGGTCTGCAGCAAACCATTGAATCCCTCACCGCGATTTTTCTTGCAGAACCCATTCCGTTGGTACTGAGCGGCACCCTGAGTGACCATGAGCTCTATGCACTTAAGCCTTTACAGAAAAATATTGAGGCCAAAGAATTTGGCGTGCAGGCGGCAAAAGGCAAGCTGTATCCCAGTATTATCGGTACGGCCAGATGGTTTCAGAATTCTGGCGAAGACTATAATACAGGCGAGGATGTGGATACTGACTATGGCGGATACGCCGTGACCCTGCAGATGCCACTCTTTAACAAACCCGCCTACACCGCGATTGAACGGGCCAATATAGACTTACGTCGTGAAAAATACCGTTTTGCCAGAACAAAAATGGAACTGGAGGCAAAGGTCAGAAGCCTGACCACGACCCTGAACCTACTTGGACAATCAAAAAAGTTGGCACAGAACAGTGTGCAGAATGAACGAGAACTCCTGAAAGTGGCCAAAGTCGCCTATGCCAGCAGACGAATGGATCAGGAAGAATATCTGCGCTACGAAGAAAAGATATTATCGGCTGAGGCAAATTACTATCAAACTGAAGCACGTTGGTGGGAAACCTTTGCCACCCTTGCGATGCTGTACGGCAACAACCTTGACGAGTTGATACAATGAAAAAAATTATATGGATAGTCATTGCAGTGCTGTTGATTGGCGGCGGGGTTGTGGCTGTCAAAAATAAAAAACAGTCCATGGCCGATATTCCACCAATGAAGCTGTATCATCAGATTGTTGAGGTAACAACACCTCAAACAGAGGATATTCTCCTTACCCTGCCGGCCCTAGCTGAGATACGCAGTGACCTGGATGTAACGCTTTCTTCAAAACTCGCTTCCCGGATCAACAGTATGGTCAAAAGTGGTGACACGGTGCAAAAGGGCGACGTGGTGGTGACTCTGGATCATGAAGATCTTCTGGCCAAGAAAGAGGCCATTGAGTTGCAGATGCACTCTCTTGAAGCAGAGCTAGTTGCGCAGCAGGTTGCACTGGATACTGCACTGGCCAGCCATAAACGAACCAAGAAACTTCTCGATGTCCGTGGAGCTTCGGTTGAGCAATATGACGCGGAAAAAAGCAAGATTGCCTTTCTTCATGCCGGCCTCAAAGGCCTGATCAGTAGGAAGGGTATTCTGACTCAGAACAGTAAAGAGATTGAAAATCTCCTCAGCTATGCCGTGATTGGCTCGCCCATTGACGGTGTGGTGAGTTCAACATCAGCCAATATCGGTGTCATTGCCATGCCCGGTAAGCCATTACTCTCCATCCAGGCAGACAGCGGAAAATATCTGCTTGTTCGCTCTGCTGACAAGATCCGTCCTGAAGAAGTGATTTTTAACGGTGCACGCCACCCGTTGGTGTCGCTTAATCATACCTTTAAAGGGCTTGATGAATATCGAGCTGATGTTGCCACGCAAAACAGTTCCGGTGAACGCTTACCGGTACGCCTGGTGATCTACCAGGGAAGCGGCACCATGATCCCCCTCTCTGCACTATTACAGAAAGAAGGACAGAGCATATGTTTTGTCCCTGCAGGAGACACGAGTCGTCCGGTTTCGGTCACAGTGGTTGCCAGTGGTTCCGAAGGGGTGGTTGTTGAGGGCTTAAAAGGTTCCAAAGTTATTGTTGCCAAACCAGATATCCTGCTCAAACTACTGGCTGGAACACCGATTGTGATCAAGCAATAACCTTAGCCAACCTCCATTCCGGGATAGCATCATGTTCAGTTATTTTTTTAAACGGCCACACTTTTTATTTTCCATCATCGCCTTGTTCTTTGTCCTGGGTGTGATCGGCCTTATCACCATGCCCAAGAATCTCTTTCCCGATGCGGACCGACCCCAGGTTATTGTCATCACCCAGGTCCCTGGATCAACTGCAGAAGTAGCTGCTAGCACTGTCTCCAAACCCATTGAAAGTGAAATCGCCCGTCTGAGCGAAGTGCGTGAGATCAGCTCTGTCAATGTGGCTAACTTTTCCATAGTCAAGGTTGAATTCGAATACACCAAGGGACTTAATGCCGCAGCCGTGGATGTGGCCAACGCCCTCTCCATTGCCCGTGCCAATCTGCCGGCCACAGCCAACCCGGCTATTTATACTGCAGGTTCTTTTACCCTGCCGGTGGAGGTGGTCGCATTAAGTCCGAAAAATGATCTTCTTGGTCTTGGTGATGTTCGCAAGATTGCCGATTCGTTTATTAAGCCTGCCCTCCTCGCAAATCCAGGCATAGGAAACGTTGAAGTATTCGGCGGGCACCAGAGCGCCCTGGTCATTGCTATCGACCCTCTGCGTCTGCAGCGTTATGGACTCACCGTCGATGTTCTGGCAAAGACTATCATGGCCGTCAACCGCGATATCCCGCTGGGTTTTGTCAAGGGAGATGACGGATTCTTCACCCTGACCTATTACGGTGAGCAGACCAGTGTCCAGGCTCTATCCAGACTGCCGGTTTCCCCTAACCTCAAACTTGGTGATGTGGCCGATATCAAATGGTCCACCCAAAAACGATTTTCCGGGTATCTGGGCAACGGCCGGGGGGCTATCGCCCTGGCCATCCAGAGATCTCCCGGCGGTTCCGTTCTTAGTGTGAGCAACACGGCCCGAGCCGAGATTGAAAAACTCAAAAAGCAGTACCCGAACATCGACTTCCAGATTGCCGATACCCAGCGTGAGCTGATCGAGACCGCCAATGATAATATGCTGGAGGCCCTGCGTGATGCCATTCTCTATACTCTGCTGGTGCTCCTCTTTTTCCTGGGAAATTTTCGGGCCATTATTGCCGCAGGTCTCTCTATTCCCCTGGTCTTCTTTTCCACAATGGCAGTGATATTTCTCCTGGGTGGCCAGCTAAACATGGTCGTCTATACTGCCATCATTCTGGCCCTTGGCATGCTAGTTGATGATGCAGTGGTTGTGCTGGAAAACATCGAACGTCACCTCACTGAATTACACGAGGATCTGGATACCGCCATTGAGCAGGGTACTAAAGAAGTAATTGCCCCTATCTTTGCTGGTACCGTGGCCACCATTGCCATCATGTTCCCGCTTATGTATGTTGGTGATTTTCCCGAGCGCATTTTCAGGCCCCTGATTGAAACCCTGATCGTAGCGCTTTTGATCTCCTATTTCCTCTCCATCACCTTTATCCCTAAACTCTCTGTCTACCTGTATCGAAATGGAACCAAAAAGAACCGAGTGGAACTCTTCTTTGAATCCCTGTATGAAAACACAATAGGACGCCTGATTGCGCCCTATGAAGGAGTGCTCCATTTTTCCAATGGTCGTTTTTCCAAAATAAGAAAACTCGCCCTGACTCTTGGCGTCCTTCTCATTCTCATACTGAGCTTAAAAAACGTGATGCCGATCATCGGTAAAGATGTGATGCCACCCATGGATACTGGAATCATCAAGGCCCATGTCGCCTTTTCGGCCAACGACACCGTGGAAAGTGCAGAAAAGAGATTCGCCCCATTTCTTGCATGGCTGCACAACCAGGATGAGGTCGTAATGAGTTCGGTCGCCTTTGGCGGCGAGGCCGGGGTGCTGTCGCTTGGCAGTGGAAACCTGCCAGCTGAGGCAACCTTTACCGTCAACTGCGTCAATCGCTTCGAACGAACAAAGAATCTGTGGCAGATTGAAAATGACATCCGTGATCAACTGAACATATTACCCGGTGTCAAGACTGTTGATGTCTATGATTTTGGTGCCACGTCCATGTCGACCATCAAGGCACCACTGGATATCCGTTTAATGGCTCCGGATTACCAGGATCTCCCTGCAATGGGGCACAAAATTGCAAAAAAACTTACCGGAGTTAAAGGCCTTACCAGTCTGTCACTTTCCTGGGACAGAGATTTCAATGAGGCCGAGGTGATCATCGACACCAACAAGGCCCTCAGCTATGGACTGACCCCCTTTGCTATTGCCGGTCAGATTCCCATCAAGGGCCAGGTGGTCTCTCTGCTTGGCAATTTTACCACCATGAATACCCAGCCGGTGAGACTCTATCTTAAGGGTGAGTTCAATACCAACCTCCAAAGCCTGCGTTTGCTTCCCATTCATACTGGCGACGGCAGCACTATCCCTCTGGAAGCCATTGCCGATATCCGCAACAGGTTGACAGCAGCCAAAATCGAACGAGACCGGATGCTCTACAGCCTCGATGTCAAAGCGTACAGGAGCCTGCGGCCCATCACTCATATTACTGATGATGCAAATGCAATTCTCCAAGATATTGATACCAGTGGGGTCATGGTCAGCCAGCAGGGAGATATTACCCAGCTTAACGATTCTTTTTCACGGATGATCAAGGCAATTGGCACCGGAATCATTATTCTGACCCTGTCACTCATTGCCATCTACCGCTCAGTGCGCATGTCTCTGATCATGATCGTAGTACTACCATTGTCCATGATTGGTGCATCCTGGGGGATGCTGCTCTTTAACAAACCAAGCTGTATGCCATCCATGGTTGGCGTGCTGCTCCTCTTTGGCATCATTATCAAAAACTCCATTCTGCTCATCGACTTTTATCAACATTACCGCAAAAAAGAGGGCGCCTTCGAATCTGCTCTGGAATCTGTCCGTGTCCGTTTCCGGCCGGTCATGATGACAGCTTTTGGTACCATAGCTGGGATGATCCCAATTGCCCTTGAGCAGGCTGTGGGGTTGGAACGACTCTCTCCCTTAGCTGATGTGGCTGTGGGTGGGTTGATTGTTGGTACACTGTTGACACTTATCTATGTTCCGATGTTTGCTTACGGTTTCGACAGTGGAGATGCCCCCGAGGTAATCAAGGAACCTCTGGAACTAATAGTAGAAGAAACATAAACTTTTGAAAATATAGAATCTTATCAGGAGGCATTATAAGTATGAGGAACTCTACCCATGTTTGATCAGATATTTCTCGGCATCAACAGCTGGATGAACGGAGGCCTTGCTATGGCAGCTCTCGGCTGCTTTGCCTGGGGAATGGTCAGTGTGCTGTTTTCTCCCTGCCATATGGCCTCCATTCCACTGATCATCGGCTATGTCGGTGGGCAGAAATCCATACTCAAGGAGCGGGAGGCTCTGCCCTATGCCCTTCTTTTTACCAGCGGACTTTTTATTACCATTGCCATAGTTGGGGTTGTCTGTGTCCTGCTTGGTCGGATGATGGGGGATGTCGGCCCCTATTGGACACTCCTGCTGGGAGCAATACTCTTATGGGTTGCCATGGATATGCTCGGCATTGCCAAATGTAAAATGATGGGAAATTCCTTGGCCCGATTACAAGTCAAAGGGCTGTCCGGTGCCTTTGTTTTAGGCCTGGCCTATGGTGTTCTCTCCGGTTCCTGTACCTTTGGTTTTATTGCTCCTATCCTTGCCATTATTACAGTGCAGAAACAGATTGCCTCCGGTTTTTTTCTTCTCACTCTCTTTGCCCTTGGTCACTGTTTCCCAATCGCTGTGGCCGGCAGTTCGGCTGCCACTGTTAAAAGACTTATCAATAACTCTTCGTTTCAACACAGTGGGACCTGGTTTCGAAAAGGAGCCGGAATATTGACAGCTTGTTTGGGAATCTATTTTATAGTTCTTCCCTGGACAGGGGGGTGATAAATGGAGAATGAAACAATGAGTCCGGAACAACTTTTTTTTCGCCATATTCCGCAACTTTCAGTTCTGGAAAACGAACAAGTATTCGAACTCGCACAACGAACGAGAAAGCGAAAATATCGTAAGGGAGAATATGTGTTTTTCCAGAGTGACATCGTTGATCACCTCTACTTTCTTGAAATTGGCAAGATTGAGATATACAAGAGTGATATCAACGGAAAGAAACTCACCCTTTGGCATATTGAGGAAAGTGAAATTTTTTGTCTGGCATCGCTGTATTCCCCAGGAGCTTTTGCCAGTGCAGAAGTGGTTGAAGATGCATTAATCTATTCCCTGTTACAGTCTGATTTTGAAGATATTCTCGCCTCGTCTCAGGAACTTTCCCGGAATTTTATTCGTTGCGTCTGTGGTAAACTGAACACCTATTCGAATTTCCTTGATGATATCGCCTTTAAAAAAGTAGAGGTGCGATTGGCAAAAGTCCTGTTGAACAACCAGCAACTCTTTAAAGACGATGAATTTGTCTGTCGTCTCTCCCAGGATGAGCTGGCTTCTATGGTTGGAAGCCGCAGAGAAGTCATTGCCCGCTGTTTGAAAACCTTTCGCGAACGCGGCCTATTAAGGATTGCATCCACTGGACGACCAAGGAGCATCATTATTGAAAAATATAGCGAGTTGCAGCAGATTGCTGAACAAGAGCAGTGTGGCTGATTTGTTGTTCACAAGGTTTGGAACGTTTGTGAACCAGAGGAGTTACCATATAGTGTTTTAGAGGGCTCCTCTGGTTTGAGATAAAAGTATCGGATGGAATTAGCAGCCTTCTATAGCCGCTCTGGCCTTACTGGCCTTTACCTTCACTTTCATCCCCGGTGAATAATCCGAGGCGTCGTCACCGCAATCAAGGGTTACATTATCCTCCTGCACAGAAACCACCTTACAGGTTGTGGAGGCAAAGAGTGATCCATAAGAGAGTGCGCTTGCCAAAAATACAGATGCTGCTATCAATAATTCTTTCTTTTTCATAATTTTCTCCGTGGGGAGTGGTTACCCCTGTTGTAAATTCCTTATTACTGGCTAATCCTCCATTTTGGGATCAGCCCATCCAATCTTCACCGTGCTTTTTTGGGGCTCATTCTTATCCGGATTGACATCTCCTACCTGCGGTGCAGTTTGTGGAGCGACAGGAGGTGACTGCGATTGATTGGAATATGTTCCTGTTTTTTGCCTTTGCATGGCCGTTATCGTGTCAGATGTCCCCTGAAGACTGACTCCATGGATGGTTCCCGTATACTGAACGACCAGGGTGTTTCCTGATTCAAGGGTGACAAGCATCTCGTCTGCATAAACAGTTGCTCCATAGAGTACACCAAGCAAGACGAACACTATTGTTTTCTTCATATTTCTCCTTCCGGATTTGCGAGTTAAGTAAACAGGAGGAAACCGCTCGCGGTCCCTCCTATATTGGGTTTTAGAGTGTCTTTAAAAGCTCACCATAAACATGGCCGTAACTGTATCATAGTTGTCGTAGCTTTCTGTGTTTGCTCCCGTCATCTGCAGATAATCACCAATTTTAGTTGGGGTCTCAAATTCAGTCTTATAATATTCCAGAGTAAATCGTACCTTCTGATTACCAAGTACGAAATAATTCATACCAATGCCCCACTGCTTGACGCCCTGATCCTGTACACCAAGATACGACGCAAGATTCCAGTCCTCATAACGGGCAAACGGCTGCAAAATCCCCTCATCGCCAACGGTAAAGGGGAGGACATAGCCACCCTTTACGTACCAACCATCTTTCTGACCATTGCCACCACCAACGATACTGTTTTGATCAGCAACGGAACGTGCTGTTTTATAGGCGTCTTCAAAGTCAGAGTTCAAATAAAGTGCAGTCGCTGTTATCACCCCTCCATTATCAAATGGTTGTTCATAAAAGATATCAAACGTATAGGCTGTATAGTCGACGGTTTCATCATCTAAAACTATACTGGTCAAGAACCCCGGGGTCCCCATTGCTCCTGCTGGGGCAGTGTTTTTATAGGCAGCGTCTGCCTCATAGGCAAAAGCTCCACCAATAGTTAACACGGTTCCCTTTGCTCCAAGGTATGTCCCTTTGTATCCCATGGCAGTGGGGCCACCTTCAGGGTCGAGAAATGAATAGTGGAGGCGTCCCACATATTCAAAGTTGTTTGTCGGTTCAGGAGATGTAATAAATTCCGTATTGTTGAAAGGGTTATAGAATCTGGCCGACCCCTCTCTTCCTTCCATGACGGCGGCAAAGTATTTCAGGTGATCATCAACGAAATTTCCAGAAAGAACGAGTCCCATATCACGACTATTTTTCGTGGCATCTGTTCCATAGGGAGAGTAAACAAAAACGGATCGATCATGCGTCAGCGGGGAAAAGCAAGCATCGAGGTTAGCTCGGGTAAGAGGAATTTTTGATAGCCCAAGTTTCATATTGACTTTGTCGTCAAATAAACCAATCAGATAGCCATCGGTAAGCCTGATATTAGAGTTAAGTTTTTCATTGGACATGGCCAACTGGTAGCCGCCAGCTCCAAAATTTCGTGTGGCACTGGTTCCTGCGCAAGTCTGGAATTTTGCCCCCCAGGTCTCATTGAGCATTCCTGTGAAGACCAAGCGGGCCCTACGGAGATCGAAGTCGCTACGGCTTTCAGTGCCATCTACCCCGGAACCGAAATCCGTAAAATCGGCTATGCCTTGAAATCTCACGTCTATCTGCAGGTATCCGTCATCACCAAACTCGATAAGCGGTCCTGCCGCTGCTGGTTGTGATGCAAGAATTCCTCCAACCATGAGTATCCCAACACCCGTTGCCGCCATACTGTACAATTTCTTCATCTGCCCTTTCTCCTCTCTTAGAGATTCATAGAAAACTCGTGTCGGAGAGCTAATCCGACTTTCATTCTCTCCCTATAGCACGGCGGACAAAAGGGCTACAATGACATCAGTCATAGCTAAAAGAGACTTTTACCATATGGTGGTGTGACTCTTGTTACAGTAATTAAGCGCGAAGTAAGAGATACTTACTTATTCAGGGAAGAAGTAGTTTGCCCTACTAAGTAAAGTATGGCTCCACAAGTGACAGGGTATGAAAAAGAAAAAGACTAATACAAAACAGGACGCCTGGACACACTATTGGACTTTTGCAGCAACAGGGTCTTCCGGGTGTGTCCCTGGAGCGCCTGCAGTTGTTGCGGATTCCCTCCAAGAGATATGGGTAGATTTTTTTACAACGCTTCCCCAAGATGGGAAATTAGTAGATGTAGGGACTGGCGGAGGTGCCGTACTCAAAGAAGCACGGATGACCCGTCCAGACCTTCAGTTGACAGGTGTCGATTATGCAAAGGTCCTTCCTGAGCTTGCTGAAGATATCATTATGCTCCCCGGCACCTCACTGGAAAGACTTCCCTTTCCAGATAAAAGTGTAGACGTAGTTACCAGCCAATTTGCCGTTGAATACGCGCCATTGAGACAAGCGGTAAATGAAGTCCAGCGGGTGTTGCGTAAGGATGGTGTATTTCTTTTCATCTGTCATCATGCGGATAGCATCATCGTCGAAGAAAATGTGAAACGGCTAGGCGTCATTCAGGATATTCTTGCTGGTTCCGGATTACTGCAGACAGTCATCAGCGTTGTGAAGCAGAAAAAAACCTTAGATCCCAAAAAACAGACTCTACTGTTTCGTTTACTCCAAAAGCTGCAGATGAAACACCCAGACCAGCCAATCGTAAATGAAGTTGCAGAAATTACGGCGCAGATGATGACAGCCCCCGATGGATTAAAAAAACTTCTTGCACTGCGGCGAGACATTGAAATGGAAGGAAAGCGAATCTTCGCCTTGAAAAAATCGGCTTTGAATTCTCACCAGATTGAAGAACTAATCGCTCAATGCGCTTTGCATCATTCAGTTGTGCAATGGCGCACGATTTATGTGCCTGGAACAAAAATTCCACTGGCTTGGTATATCAAGAGTGAATGCAACCGAAAAAAAAGTTTGTAAGGTCGTACTATTCTATCTTTGTTACTAATAAATCACACCGTAAATATACGAGTAACAGCTGTCTAATTATAAGGCAACTACCTGAAATCTCCACAGTAGTAAGTGTAAAATAATTAGGCACTAGTGACATGGCTTCTTTTTGACTGAAGGTACTAGTGATAGAATATTGTCCATATATATTCAACACTAACGACACGCCAAGCATGTACGAATCCAACGTGGCGTGGTTATTGCTTGGTGTAGGGAAACACATTGTTTACATTACTCACAAATTTTATGGAGAAACAATCATGAAAACAAGACAAAAAATAGCTGTAGCTATGATTTTTGGAACATTAAGCCTGGGTGCAGGACTGGCAAGTGCATATGACCTCCCTGTACGAGGGCCGATTCCATTTACTGCCTGGGATACAGACAGTAACGGAACCATTGAGGAGCAGGAATTCAACACCATTCGTGAACAACGACAGACAATGGTCAAAGCCAGTGGCCACATGGGCAGAAACCAATCGGTGACACCGACTTTTGCACAAACTGATACTGATAATGACGCTAAAATAACTACCGAAGAATTAACAGCCATGCAACAGGACCAATGGACCAACCAGAGCATGGGCAAACATCATGGTGGAGGAAAGACCATAGCAAAAAATCAGCATGGAATGAGACAAGGCTATCACGCCAAAGGCCAGGCAATGACTGGAAAAAGGGGCATGCGCTATCAGGCAATGGATGCTGAGACCAAAGGAAAGTACTATGATTTTTTCAAGGCGACAACTGAATTACGTAAAGAGATTGCAATAAAACGTGCTGAGAAACAGGCTGTCATGCGCTCAAATAATCCAGACCCCAAACAGGCAGGACAGCTGACAGGGGAGTTGTTTGAACTGCGCGCCCAGATGGTGGCCCAGGCAGAAGAGGCAGGCGTTGTACTGGCTCAGAACGAAAGGCATGGAAATGGCCATGGTGGTGGAAGACACGGTGGCGGATCCCGCTAGTAATCTTCTCCTCTTTTTGCACCCCTGGACAGACTGTTTCTATCTAGGGGTTTTTTATATCCATACACTAAGAGCTACAGGAAACAACAGGCTCTGTCAGGAGAATATATGGCACTTGTTACAGCCCACAATTTAAGCAAAGACTATCTTGCCGGAGATATCACAGTTAATGCCATACGAGGGATTGATTTCACCGTTGAATCCGGATCTTTTGTATCCTTTGTCGGTCCATCAGGCAGTGGCAAGAGTACATTGCTGAATATGATCGGCTGTCTCGATCGGCCATCAGGGGGGACACTCAATGTCTCCGGCCAGGACGTTACCAGGCTTGGATCTAAATCATCAGCTCAGTTTCGTGGTGAGCATATTGGCTTTATTTTTCAGGATTTCAACCTGATCCCGGTCCTGACGGTTTTCGAAAATATAGAGTACCCGCTGCAGATGGTCCAGAACTGGCCGGTTGCTAAACGAAAGAAAAGAGTAGAGCAACTCCTTGAGGCAGTTGGCATGGCCGATCAGGGCCACAAATATCCCAGCCAGATTTCCGGTGGACAGAAACAACGTGTTGCCGTGGCCCGTGCCCTGGTCACCAAGGCAAAACTGGTACTGGCCGATGAACCTACGGCCAACCTGGATCGAAAAACAGCCAACCGCATTATTACACTGATGAAAGAGATGCGAGATGAATTTGGTACCACCTTTATTTTTTCCACCCATGATCCGCGGGTGGTTGATAATGCTGAAATAATTTTCACTCTGGAAGACGGCCTGTTGCAGGACCAAAATGGCGATAAGGGAGATGCACATGCTTAATATACTGAAACTGGCCTGGCGGAATCTCCTGCGTTATAAACGGCGCACCCTACTCACTTCCACCCTCATCACTTTGGGGGTAATGGCGGTCCTGCTTTTCGTTTCTGTTTCTGGCTCCTTCAAGTCCATGATGATCGGTCAGATTACCGACTCTATGATGGGACATCTCCAGATCCATCGCAAAGGCTACCTGGCCTCCATGGACAGTCTCCCGCTCAACCTCAACTTAAAAAGCGGCCAGATTGCCAAGGTCAAGGAGATCCTCGACTCCAGTGAGGCCGTGGAATCATACACTCAGCGCATCAAACTTGGTGCCATGTTCAGCAATTTCAATGAGACAACAAACATTCGTCTCACCGCAATCAACCCAGAGCAGGAGATCCAAACCATGCCCATGCTTATGGACCGGATCACTCAGGATAAAAAAGAAGGACTTCTCGATAAAGGTGAGATTCTCATTCCTGAACTCATTGCCAAGGGAATGAAAGTCAAGATAGGAGATTCCATCGTTCTGGTTGCCACCAACAAAGACGGTTCTGTCAACGGCCAGCCCTTTGTGGTACGAGGGATTGTGGGACGTATCAGCGGGCCGGGCGGCAAAGATGGTTTTATCCGCCTCAGTGATGCCAAAGAGCTGTTGCGTATGGAAGGCAAAGAGATTACTGAAATAGCCATTCGTCTGAAGGATATGAAAGGCTTGCAGCCAGCCTTCACCTCCTTGAAAGCAGAGCTTGGTGAAGTCAAAAACAAGAAGGGGAAACCGGTCTTTGAGATTCACACCTGGAGTAAACTCTCTCCATTTTCCAATATTGCCAAGATGATCGACTTGATGACTCTGTTCATTAAGATCATGCTGGTGGCCATTGTTCTGGTTAGCATCATGAATGTCATGATCATGTCCGTTTATGAACGAATCAATGAAATCGGTACCATCGCAGCCATTGGTACCAGTCCAGGAAAAATATTAGCCCTTTTTGTCACTGAAGGATTCCTGCTCGGTGTTTTAGGTACATTGGTCGGTGTTGCACTCAGCCTGATTAGTATCGCCGCCATGAATATATCCGGTATTAGTTTTAATTTTGGTCGTCAGGAAGGGCTACTATTGGCCCCAACCATTGGCACCTCTGATGTCCTCGTGATTGCGGGGATTGTTATTGTCATCGCTGTTCTTGGCAGCCTCCAGCCAGCCTGGAAGGCAGCTAAAATGGATCCCATAACCGCCCTGCGCCATGTCTAGGAGACACCCAATGCACAAAACAATACAAACCCTGGTGAGCCTGTCTGTTCTTTTTCTATTGCCGAACTTATCGTTGGCTTTGGACGGCAACGAAATACTGGCGCAGGTTGACAAGAACATGCAACCAGCATCCTATGAAATGTATCGAAAGCTGATCAATATTGAACCCGATGGCAGCAAAAAAGAATTTGTTCTCTATTCTGTGAAGAAAGGACCCAGTGCAGCGGTTGCTCTGTTTCTGCAACCGGCCAGTGAAAAAGGTAGGGCAACGCTGCGACAGGATGACAACATGTGGCTTTATATTCCCAATGTGGGTAAACCGCTTCGCATCACCAGCCTGCAGTCCGTGGTAGGCGGAGTATTTAATAACTCCGATATTCTGCGCCTAGACTACAGTGCTGAGTATACGGCCCTGGGAATTAAGGATCTTGACGAGACCTACCTGCTAAACCTCAAGGCGATCTCCACCTCAGTTGCCTATGATCAGCTGAAGATGACGGTGGATAAAAAAACACTCTTGCCTCTCAACATTGGATGTTATACCAGCAGCGGTATGCTCATCAAAAATCTCTATTACAGCAAAATTAAGGATTTTGGCGATGGCCTGGTCAGACCATCCATGCTGGAGACTGACAGCCCATTGCATAAGGGCTACAAGTCCGTGATGCTCTTTGCCAAGATCAAACGCAAAGAATTTGCAGAAGAGGTCTTTACTCTCAATTACCTGTCCAAGATTAATGAAATCAGATAACTGGAAGGGTTGTTTTGGCCTATTTATCGCCGGTCTGTTCTTTATAGTACCTAGTGATTCACAGGCAAGTTCTGACTATACTTTTGAGTTGGAGGAAATAGAAAAGAAGTCTTTGCAATGGGGTGGTTATGTTGATCTGAGTTATGCACATCTTGAAAACAATCAGGAGGGAGCCCTGGCAAAGCTGACTTTTGACGACCATTTCCCAAGCTCCATTGATCGTTTTAGCTCAAGCCTGCAAATGAACGGCTCGTATATGAAGGGCATAAGCAGTTTTAACTGGCTGTTGAAGGCATCTGCACAGCAGGATACCTTTGGCTGGATTGATTCTGCCGATATCTACGAGGCGTATGGACGGGTTAAGCCAAGTGCGTATGTCAACATTGACCTGGGCAAACAGTCTTATAAGTGGGGAAAGGGCTATGCCTGGAATCCGGTGGGTTTTATCAACCGCCCCAAAGATCCCAACGACCCTCAGGAGGCACTGGAAGGATACGTTACAGGAGAACTTGATCTGATTAAAAGCTTTGATGGTTCCCTGGGGAATGTTGCCCTGACCACGGTTATTCTACCGGTCTACGATGGTGTTAATGATACTTTTGGGGCCACAGAAGCTATCAATCTGGCAGCAAAACTGTATCTCCTGTATCTGGACACTGATATTGACCTTCTCTTGTACACCGGCAACAGCAGGTCCACCCGAATTGGGGCTGATTTTTCAAGGAATATCACCACCAACTTCGAGATCCATGGAGAAGCAGCCTATATCTCCAGTAAACAAAAGTTTCTTTTCCTTGATGAGGAGACCACCCGACTGGAAGAGAATGACGTTTTTAGCGGACTTTTGGGACTGCGTTACCTGACAGAAAACGACCTGACCGCTATTGTCGAATACTATTTCAACGGCAACGGCTACACAGAAGAGGAACGAGCACTCTTTTATCAACATATTAGTAGAGGGACGATAGAGCTGGACAGTTCGGGCAGCGACACGCTCTTGCAACAAGCCAGAGAGTTAAGTCTGCGTGGATATGGAGGCCCCTACGTCGGCCGCAACTACCTCTACGCAAAATTTACCCAGAAAGAGCCCTTTGATATTCTCTATTTTACCCCTGGCCTGACAGCCATTGTCAACCTGGATGACCAGAGCGCATCCATCTCCCCGGAGTTTGTTTATAACGGTATTACGAACTGGGAGCTGCGTCTGCGTTTTTCCCTGCTCACCGGCGGTTCACTCACCGAATACGGTGAAAAACTAATCAGCAACAAAGTGGAACTCCGCCTGCGCTGGTTTTTTTGAGCGTTGAACTCATCTCTCTCTTTGCATAGAGCGAATCTATCCCATAAAAGGTTATGTAATGAAAAATGAAAAGTATGCAGGATATATAAAAACAGAACGGGTATACATCCTGATCGGTGTTTCTCTTCTAATTGGGTTCTTAAGCGGGGTAGTGCTTGCAGTGTATAAAGCCCCTGGTGGAAATGGAGGCCAGCCACCTACAGCAGCTCAGCAACAGACGGAAATGCATGATATGGCAGCGGTGGAGAGTCAGGTCGTCACGACTCCCAACGACCCTGAGGCCTGGATTCATTTGGCAAATGCATACTTTGACAGCGATAATCCTGCCAAGGCTATTAAGGCATACGTTAAAGCCCTTGAACTTGCCCCCGGCAATGCGGATGTCTTAACCGATCTCGGTGTGATGTACCGTCGCAACAAACAACCAGATCAAGCCCTGCTTATCTTCAACAAGGCCATTGAAGCAGCCCCCGAACATGAGCAGTCAAGGCTCAACAAGGGAGTGGTACTTCTTTACGACAAGCAGAACAGAACTGCTGCCTTGGAGATCTGGAATGAACTTCTCACTATCAACCCCATGGCCAAACTTCCCTCGGGAAAACTGCTTAGAGACTTTATGGCAGAGGTGCAGACCCCTTAATCAACCAGATTTCATTTCCATTATTGGTACCACATTCCGGAAGAGCTACACCATGTGCCCATGCATTGTGTAAAGGGGACCAGAATTATCTCGACACTAATGTCGAACAAAACGTGGTTTGTCGAAATCCGCCCAAGCTATCCTGTAAGGATTTCGCCACAACACCTTGAATACAAACGACATATTTGTTTTTCATAAAATGGCACAGTTAATGCTACAGTACACATAAGAAAACAGATAAAAGCATTACAAACTTTTTTTACAGGAGAACACAATGAAATACACAGCAACAATTACAAAGGCAGCGTTGACCCTTATGGTATGTGGAATATTAGCTGCACCAATTACTGCCGATGCGGGACGTTTTAGAGGAGCAGGAGGCGGTGCGGGCACGGGAGCAGGCGTGAATTTTGTAGATGCCAACGGTGACGGTATCAATGATAATTTTGTAGATGCCAATGGAGACGGACTCTGTGACACCACTGGTTTACCCGTCGGAACTATGGGTTTTGTAGATGCCAATGGTGATGGTATCAATGATAATAGTATTGATGCTAATGGTGACGGAATATGCGATCTTACCGGACTTCCTGTCGGTACTGGAACCGGAAGCAGAGGCGGCCGGACATTCTAAAGCTGCTGTTCATTTGAAAAGGCGGGTCGATAGTCGATCCGCCTTTTTTTTATTCATCACATCACAAAGAGTTTTTTTAATGGCTGCAGCACAAAACTATCTTGCCCGCCCAATTTTGCTCTTCGCTCTTATCCTCCTTCTTCCTGTTCCCTCTATAAGTTCACAGGAAAGTACGGCAGCACTTCCTCCTTCTGTAGTACCACAGGAAGAGGTGCAAGAGAATATAGTCCTCCACCAACTTGAGGTCTCCTCAAAGCTTGGTTCTGCTAAGAAAAATTTTGATATGGAAGAAAGTGGTATTATCGGCCTCGGCGACTCCACCGGCCTGTCTCTTGGATTAAAATATTATCTTGGATTGGTAGAGAAATATAAAAAAAGCCTAAAGGAAGATAGTGAAAACATACAACTTTGGCTAGGCCTTGCCCGAACCTGGGAAACCCTCAAAAAAGATGCCAATGCACTAGATGCCTATCAACGAGCATTAATGCTTTCAGAAAACAATTCTGCTGCACAGAAGGGTATCAAACGTATCCAAAAAAGCAGGCAACTGCAATTACGGATCTACTGGTCCTCCCTGACCGAAGATGAATACTCCCCTTTTCTGCAAAGAGACTATATCTCCTGGACGGAACAGGTCAAACAGGTGCAGGTAACAAAATCGTGGGGAACCGGGAAAACAATCGGTTTCGGCTGGTTAGAAAGCTCCATAGAACAGGATAATTTACTCTATGGTGATCTCGATTTTTCCCTAAAGCGCCAGGCACCTTTTTTCTTGTTTTCCTGGCCTCTTGCTGACCGAATATCCACATCGATACGAATCCGAAACGAAAGATTTAGCAATGACAACAAAAGTGCCTACTATCAGCTCGAAGAAGCCGAATATATCATAACCGGTCATGCTCTCATCAACTACAGGGGAGACGGTTTTTGGGCCAACATAAATTACTCCAGAAACAGAGAAACGGATCCCATTTATGATCAACTCAATCTACGTGGAGCCTTGAATGTGGAGGTGAAAGAACTGAGTGGGATTTCCGGTGGTATTGCATTAGCACCAGGGTGGGAGGTTGGTTCCAGCGTCTACTATGAACAATATAGTTCCACCAGCCCTGATCAGTTCAATGCGAACATGCAGTTCAGCCATCTGCCTTCCTGGTTCCCCGGGTTACAGATGAGTCTGGGCAGTGGCTATTACAGCGAAGAAGAGGAAACCATTGTTAATCTATCTACAAAATATCAATGGCAACCCTGGCAGCAATTGCAGTTGCAGCTGGAATATCAACTCGAGTATTCAGAAAACGAAAACTCCTGGCTGAATCAAGGTGATATTCTTGCTAACTGGTCCATCACGGAACAGCTCTCGCTCAGTCTCCGTGCCCAATATGGAACAGAACTGGGTGATGATAATGATACAATATTTTTCACCCAGGCAAGTTTAAACTGGAATATATTCTAAAGCGGACGTTCAGAAATTTTGTAACAGAAAGAAAGTCAGTGGTAAGGGCTTTGTAATTTGCTGAGCAGCGGACCCGCTGCTTAAGACACTATCAGAAGTCTATATAATCGTAGTCGACCACCTGATTATCATTATCTCCCTGTGAATTTTTCCTATAATAGACCATTTTATCAAAGGTGGGTTTATAGATAAAAATGATAGCATTTTCTTTTTTTGCAAACCCTTCTTTTTGACTCGGAGGAAACGATTTAAAGAGGATCAAGACATCAGCATATTCCCAGATAACTACGCTTGCGATGCCAGCAAGACTCTGTGAGGTGGTTTTTCGCTCTTCAATCTTTGGCCCCAGTCCCTGCAACAGATTCTCGACAAACACTTCCTCTTGGAACTGCTCAATAGAACCGCTATAATAGTGTTGCACCGAAATGAGTCGCTCCTCAAAGAGCTTAAACTCGATGCGTTCAATTCCTTGTTGTGGCTGCTCCAGAGAAAAAAGAGTCACATGCCAGGGGTCTTCTTCTACAAAGCTGACCCCTGGAAAATGCTTCTCGATCACCGGAAAACGACTATTCCAAGGTATTTCTTGGTATCCAGCTAAATCGTGCCCAAACACAGTAACTGCAAAGGGACAACACACAAGTAAAACAATAAAGAAGAACTGTTTCATGCCAAAGTACCAGCTCCCTCTGATTCAAGGAGGAGTTCCTGCTCACCGGCAAGAAACTGTGAAGCAAATTGTGCCATCTCTCGGTAAAAAGGGTAATTCGCCTTGGCAACGACCTTCTCCAGAAACTCCGGAACCCAAGTCAGAATATGCTCCACCATAAATCGTTGTTTAATTACCTGCAGATTTTCAGCAAGTTCTTTTTCACCATCGATTTGCGCCTGTGCCAAACGGTCTTCAAGTTTCTGCATCAACTCAAATTCAGCAGCAATATGATCCGGCATGCCGCCAAAAGCCGATTGATAGCTCAGACCAGTGGCCTCGACAAACTTTTTGACTGCTACCGTATCTGCGCCCCAAAGTTTTCCATAATCACCATCATCACGGACATGATGAACCGACTCATGAGGCGATATAAAATTGCCAGGTCCAATAAACAGACCTGTAAACTCCACTGCCATTTCTTCTAACAATTCGTCGGCTGGATCGTCATAAAAAGAATCACCGAGATCAACTTTCAAATCACTCAGAACCCCCCGAAAATGGGGAGTCCTGATTTCTTTGAGAAAGTCAGAGGTGACCTCCTGTGCAAAAATGAGAGCCAGGAGTCCGTAGATACTACCAACCTGACTGTTTTTTTCTTCCATCTGTCTGTCACCTCGTCTCGTGGTTTATTGCCACTTATTTTGATCTAACCTTTACTCACTGTAACAACCGAATCCATAAAGCGCATTTGGCCACTGATTGGATCGGAAGCATTGGCCATAAGCCAGTTAGGGTGTACACCATAGGTATCCCACCATTTCAGCGCCAGATCAGGATCATTGTCACTACCCATGATGGATTTTTTCCCTGAACCATAGCGACCGGACTCGGTCCTGCCAAGGTGAAAGGAGATAGCAATGGAACCGGGCACTATCATCTCATTCACATAGGCCTTGATGGAAATCTCACCAATCTCCGAGCTGAGTTTGATCATATCACCATCTTTGATTCCCAGAGAGGCTGCTGTCTTGGAATTTATCCAGGCCGGATTGTCATGGAACATTTCAGTTAGCCACTTGCAGTGGGTAGACCGAGAATGGATCTGTACCGGTACCTTGTAGGTCGTCAAAGTCAGTTGATTTTTGCTCAAGGCCGCATGTTCCGGAATCGGCTTCCAAGTTGGCATCGGAGCAAAGCCCTTATCCTTCAGGATAGTCGAGTACAGTTCAAAATAACCGGTCTTATTCAACTTGTCCGGTTTGAATCCTTTGTACACCTTATCACCAATCTTCTGACCGACATACCCCTTATAGCTGGAGTTCATCTTGGCGTAGCCGTATTTTATGGCTTCTGCCTCGTCCTTTGCCTTAGATTTCTTCCAGTTCCAGTAAACCCCAACAGACTCGTCAAGAATCACGCCTTCCTTTTTCAAATCAGCTGCCTTTATCTCTTTTTTATAGCTGAAGAATGAGGGCTTCGCCTTAGGATCGTGATAGACGCCATTCTTTTTCATATACTCAAAGCCGCCTCCGGGGAGATCTTTGATAACCGGCGTCATTTCACAGGACTTCTGGACAAACTCTTTCATGCTGTCAAAACCCAGGGGCATATCCATACGATTAGCCAGGTCACAGAGAATATCACCAAAGTTACGACACTCGCCCAGGGGCTCCACTGCCGGCTGACGAAATTCCCACTCTGGAATCTGATTCGGAGAAACATTCGCATCCCAGTCCCATCTTTCTAAATAACTGGTGTCAGGCAAAATCAAATCAGCCAGACGACTGGACTCATCATAAACAATATTAGAGGTGACAGTGAAGGGAATCATCTTCTCGTCTGAGAGAACATCAATATTCTCCTGGCAGTCGCCATTCACATAGACTGGATTATAGCAGTACCACATATAAATATCGGGGCGACCATGGGAGCCGTCCTTGATCATCTTCAATACAGACTGACATTCACCATGAGTTGGAAAAGCAGACGTTGATCCATTGGTTATCTTCAGTTTCTTTGCTTTTGGTTTGACCTTAGGGCCTTTGGGGTATTTCCATGATGCCGATACCGCCTTACAGCGCCCACCCGGATTATCAATATTCCCGGTGATCATGCCAAGCATTTGGGCAGCTCGTTCGCCATCTGTCCCATTGTAATGGGCAACCAGACCACGATAACTGATAACTACTGCTGCCTTGGCCTTGGCGAACTCCCTAGCATATTTACTGATATTTGCGGCAGGAACACCACTGATCTGCTCCGCCCATGCGGGAGTATACTCAGCCAGATGTTTTTTCAGGGCCGAGATCTTCTCGTCCAGAGGAACATCAACATTTTCTGTTGTTCTGATAAAGGTAAAAGCATCACGTTTATAGAGATTTTCCTGCATGATCACATTACACATGGCCAAAATAACAGCCAAGTCGGTACCCGGTTTTACTGGTTCCCATTTCGTTGATTTTGCGGCTGTATAGGACAAACGCACATCAAAGGTGATCAGTGGTACGTTACGCTCCACCTTAGCCTTAATCAAGCGCTGAGCAGTGGGTATATGGTTGGTATGAGCTTCAAGGACAGCAGAACCGAAGTTCAATACATAATCGGTGTTATCAAAGTCCCAGTTGTCATAATGCTTACCCCATGTCAGCTCCTGGGCAGTCCATTTCCCTCCCTCACAGATAGAGGTATGACCGGAAATAGTTTTGGTGCCATAGGTACCCATAAATACGGTTTTCGGCAACTTATCCGAACTTCCCTTGGCCCGACCATAGTGATACATTAACTTTTCTGGATGGCCATCATCACGCAGTTTTTTCATCCGGGTGGCAAGCTCAGTGAGTGCCTCATCCCAGCTGATTTTCTTATATTTTCCATCTCCTCGTTTACCCACCCTTCTTAAGGGATAGAGAATACGATCCGGAAAATAGACCTGATTGACACCAGCCTGGCCCTTGGAACAGATTTTACCCAGACTCCGTATGGAATTCGGCTGCCCCTCAATCTTCACAATCCTCCCATCCTCAACAAAAGCAATTTTAGGATCTCTGGTCACACAACTGTAACAGACAGTGGGAACTGCCTTTCGTTCTACACCGGTATCAGGGTTAAAATCTCTCCCCCCCATGGCAAGCTCTACAGAACCGGCCAGTGCATTGGAAACCATCCCCTTACCGGCAGTCACTAAGACACTGCTGGCAGCAGCAAGTTTCAACACGTTGCGGCGGCTAAGTTTTTTCATTGTAGTATTCCTCCTGTATATCAAACATGTATTTTTATAAGTTCAGCCTATTCAACGATGTCCCTGTACTCAGTAAGCTTGTCTTCCTTGGTAAAGGAGTAATTGGCAAGCACACCATCGGGATCAATATAGAAAATATTAGGCATGGTCTTGGCTGTATGCATCAACGTTGTCTTCTCACGATTTTCCAGAAGCTTGAACTCCTTCGCAAGTTTGGCGACATCACTGTTGGGATCATTGAGATCACCAAAAATCCTGGCTCCTGGCGCACAGGTGTTGACACAGGCCGGGGTAAGGCCCTCATCCAGACGGTGGACGCAGGAAGAGCACTTAACGATGGCATTCTTGGTTTTGTCTTTCCCTGACAGTTTTCGTTTGTTGTAGGTACGAGCGCCATAGGGACAGGCATCGATACATTTGCCACATCCTGTGCAGGCATCATTATCGATCAAAATAAGACCATCAGGACGTTTGTAGGTTGCTCCGCCGCGATAGCGTATTTTTTTCCCTTCGGCGGTGACAAAGACACGACGATCTTTAGGAAACTCTGGACAGGCCGTAACACAGGGAGGAACAGTTATATCTCCCACCTTTTCGGTCCCTTCGCAGTGGTTACAACGTCTGGGAATAAAATCACGTGTAGTATCGGGATATTTTCCGGTAACAACCTGTTTAATTACGGTGTTAAAAGCACCAAGGGGTACATCGTACTCTGCCTTACAGGCAACGGTACAGGCTCGACAGCCGGTACAGAGGCGCAGGTCCATTATCATTACCCAGTGCGGTGCTTTGACTTGCGCGGCTTCAGCTTCCTTTGGTTGCAACAGGCTTACCGATGCAAGCCCTGCCGCAGCCAAAGAGGCTCCGGTAACCCGAAGCATTTCCCTGCGCTCATCTCTTGTGTTGGTGGTCATGACCTCCTCCTTGATTCACTTTTGCTGTTATGGCTTCTGCTTTTGCAGGCCGACTGTATTAAATCTAAAATATCAAAATGACATTTTGAGTGTCCCATTCTTCTCTTATTCCTTTTTACTTTCTGCTTCTGCCTGTTCTTCAGCCAGGGGCTCTAATTCGTCGAGGATCGGATAGATACTGTTCAGTGCCTCATCAATCAACATGATGGAATACTTTTTATTATGCACACCATTGCCAAACTCCACGATATCCAAAGCCTTCTGTCCCTTTGCGAGTAATGCTGTATATTCTGAGATCTGCTCTTCACTGAGCTGGCCTTTGAGCTGAAGAATCATCGCCATTGCACGATCTCTCTCCTCTTTAGCGAAGTTCACTTCGGTCTCCACTTCTTTTATCCAGTCGGCGAGGAGTTTTTCGTGGTCCTTGGTGTGACAATCCACGCAGGATTTTGCAGAACCACGGAGGATCTCTTCTCCTTTATGCATCTCAGTCTTGTCGTGGCATCCCTGACAGTTGGTCTTCACAGGATTCATCAGGCTTGGTGTTTCTGGAACTCCACCATAGGCAGCACCAACAAGGAGTGCCGTCTGCAAGCTATGATGATTAGGATGACAGCTGGCACAGTTGAGACGGGCGGCTTCAATAAAGTCACCTTCCTTATGAATAAGGGGTTGATGGCAGTCTGCACACTGGGCTTTCTGTTTGGCCACATGCTCTGCATGCATCAGTTTCATCTCATATCTTTTTTCCAGTACCACCTTGTCACTGTGGCATTTTTCACAGCCCTGTGGTGTAAGATCCATATCACCGCTGATCACCTGATAATGGCAGCTTTCACAGGAGACACCTGCTTTTTCCAGAGTCTGATGGGTGATGATTATTTCATCAGGATCAGGCTGGCTATTTTTTTTCTGTGATTGTAGCGGCGTAGTGGGGATTTCATGACAGAGATTACAGGCAGCACGGCCTTTATTGAATTCGGTGTTCCTGAAATGGCAGATATAGCACTGCTCCTTAGGAACCTCAAAATGCTTTTCATCGCTGGCCTTTACATGACAGGTCGTGCAGTGCATCTCCTGACCTGGGATCATTTTTTCGTAATGGGCCTTATGGGTAAAGCTGACCTTTTTCTCTTTCCCGTAGGTCAGTTTTTTCTCCATAAATTGCTCTGCTGGGTGACACTTAGACGTTGAACAGGAGATATCGGAAACATGGGTAGCGCGGCGCACTTCTTTATCATCGGTGGAAAGATAGGTAAACAGCTGCCCCAGACCTTTGAACTTTGCATGGAGAGTAAATTTTTCACCCGGTGCATAATGGCATTGCACACAGGCAATCTCTTCCTTCCCGGCCTTGCCGTGCTTATCTGCCTGCCAGCTTTTGTAGGGTTTATCCATGATATGACAGCTGCTGCCACAAAACGATGATCTGGCAGTATACGACTCAACTGAAAAGACCATTGCGGCTGATATGACAACGACAACCACAACGATCAATAGAATTCCCTTCTTCATACAGACACTCTCCCTTTATTGACAATAATTAATGCACAACATCCAACTGTCTCTGCACAAAAGATGCCAAGGAAGAACGCTTGAAATTACAGGGAAAATTAAAAGAAAACGGGAGAATTGCTTAAAAAACAGACAGGAAGCTGTCTATATTTTAAGCAGAGGGGAGTTTTTTTCTCAAGGTCATCCGATTGATGCCAAGGAGGTTTGCAGCCTGGACTTGATTGCCGTCGCAGAGATCAAGGGCCTTGGTAATAAGAATCTGCTCAACTTCAGAGAGCAGGTGACGATAGGGGCGGGATTCATCTCCTTCGAGCAGTTTATCTATCTGCCTGGAAACGACCCGTGAAAAATCTCCGGTGGGTTCCGCCTGATCCTGGAGCAGACAATCATCAGCAGTAAGGACTCTGGATTTGCCCAGAACAATGGCGCGGCGGATTGTGTTTTCCAGTTCCCTGATATTACCCGGCCACAAATACCCGGAGAGTTTTTCGAGGGCATCGTCGCTGATACCCTCCACCGGTGGTGACACCTGGCGACCATAGCGGGAAAGAAAGTAGAGGATCAGATCGGGCAGGTCTGTTATTCGATCTCTTAGCGGCGGTATACCAATGGTCAACACATTGATACGGTGTAACAAATCAGCACGAAAAAGGCCATCAGCAACCATTCTTTCAAGGTGTCTGTTTGTCGCAGCGATAAGTCGTACATCGGTTTGCAGCTGTTTATTGCTGCCCAAACGTTCAAAGGTACCATCCTGAAGCACCCGAAGCACCTTAGCCTGGGCCCCAAGGGGCAACTCACCTATTTCATCCAGAAACAGGGTTCCTTTATCGCACTGCTCAAATCGACCAATTCGTTGTCTGCTTGCCCCGGTAAAGGCACCGGTCTCATAACCAAACAACTCACTCTCCACCAGTTCAGCGGGAAGTGACGCACAGTTGACAACCATAAATGGTGCATCCTTGCGCAAACTATGCTGCAGGATGGCTCGGGCAGTCAACTCTTTACCCACACCAGTCTCTCCGGTAACGAGCACCGGCAGATCAGAACCGGCCATCTGACCGATCGTCTTACACATAGTGAGTACTTCCGGGCTCCGGCCAACGATACACTCTCGGTTCTCTGTGGTGTTGCTCCATTCTTTGCCGCAACCACAGTCCAGTTCCGCCTGTATTCGACTTGCGCCGATCGCCTTCTCAACAATCCGCCGTAACTCATTATTGTCAAAGGGTTTGGATACGTAATCAAAGGCACCGTCTTTCATAGCCTGCATAGCAGAGGCAGAATCTGCAAAGGCAGTGACCATAATAATTGGAACATGAGCATGAGTTTCCTTGATGCTGGCAAGAGCTTGCAAACCATCCATTTCCGGCATACGGATATCCATCAAAACCACATCAGGCTCTTTTTGGTTTACTGCCTCGACGGCCTCCAGGCCATTTTGGGCAGTACGGATGTGATATTCATCACTAAAGGTTCGTTTAAAAGCATAGCGAACCGCTTTTTCGTCATCAACAATGAGCAGAGTTATCATAGGGTAACGTCAGTAGAAGTGAAGTCCCAACGCGTTCACGGGAGACAATATCAAGACGGCCACCATGCTGCTGGGCAATATTCCAGGCCACAGCCAGTCCCATGCCGGTACCATCTTCTTTGGTGGTAAAAAATGGATCGAAGATATGTTTCAGGTTTTCCTGGGATATGCCACTGCCTGTATCAGTTATTGTACACTGCAAGTCTCCATCGACAAGTGCGGTGTTTATAGTAAGTTCTCCCCCGGATTCCATCGCCTGTAAAGCGTTTAAGATACCATTCATTAAAATCTGTTTAATACTATTGCCATCAACCTGCATTGGAACAAGGGTTTCGTCCAGATCTTTTATAATATGAATCCCGGATTTTTCAATTTTGGGCCCTGTGATGGCAAGGACATCCTTAACCAAACTGTTGATATCGGTATCAGTAAAAGCCATTTCCGACTGCCGGGCAGACCGGAGAAAACGACTGACTGTAAAATCAATCCTGTCCAGTTCTTCCACTATCACCTCCAGATCTTCTCCCTCTAGTGGTTCTTCCTGTTCTCCCGCCCGCTGGATCAACATCTTAATGGAGGTCAGTGGATTTTTGATTTCATGGGCTAGACCGGCCGAGAATTCCCCCAGAGCATACAGTTTTTCCGTACGTACCAGGTTTTCCTGAGCAGATCGGATAGCGGCAACAAGATCCCTAAGCTGTTGAGACATAGTATTAAATGTGCTTGCAAGCTCTCCGATCTCCCCAACAGCATTCTCCGGAATGGCTGAGCCAAAGTCACCTTCACCTACCCTGTGGGCAGCGCGATTGAGCAGAAGTATAGGCGAAATCAGCCTCCTTGCCATCCACAGAGCGGCCAGGATTCCGATAATCACAATGACACCGGTCAACACCCACACTTTTTGCCTGGAAGCCTGCAGAGTCTTGAAAAGTGGCTGCACAGAAATACCAAGACGGAGATACCCAGCAACGCCCAGTTGTTTGGAGATTATTGGAATAAGAAGATCCAATGGCTGCTTCGTATCTGTTGCTGTAAAATCTCTCAGAAAAACAGGCTGTTTCCGGGCAAGCTCAAAAGAGGCTATAGGATCACGTACAATGGCTTCTCTCTCTCGTGCAAGAATAAGTTCTTCATGATCGTTATAGATCTCACCATAGACAAGAAAACTTTCCTTTGATTCCAGGTAGGACTGCATAAGGCTGTAAAGTGCATAATCTTCGTCGTAGAGCAGAGGCTCGATGATCTGTCTTGGCATGATTTCGCCAAGCTGCAGGGCACGAATCCGTAAATCTTCCTGCAGGATACGTTTCTCATCACGCAGGATCAAGGTGGCAACCGACAAAGCTGTCACTACAATAACAGCCACTATCGAGAGTGACAGTCGTACCGCAATCCGATTATACCAACGTAGCACCATAATATTTTTCGTTCTTCTCCAGCCAGTTACTATTCTTTTAACTGTTTACGCAGTACAATCGCAGAATGATACAATTCCGGCGAGGGCATGGCAAAACCATCCATTTCAAGGTGCTTGAGAACGACCTGACCACGAGGATCTTTTGCCATACCAAGTAATACCTTGAGCAGCGTCCGCTTCTTCTCCTGATCAAATCCTGGAGTAACCACCACCGGTGGCATCCCAAATTCCTTTGACTTATGAATGATACGAACCCGCCCCGCAAAGGAATCCGGCAACTTATAGAGAGAATCAAAAATCAGACTGTCCACTGCGGCCCCATCGGCGAGCCCGGTGGCAACAGCTTCAATTGATTTGTCATGGCTCTCTGTGTAAAATGTTTTTTTGAAAAAATATTTCGTCATATACCCTAGACTGTTAAGGGTGGCCACTGGATAAATACGACCGCTGAGAGACAAGGGGTCGGTGAAAGCAAAGACCTGTCCCTGTAACTCTTCAAGTGTCTTCGCCGAATTATTCTTACCGGTAATAATATAGGACTGGTAGGCCGTCTTTCCCTTAACGATAGGCACCGCCAGAACTTCCAAGCCAAAGGCCTGCCGCCCGGCAAGGTAGCCACCGGTACAAGTGAACGCCATCTGCACACTTGCATCAAAGAGGAGCGTATTGATTTCCTCGTAAGTGCGCCGCTGTTTCAGATGAACATGGATTCCCAGTTTTTCTTCCAGGTACTCACGAAACTCAGCAAAGTGGACCAGAGTCTGGGCAGGTGAGGCCATGGCAGAGACCGCAAAGAAAAAATGATCTGCATGTGTTTCATCGGGCTCCCGGGTAAATGCCTTGCCAGGAAGCAGACAACAGAGAACCAAACAGACAACAAAGGAGTATGATTTTATTTTTTTCATAAAAAAGCACCTACTGGTATAAATAGTTTTCGTTATTAATATGGTAGGCGAATAATCGCTAATGATGCAACATTCTTTTTTTAATTTTCAACCCCTTTGCATATTGGAGGTAAGATACCAAACCTTGGTATTATGATCAAAAGTGGTGTTTGAGAGGGCATAAAACGGATGATTTCGGATAGTACCATCTTCCTTAAATTTCATAAGCGTTGAACGAGAAAGGTAAAAATAAAGGTTATAAGGCTATCAGCCTACTTTGCCAAAGTGAATAAAAAAAATGCAACAGAGGCACCTTACACCTTAAACTGAACGACCATATCTTCCAATTTTTGGGCAAGTTCACTCAATTGCTTCGCACTGCCATCGACCTGGCTGCTGCTGTCATTGATTTCAGCAGACGATTGTCCAACTTCTGCTATATCAGCAGCAATCTCACCGGTCACCGATGATGTCTGGGTCACATTTTCATTCACTTCCTGTATCCCCTGTGAAGCCTGAGCGACGCTACTGGAAATTTCCCGGGTAGCACTAGATTGCTCTTCAACGGTCACAGCTATGGTTGTCACCATTTCATTCACCTCATTAATTACTCCGGTTATCTCTGCAATTTTGGTTATAGAACCATTGGTGGCATTCTGGATGGTGGAAATTTTATCCTTAATTTCACTCGTTGCCGCGGAAGTTTGTTGGGCAAGAGCTTTAATTTCATTGGCAACCACGGCAAACCCTTTCCTGATTACCACCCAAGCTCAGGTGGCCCAAAAAAATAGTTGGGTGCTCACTCTGTGAGTACCTTAGTGTGGCATACTGACCCTCAAGACTAAAATCAAAAAGGGGATGCATATCAAAAAGCAAAATTCAAGTTCAAAAAGGTTTGAGTTTGCCTGATTTTCTCAAATCTTATTGAACACAAGAGCAATGTCAAACAGCGCTTTTCCAACTACGATGGCCAAAAGGGTTCGTTTGTCCAAACTGTGGAGACTCAAGCCACTAGGAACTTACGACACGGAATTTGTATCAATGCTCTGCCTGTAACAGGCAGACATCATTGACACCCGGTACTATTTTTCAGGCAACGAAACTCGAATTGACAATTTGGTTTCTTGCAATTTACCTGCTTACTCAATCCAAAGGGGGCATCTAATCTTTATATTTGGCAAGACCCCTTGGTGTCTCTGCAAATGCAGCACATCGTATGCGTCATAAGTTGCAACATGTGATGAAGCTATGCGACGACAAGCAAGCCTTCAGCGGCTGGGTTCAAATTGATGACTCTTATATTAGTGGAGAACGTCATGGTGGCAAACGAGGCCGTGGAGCAGAAGGTAAAACTCCTTTCGTCGCTGCGGTTATGACAAATAACCAAGGTCATCCAATCTCAATGAGGTTCAGTGTCGTCACTAGTTTTAATAAAAATGACATATCAAGTTGGGCCAAAAGCCATCTTTTCCCAGGTACTTCCGTCCTATCTGATGGACTCAATTGCTTTCCTGCGGTCAAAGACGCCGGGTGCAATCATCATGTGATCGTCAAGAGCCACATTGCAAAAAGCCAGCGGCACTCAGATTTCAAGTGGGTTGATACGATGATTGGAAATGTTAAAAACTCAATCCATGGTACATATCATGCAATAAGTGAAAAACATGTTCCACGCTATCTCGCTGAGTTTTGTTTCCGCTTCAACAGGCGATTTGAATTGGGAAAAATGATAAAGCAACTTGCTCAAGCAGCAGTTAACACATTACCGATGCCACAGCGAATTTTGAAGTTAGCTGAGGATCGGTGGTAATCAGGTTCTGTTTTGACTGTTTAGAATGCATATCTTACAAAACCACCAAATAACAAACGTATACAGGTCGTACTACGCATTTACCACCTCACCAAACCACCCCATTTACCATTACGGTCAAATTTTCAATATTGGCAATATCTTACCTCTCATATTCAGAAAAGTGAAGTGATAAGAATTCGCTTTCCGTTCCCGCGAAAGCCATTGAAAGAAAGGTTTGAGTTGCGTGAGGGTGGTCTGCAGAGTCGACCTACTGAATTTTTTCCAGATTGCTTCCCCTGCTGTTCTATCAAATAGCGTTTGAAGGCAACGGCGTGCTCAAAGCAAAATGCATTAAAATCACGAGACCAGGCCACTCCAATTCGATGTGATCTGTTCGTTTGGAAAGGGCATCAATTCAAGCGTTACGCAGACAATCAGTATTTTTTTGACATCTAACCTACTCCTGTGTAATACTTAGTAGTAGACTGACGCTCAAAGTCATATACTTCTTATCTTCCTCCTTTTTGTTGACTATATAAATGTTGCAATACAAACTCACTGATCTGCTGGATATTGATGAACTGGGCCTGATGTTGGAACAGTTATGCAATCTCACAGGCATGCCACTGGCAATCCTAGATCCTGAAGGCAACGTTATCAAAGGAGTTGGCTGGCAGAAGATATGCCGTGATTTTCACCATAAAAACACCGCACCATGTGAGTTATGTACAGTACATAATAGCCAAGACTTGGGTGCTTTTCCTGACAATAAAGCCTCTATTGTCTACACCTGCCCCCACGGACTGATCAACTCCATCTGTCCGCTTATCATCAATGGACAACATCTGGCCAGTGTCTTCACCGGACAGGTTCTGCATCAACCTGTTGCAGAGAAATTACGAAACCAGTTTCAACAACAAGCCCAGAGGTATGGATTTGATGAAACTCTGTATCTTCAGGCCTTGGAAGAGATTCCTGTTTTCTCACTGGCATCCCACACCCGCATTCTTGAGTTTATCTCTGTTCTCGCCAAGAACATTGCTTCAATGGGACTTGCGCGGCTGAAGGAACTCGAACAAAATGAAACTATACGAAAAAATGAGGAGCAATTTCGTCTGACCTTGGAAGCCATTAACGATGAACTGTGGAATTGGGATGTGGAGCAGAACATCATAACCTTGAGTCCTCGTTTCTATACCATGCTGGGCTATGAGCCTGACGCATTTTCAATTAACTACCGAACCTGGAAAGACTTTATTCACCCGCAAGATCACATTGGCACCCATGAGGCACTTCTACAATATAGCTCCTCAGACGAACCATTTCGACACAGGTTTCGTTGTCTCACTGCTTCGGGGGATTATATCTGGATTAGTGCCCGTGGCAAAGTTGTTACTCGTGCCCCGGACGGCTCTGTTAAACGCGTTGTAGGTGCAGTCACAGATATCACAAAGCTTATACAGGCAGAAGAAAAATTCGAAAAAGCCTTTCAAAAAAATCCGCTCCTGATGTGCATCAGTGATATTGAAACCGGTGAGTTTGTCGATGTAAACGACAAATTCATGCAGATTCTCGGCTATTCTAGAACTGAGCTGATTGGAAAACGGTCTACTGATCTGGGCATCATCACCTTGGACACGCGATCTTACCTGAGATCCTCTTCCCAGAAGAGGAAAATGATCAGTAATCATGAAGTAAGTCTCAGCCGCAAAAACGGAGACAAGCTGCAATGTTTATATTTTACCGAGATAATCAAGGTTCATGGTCGTACCAAACTACTCTCAATTATCCAGGATATTACTCAGCAGAAAAAAGAGGAACAGGAAAGGAAGTTACTGGAACTGTAATTGCAGCAGGCGGTTAAGCTGGAGGCCCTCGGAACACTGGCTGGAGGAATAGCTCATGACTTCAATAACATTCTTTCAGCCATTCTTGGTCATGGGCAGATGGCATTAGAGCAACTTTCTCCATCCAGCCCGGTTGCTCAAGATATTCAACAGATGGTACTTGCCGGCAACCGGGCAGCCGATCTTGTTAAACAGATTCTGCTCTACAGTCGTCAGGAAAAAGAGAATTTTCAACCTCTGCGAGTCCAGGAAACGATCCAGGAAGTTGCCGAAATGCTCTCTTCAACCATCCCAAGCTCCATTCAGTTTTCAGTATCAATTGATGAGGAGTGTGGAGCTATCCTGGCCGATCCGACTCAAATGCATCAGGTCATTATGAATCTATGCACCAACGGTATGCAGGCAATAGAAAATGACTATGGCACTCTTTCAATCACTCTCACTGAGGTAACCTCACCTCTATCCCTGCACTCATTAAATGACGCAGAGCAAAACGGTCAACGATCTGTCTGTATAGAGGTGTCTGATTCAGGGAGTGGCGTACCGGAGGACATCAAAGCAAAAGTTTTTGATCCGTTTTTCACCACCAAAGAAAAAGAAAAGGGAACAGGTTTGGGGCTTGCGGTAGTTAATAGTATAGTGCAAAACCACCATGGTGCAATCACCTTGGAGAGTGCCCCTGCGGCAGGCACAACGTTTCGAGTATATCTACCGATAGTCGAAGAGAAGTCCTCCACAGTGATTACCGAGGTGGATCTCCCCCAAAGTGGTCATGAACGGATTTTGTTGGTAGATGATGAGACTCTCTTGATAGATATGAACAAAAGGGCACTGGAGAAACTCGGCTACCAGGTGACATGTTTTTCAGACAGTCTTGAGGCGCTCAAGTATTTTCAAAAAAAAGCAGATTGTTATGATATTATTGTGACGGATATGACAATGCCGAACCTGACCGGTCTAGATCTGATCAAGGAGGTCTTGAAAATAAAACCTGAGGCCCAAACCATACTCTGTACCGGTTTTAGCCCATCCGTAAATAAAGTCGAAGCAAAAGCACTCGGAGTCAGTAAATACCTGATGAAACCATTCCTTCCTCAAGTATTGGCTGAGACAATACGTAAGGTTCTTGACCATGGCTGATATTCTTATAGTTGATGACGACAAAACACTCTGCTCTATGCTGGTAAAGCGCCTTGAGTCTGTTGATCACACAGTAATATGTGCCTATACATTGGCAGCTGGTATCCATGCAGTGGGTGAAGCTGCGTTTGATGTGGTTTTTCTTGACGTGCAGTTGCCAGACGGCAATGGCCTAGACGCTCTCACTCACTTCTCAAGTGCCCCCTCCACCCCGGAAGTAATTATAATGACCGGAGCGGGTTACTCGAGCGGTGCAGAACAGGCCATTAAAACAGGTGCTTGGAGTTATCTGGAGAAACCTCATGTCATTAGGGACCTCTTGCTTCCCCTTGCTCGTGCGCTTGAATACAGAAAAGAAAAACATACGATGGCAACCGTCAAGGTGGCCCTTAAACGAGACAAAATCGTTGGTGATGGTCCGGCAATCACTGCATGTCTGGATAAACTTGCAAACGCTGCAACCGGAGAGGCCAGTGTACTCATCACCGGGGAAACGGGAACAGGAAAGGAAGTTTTTGCCAAAGCCCTCCATGAGAATTCATCCAGGGCTGAACATTGCTTTGTCATTATAGACTGTGCCTCATTGCCGGAGACTCTTATTGAAAGCACACTGTTTGGTCACGCCAAAGGGGCATTTACCGGCGCTGAGAAGGCAAAGGAAGGGCTTATTCAGCTTGCCAACGGCGGCACGCTCTTTTTGGATGAAGTCGGTGAACTTCCCCTTGATGTACAAAAGAAATTTCTCCGGGTGATCCAGGAAGGCAACTATCGCCCTGTAGGCAGCACGACCGAACTCTACTCAGACTTTAGAGTGGTTGCTGCCACAAATCGTGATCTTGATAAAATGGTCCAGGATGGACGATTTCGTGCCGACCTCCTGTTTAGATTGCGCTCTTTTTCTCTCCCGCTCCCCCCTCTGCGGATGAGAACTGAAGATATTCCCGTTCTGGCCAGATATATTGTCACCAACCTCTGTGATCGGTTGCAGATTGAGCAGAAGCTCCTTACCGTAGATTTTGTCGAACATCTTCAAGCCCATCCTTGGCCCGGAAATGTTCGTGAACTTCAACAACTTCTGGAAGAAGTGTGTTCCAGCGCCTACCGGCACCGTACCCTCTTTGCTAACCACCTCCCCGAGCATATTCGTATTCACCAGGCACAACGGAAACTGCAGAACAGAGTAGAGGGGGAAGCAGAACCAAACACTCAGCATAAGGCCCTGAACAGACCCTTACCCTGGAAAGAGTATAAAGCAATAATGGAGATAGAATATCTCACCCACCTCATGACCTACACGACTGAAAATATAAAGGAATCGTGCGAATTATCTGGGATATCACGAGCAAGGGTGTATCAATTACTGAATAAGATAGAGTATAAAAGCATATATAAAAGCACTCCGAATCGCCTGAACAAAAAAACCGAAAATAAATAAATCTTCCACGCAACACTTAAAGAATTCTGATTATTCTTGTTTCCTCTCCCCTCTCTACCGTGCTTTGCCCGACCCTCTTCATTATAGTATAGAAGATTGCCTTCACCTGATTGTGCTCGAGTTGTCTTTGGATAGTTGTCTCCTGCTGTCTAACAAATAAGATAGTATGAAAAAGTAGATGTTCTTCTTCTTCCACCAAAACTCCCCCCCCCCCCATTGACTTTTGATGCTGCAGCAAAAAAAATCAATCCATATTAAGTAGATACGCACCTCTGGCCTGTGGCGCAGGTTTGGATTGTCGGGCAGGGGCGCCTCAGCCCAGTCTGAAAAACAAGACTCAATGTGGCCGCAACATCCATCTCATACCTCTGTTCCCCCTGGTACCGTTCATCCCAAAAACACCAACACACTGGAATAATACAATTTCTCTGCAATTCTAAAAAGTGGCACATGTACTGCAAAGTGACACCCCAGTTGGTTTGCGATACGAATATCTGTTTCAATCAGGAAAGGGAGAGGAGATGCACATTTTTTTCTACACGGCCCAAAAGTCGACTCAGGCCTCAGCGGCTCTTGAATGGCTGTGTTCTTTATATCCTCCATTAGACATCCTGGAACTGCCCAGTGCTTCAGGGTTTAGCTCCCATGAGGCACTGCAACTGCGCAGCGGTGATCTCATAATTCTTTTTGCTCGTGATCAAAGAGAGTTGGAAGCCTTGATACGCCTGGAAAATGAGTGCAGCAACTTCAAGATATTCATTATTCTTCAAGAGGAAGACAGGGAACTCTTGAAAATCGGGCAATTGCTTAATCCAAGATATTACATCTTTGCCAGCCAGGGTTATATCCATGCTGAGGAAGCCATCCGAAAAGTTATGAAACAAACATATAAAAACGAAGGGTTGTAAGTGACGTTACAGCTCAAACGGCCTGCTGTTTCCAGTTGATGCTCTTCTGAAAATGACAGGACGCACATCCATCCCGGGAGGGAAAAATGAAGAATTTAAGTCTTGCAGTAAAAATTGGTGGAGGATTCGGAATTGTAATCCTGCTCCTTATTGTCGTCTCAATGGTCTCCTGGCGTGGATTAAGTGGAGTGGGTGACGGTTTTGTCAACTATCGCGGTCTGGCAAAAGACACGAACCTTGCTGGTCGTCTCCAGGCCAATATGCTGATGGTGCGCATGAACGTAAAAGATTTCATAGCAACTGGCAGTGAGAAGGATATACAGCAGTTTAACGACTATGTTAAAAAAATGAATACCTTTCTGGAGGACGCCAAAAAGACGATTAAAAACCCGGAACGTGCAGCAAAAATAGATCTTGTGACAGACGATATGCAGAAATACGAGAAGGCTTTTGCAAGGATGGTAGAGCTCCGTAAGGAACGCTCCAACATAGTGAATAAGGGGCTTCGAGGGTACGGTCCCAGCATGGAAAAGAATCTGACGAAAATTATGTCCTCAGCCAAGGAAGACAACGATGTTGACGCCTCCTATGAGGCCGGTATTGTCCTACGTCATATGCTGCTGGGTCGACTCTATGGCCAGAAATTTCTCGATACCAATGCCCCTGTGGATTTTGACCTGGTGAAATCAGAGTATGTTAATGTATTTAAGGGAATCGATAGACTGGATGCACTCCTCCAGAACCGCACCCGTCGTGCTCTCAATGCTAAAGTCAAAGAAGAGGCCACAATCTATCTCGATGCATTTATAGCACTCAGTAAAGTCATCTATGAACGCAATGGAATCATAGCCAACACTCTTGATATAATAGGGCCCGAAGTAGCCACTGCTGTAGAAGAGGTAAAGCTTTCTGTAAAAAAAGAACAGGATGCTTTGGGACCACTGGTGCAGGCAAAAAGTGAGAATGCTATTCTCTTAAATCTGATTATTGCCTGCCTCGCCGTAATGTTAGGGATTGTTTTTGCCATCTTCCTTACCCGCTCTATCACCCGACCGATACAAAAAGTGGTGGAATTTATAAACAAGATAGCCAAGGGAGATTTTACGTCCTCCCTGAAGATCGATCAGCAGGATGAAGTCGGAGCCATGGCCAAGGCTCTCAATCAGACCACCATAGAACTCGGTAGCATGATTAAAGAGATCACCAGCGGTGTGAATACATTGACATCCTCATCTACTGAGTTGGCAACCGTATCCACCCAGCTCTCAACCACTTCTGAAGATGCTGTTGGTCGTGCCAATTCAGTTGCATCGGCAAGCGAGGAAATCAGCGTCAATATGAATTCCGTATCCGCTGCAATGGAACAGTCTTCAAACAATGTCAATATGGTTGCCTCTGCAGCTGAAGAGATGTCTGCCACTGTTAACGAAATTGCCCGGAATGCGGCAAAGGCCAAAATAATTTCTGACGACGCGGTGGTACAGTCACAACAGACCGCAACCAAGGTCAATGAGTTAGGTACGGCGGCTGATAAAATAGGGAAAGTCACCGAGGTCATCACCGATATTTCTGAACAGACCAATTTACTTGCGCTCAATGCAACCATTGAGGCTGCAAGAGCCGGCGAAGCAGGGAAAGGCTTTGCCGTAGTCGCCAACGAAATCAAAGAACTCGCCAAGCAGACAGCAGAGGCCACTGTAGACATTAAGACTCAGATTGAAGAGATGCAGGGCACCACCGGAGCCACAATTTCTGATATTCAGTCTATCTCCGGAGTCATTAACGAAATCAATGATGTTATTGCCACCATCGCAACTGCCGTTGAAGAGCAGTCTGCTGCCACCTCTGAAATATCTGAAAATGTCGCCCAGGCTTCCGCCGGCATAAGCGAGGTGAATGAGAATGTGGCGCAGAGTTCAATTGCGGTACAGGATGTCAGCCGAGATATCAGTGAGATCAGCAATGGATCAAGTGAAATAAATAACAGCAGTCAAAATGTCAATCAAAGTGCTGGTGAACTCTCAAGGCTGGCAGAACAGCTTAATTCCTTAGTCCTCAGATTCAAGGTTGCTTAAGGCAGGGAGCCTCTAACTAAAGGGGTATGGATTGCTATGGCGCCAAGCGTTGCATGGAAGTGATTGGCATCATAACAATTTTTGTTGGAGCAGCAAAGGAGGAACACCATGAACAACCACTTAAATGAAAAGAAAGAACTCGCGGATCAGATGACTACGGACACTTCGATTCGGGTCCAGGTCAGTCTGCTCGATTCGCTGATGACCCTTGCCGGTGAGCTGGTATTAAGCCGCAATCAGCTCCTGCAGACGATCGCTGCCACAGAATACCATAACGTTGATGCTATTAGGCAAACGGGGGGGGAGCAAACGGCAGTGGCAAACGGGGTCGGACCAAGCTATCCCCCTGATTTAATCTCATTTAAATCAAAAAAATAGCTATTATTTGGCCTTAGAGTACTCTTTTTACCCTCCAAAAGTGTATTCTAAGAAGCTGAATCCCTATTTAATACTGTCTCTAATGCCTTAGAAGGTTCTTTTTATGGTGAAAAAGGAGCTTCCAAGAGCAACAAACGAGTTTTTTCAGCATACTTTAACAATAAAACGGATAGTTATCTTGGTCCGACCCTATTGTTTGTACTATTGTTTGTAAACTCCGCAACCCTTCTATGTCTTTATATTTCCTGATACCATTTTTACCGTTATTCTTTACGTCAAAAAGCGCTTGGTCCGCAGCGGTTAGCAGCGCATCTACGTCCAGCGCATCTTCTGGAAAGCTTGCTATTCCAAAGCTTGCCTGTAGGCGAACCTCAATGTACTGGTCAAGCACATAAACAGAATCTCGCATGCAGGCATGGATATCATTTGCTTTCTGGAATGCCTGAGTTTGATCATAGCCTGGCAGTACCACGACAAATTCATCACCAGCATACGCTACGGCATAAGCTGGCTCCTGCAAGCAACTGTTTATAGTATGTGCGACTTCCCGGATGGCTCGGCTGCCGTTGAGGTGACCATGAGTGTCTACGACCTGTTTGAAATGGTCCAAATCCATAAATATCAGTGAGAGTTGAGCACCATCGGATTTACCGCTTTCAATCAATGCAGCAAGAGACTGGTAGAGATAACGTCGATTGAATAAGCCGGTCAGATTATCTCTCAAGGAGAGATTTTTAAACTGTTGTTCACTTTCCCGCAGGATCTCTTCCGCCTTCTTGCGCTGAGAGATGTCTACCAGAGCAATCACCACCCGCTCCTGGGTTGCCTCATAGCCGGAAACCATCATTGATTTTCCCATGATGCATTTTTCCTCACCGCCGGCGGTAACCAGTGTTAGTTCCCCTTCGTTTTCATTTTTTCCCTGGGCAACCGCTAAAATGACCTCCATGGCCATTTGCCTAAATGCCTCTGAATCGGTTTGCGAAAAAATAGTATCGGGTGTCACACAGTTTTCGAGCCCCATGAGCTTAACAAAAGCCGGATTCCGGTCGACGGTTTTTATGAGTGACCAGCAGTGGTGTATCCTGCTCGGATTTTGTACTAGATATTTTCTAAAATCAGAGACTCCTGATGCCTGCAATTGTTCAATGTGCGATCTCAGCAGAGTAGTATCCCTCTCGATCATGGCGATGGGTGCAGACTGATACAGCTGCCGATATCGCTTCTCACTCTCCTGAAGCGCCCTCTCGGCCCTTTTCAAATCGGTACAGTTCTCGACGATGGCCATAACTTCAGTTATTGTTCCGTTGACTCCAGGTATTGGATTCAGATGGTAGCGTAAATGCGTGCAGGCACCCTGGTTGTCACTATAAGAACGTTCAGCGATATGCGGTTTCTGATGGACTATGCATTGCTTAACATCAGCAAAGATGTCCGATGCAATTATGGTTTGACTCTCTGAGGGGCTTATGGATTTGGAGTCTTTGCCAGAAGGCCAGGGAAATATTTCCTGCATTTTCCGGTTAATGCCAGTTATAAAACCCTGAGCATTTATGATGAATATCCCAAGTGGAGCGCAGTCACCCAAAAGCTGGTTTCTTGCTTCAGTACTTTTGAGTACTGTCTCGGCCTTTTGGCAGCGCTGTTCAATTCTTTGGTATTCTGCAATTTTTCGGTGTAGTGCTTTTATTTCAGACATGAGTTGGTCTTTGGTTTCTGATTTTTTGTAACGTAAGTCGATACGTAATGTTCAACATTTCATGATCATGCTCAAGTATTGTTGCGAGCATTTGAGCATGTTTTTTTCCTTCTGTTTGGCTGATCTATTATGCCTACCGGTATCGCGGACAAGGCGGATGTAATTATAAATACGTTCTTGATCTTCGCTTGCTGGTCCTCCTGCCACTTTGGTATAAAATCGTACTACACTCGCCCCATGCAGACTTTCACCGCCAGACCCAACAGCATATCCAAAAGCAACGTATCCGAGGCAGTTATGTTTTGGTATTATTGGCAGTACTGTGATGTTTACAAAAGATCAAAAGGCTGTTTTTCAAATTGCATAGTACCATCGGCACTTATATATTTATGTAGTGCGTCTCGGAAAACTCCCGGTCGCATAGAGGGACACTGGCAAGCCGACGCACCCGTTAATTACTTCAATGGTCATTTCCTTATCTCTTTAGTGGGTTATCTCTCTGCCTGTCAGGCATGCCGCATAGTTCACTCGACCCAGACAGCATGCCTATCGTTTATGGCAATGACTATTGACGACGCTTCTTGTGTCCTTCAGGAACAGCTGCCAACTGGTCGTCAACAGACTGACATGTCGCGCTGACTGACTCGCCACCACGACCTGCAAAGGTTACTTTGTCACCTTCCTGCTTGCCTTCACACGCTTTGATCGCTTCGGGAGGCGGTCCCTGCTCCTTGCCACCCTTGCCACTGTCCCTGTCTGCACAAGCTGTTACAGACATCATTGCTACCAGCATCACTACAAGCAGTACTTTTTTAGTTCTTTTTGTTTTCATAATATTTCTCCTTTTTGGATCTTTGACCCTTTTGGGATTGTTTATTTTACCGTCGATCAATTGAACAATGGTTTCCTGTATTGCTGTTCTTGAAAATATCACTCCAATGTGAAAGAAATATGGAAGAATTGTGAAAATTGAAAAAATAGGTTTTTCCAATCAAAAAGAATTTTGCTTATGATGCAATATATAGCACGAAGTGAAATCGTGACTGTTATTCCTTTTTTGATATAAAGCAGATATTTTTCACACTCCACACCAAGGTCGCTAAAAAGGGGCCGAATATAATTGCTGCTGTTTTCCATCCGATCAGTATTGTCTGAATTTTCTGTCTCATGTTTCATTTCTCCCGTTTTATTGATAACTGCCAAAACAAGCCCCCCAGCACTTTGGAGAGAGGGAGGAGGAGATAAAAATGCAGGGAACCTGTTTAGTTTTCCCGTTTACTGGGATTCGTAAATTGTTGACAGCAAATTACAGGAGGAATGAGGACGAAAAATGGGAGTTAAAAATATTTCGAAAATTAATGGGATAGGTTAGCTGTTACTCTATCTTTTTTCTTAGTTTCATACCCATTATTCAAGTCACTGTTTACGGTGAGTCCTGTTCTCTTAACTAATTTTTGGTGGGGTATTTTATCAATAGAAGATTTAAAGGTATTGAAGAAAAAACTTTATCCTCCAGAAACAAAGGAAGGGCAAAAATTCTTAGCATACTTTAGCAATAAAACGGACAGTTAGACTGATCCAGCCCTATTTTTTGGGACGTTGCAAAACGCATGGGATTGGATTCACTTTTTTCGGTTTCCCCCCAATATTAGGACCGATTACTCCAACTAACGTTTATTAGGCCTATGCTCAAAATCAGCCATTAACGAAGCTACCATCGGATGAAGAACTTGACATCAGGGGGAAAATGACAAAAACCAGATAGAGGTAACACTATAATTTAAATGAAAAATCAGGATCTATTACGTATATAGGCTGAACACCAAGACCAACGCCTAATTCCCCAAGTGATAAGAGATGTCATTGGAGAACAATGCTCGTGCGGCAGATCTTATAGCCAGTAAGGATAACTGCGTTCGACTTAATAAAGGTAAATTCTGGAACAGATGTAAACACGGAACCCGTGAAGAAATTTCTTTGTCATATAGCTGCGGCACTTACCAAGATGTGCAGTTGAGATAATCAGTCGGCCAGCAGCACATCAACCATCTCCGCAAATCCGTACCCGCCTTCTTTCCGAGTGACCCAAGTAGGTTTAGTGGGCAAGTCATCAAGAAAATGTAAAATATTGGCAACCCCAACCGCATGGGGAAAGTAGGCAAACATAGGTGCATCATTGGGGGAATCGCCGGAGAAAATAACCGATTCTTTGTTGCTGCCGAGATCCAGTTGAAAGATCTCTTTAAAAAGACATTTTGTCATAGCTAATTTATCATAGTCGCCAAACCACCCGTTCACGTGAATGGAACTGACCTTGGCAACGGCACCCGTTTCCTGAAAGAGTTGAACGATCTGATCCACCTCAACTTTAGACAATGCAGGAACATCCTCACAAAAATCAATAGCAAGATCAGCCTCACGGTACTGTTGATCAGCGGATATGGCGCAGCCTGGAACTTTTGAGAGTATTAGCCCCTGAAGTTGGGTAAGCTTTTGTCGGTCAATTCTTCGTTGTTTTTCAGTCCGCCAGAATCGCCGGATCATTTTATGCTGGACATGGTCATAGTAGAAATAGAATGCTCCGTTCTCGCCAACCAGTCCGTCAACAGGCCACATCCTCGCAATGTGATCGCACCAGCCAGCTGGCCTTCCGGTTATAGGAATAACTTTGATACCGGCCTGCTGTAAATGTTCCATTGCGCTGTAGGCAATTGCCGGCAGGTAACCGTCATTGGTGAGGGTGTCATCGATATCTGTGAGCACATACTTAATCTGGTATTTTGATGTGCTGGAAAAATTTTGAATTGGCTTCATTAAAAGTTGTTACTTTATGGCTAATTTAAAATGCCTGTTATAGCTTTGGATCCACGGATTTTTTATATTAAAAAACAATGCCACACACAGTGGTTAACCGTTTATGGAAAACTGGAAACATCTATTGATAGTGTATCCGTTTTTCTACCACAGCAAATTGAATAATGGTGAAAATAGCCAGGATAAGGACCAGAACAACCGTTAATGTTGCAGCATAGGAGGTGTCCCAGAAACTAAAGGCATTTTCATAAATATAGTAGAGAAGAAGAGAACTTGCATTGTCAGGTCCACCCTTGGTCATGATCACCAGATGATCCACCAACTTAAAGGAGTTGACAACCGCATTAACTGTAATGAACAGGGTGGTTGGCATAAGCAAGGGCCAGGTCACACGCTTGAAGTAATACCAACCCCCGGCCCCTTCTACTACTCCTGCCTCTCTGAGTTCGGGGGATAGTTGTTGCAGGGCGGCAAGATAGAAAATCATGAAGAACCCAGCTTCTTTCCATATCACCATGACGATAAGGCAGTATAGGGCACTATTGGGGTCGCCGAGCCAGTTGTGACTGCTTCCTCCAAAAAAATGAGAGACCTGGTCGAAGAGTCCGTATTCCGGTGTATAAAAAAACAGCCAGATATTTGCAACCGCAATCATGGGCAGGACGGTGGGGGTGAAAAAAGACATACGTACCAGGAAGCGCCCTTTGATATTTCGATTGATCAAAAGCGCCATTCCAAGTGCAAATGCAATACTTAAGGGGACCGTACACATGGAATAGATCATATTGTTCTTAAGAACTTTCCAGAAAATATCATCTTCCATGAGTAAGGAATAATTTTCTAGACCGGTGTAGACGGAAGGATGAACTGCATTTCCAGTGGAAAACAAACTATGGTAAATGGTGGAGCCGATGGGGTAATGTGTAAACAGACCGATCATGAATACGGCTGGAAGTACTAACAACCAACCATTTATATGATTCCAATAACGCAACTCCAACATCGGTTTCATGATTGTTCTCCCATGTTGGTCGTCTCGACTCTCTTTCCGGTTGATGCGGAAAACAAGTGGGTATCTTTTGAACTCCACCCGATTCTTATTATCTCGCCCATCGGAATAGTTGCTTTACCCTTAATTGTCAGGGTTATGGATTGGTCATTTGAACGGCCGACGATCAGTGTGTCTGCTCCAAGATATTCGGTAGCAGAGACCACTATTTCGAACCCGGAGTTCTTGGAAACCTCAATATTTTCAGGTCTGACTCCAATCAACAAGTCGCTAATGGCAAAGTTTTCTGGCATGTCGACACCGCAGGCTGCCACAATTTCCGGGTTCGACTTCAGAATATTCATTGGAGGGTTACCAATAAAACTTCCAGTAAACGCGGTGGCTGGTCGGTTGTATAGATCCTCGGGGGTACCGTGCTGCTCTATCCCTCCGTCATTCATTAGGATGATTTTATCCGCTATGGTCATCGCCTCGACCTGATCGTGGGTAACGTATACCATTGTCATTCCAAGGCGTTGTTGGAGGGATCGAATTTCCTGGCGCATTTCCTGCCTGAGCTTCGCATCAAGGTTGGAAAGTGGTTCGTCCATAAGACAGACCGGTACCTGCGCAACAATGGCACGTCCAAGTGCTACTCGTTGGCGTTGCCCACCAGAGAGCTGAGCAGGCTTTCGATGCAAAAATTCTTCCAGCCCAAGAATGTCTGCTGCATTTTTCAGACGTTTTTTTCGCTCTGGTTTTGATACTTTGCGGGCCTTGAGGCCAAAGAGTATATTTTCAGCGACAGTTAAATGCGGGAATAGTGCATAATTCTGAAAAACCATGGAGATATCGCGTTTCACCGGAGGGAGATTCGAGACATCCTTACCATTGATTTCCACCGCGCCGGATGTTGGTGTCTCCAGGCCAGCTATGAGGCGGAGCGTGGTTGACTTACCGCAGCCTGAAGGTCCAAGAAGGACAAGAAGTTTTCCTTCTTCACAGCCCAAATTGATATTACTCAGGGCCTCGAAACTGCCCCAGCTTTTATAGATATCTCTCAAAATAATTGCTGACATTGTTTATTCTCTATCTCAAGTTAACCTTGGTTATCAGGTGAAAAACTACTTAATGCCTGAGTGCATGAACGATTGAACAAATTGACGCTGGAACAAAATAAAGGCCAGTAACAAAGGGGACATCGTCATAACTGTCGCAGCTGTAATTATAGACCAGTCGACCCCGGATTCCGGAGCGCCGAAAATGGCCAACCCCACAGTCAGGGGACGGCTGTTGACTGAACTGGTAACAACTAAGGGCCAAAGAAAATTGTTCCAATGATAACTAACGGAGACCAGCCCATATGCAATATAGGTGGGTTTAGCAAGTGGGACATAAACCTTCCACAAAACACCAAGAGCGGAAACACCTTCCACCTGAGCCGCTTCAACGAGTTCTTTGGGGATGGTTTTAAAAGACTGTCGCAATAGAAAAACACCAAAAGCGCTAGCCATATAAGGAAAAGCGATAGCGGGAATGGTATCAAGTAATCCCATACTACTTATCGTACGGTAATTCTCGACGAGAAGAACCTCCGGCATGATCATCAACTGGAGCAGGACTAATGCGAAAATGACATTTTTCCCGAAAAAATCGAACCTGGCAAAAGCATAAGCCGCGAGAGTGCACAAAATAAATTGAGCAATCAGGATCGTCGTTACTAGAAAAAAAGTATTTAACAGATATCTGGGAAATGGTGCATACCCCCAAGCTCTGGTGAAATTATCCAGTGTTAATGGGGCAAAAAGTTCAAAACTGGTTGAAAATTCAGCAGGATGGAATGCACTCCAAAAGGCGAACAGCACCGGCAAAAGCCAGAGCGCACCGAGCATCCAAGCCCCCAGTGTCTCGATAATATTTACAGTCTTCATGGCAAAACCATTAGAAAGAATAACCGATCAAAGGAGACGCCCTCTGGCGCCCCCCTGACCAGAGATAGAGTTAACGATATCGTTTCAAAATACGATCAGATTGTTTCTGAGCACCATTCAAGGCATCCTGAGGAGACTTGGCTCCAGTCAGGACAGACTGAATTGCATCGTTGAGAATTTTATACATCCGTCCGTTTTCATGAACCGACAATTCAGCTGTAGCATATTTAAGCTGATCCCTAGCAACTGCTGCCGGCGGAAAGTCTTTGACATATGTCTTCATCTCAGCAGTATCATAGGCGTCAGGACGTGTGCCAAGATAGCCAGTACCAATACTCCACTGAGCTGTTCTGGAAGGTTGTGTCATCCACTTAACAAAGGTAAGCGCTGCGGCCCTTTCTTCCGGAGTGCTCTGATCGAATATATAGAAGTTTCCACCACCAGTTGGTGTTCCTCTTTCCTTTCCTGCGGGCAGCATGGCAACACCAAAATCAAAGGTCGCATTCTTCTTTACTGCGGTGAGGTTTCCTGTACTATGCCACATCATTGCGGTTTTCTGCTCGAGGAAGTCGCTCCTGAGTGTACCCCATTCAATGGTTCCTGTAGGCATGATGGCATACTCTTTTCCCAACTTCTTCCAGAAATCTAGGGCCTGAACGACTCCCGGCTTGTCAAAATAGGTTTCGGTGCCACTGTCGTTCATAAGCACTTCACTGTTTTGACGAGTGAGGGCTCCGAACATCCAGTACGGATACCCGGTGGAAGGGATCTCTATTCCCCACTGTTTCACTGCGCCTTGATCGTCTTTAATAACTAGTTTTTTGCCCATCTCGACAAGTTCTTCCCAAGTTGCAGGTGGTTTCTCGGGGTCAAGTCCGGCCTTCCTGAAAGCATCCTTGTTATAATACATGACGATGGTGGATCTCTGGAACGGTATGCTCCATGTTTTATCGCCAGTACGGCTGTTTTCCATCAAAGCGGGGTAAAAACTATCAAGCCATTTTTTGTCTTGCTCGGACGATACTAGATCGTCATAAGCAACGATGGCTTTGTTGTCCATAAGGGTGAAAATTTCTGTTGAGAGTATCACTGCTATATGGGGTGGCTTTCCACCCTTCAGAGCCGTCATAGACTTTGTCATTGTGTCGGAATAATTTCCCGAGTAAGTGGCCTTAATCTTGATGTCCGGGTGTTCTGCCTCGAACTCAGTTACAAGACTGTCAACCAGCTTGGTCAGGGGACCACCCACAGCAACCGGGTAAAACATATTCAATTCGGTTGCTGCCGCCATGGATGTTAATGAAAGCATGGACACTCCCACCACCAATGCTTTCAACATTTGCTTGCCAAATCTTACACTTCTCATGCAATTTCTCCTTTAGTAAATGGTTAAAACTAATGATACGAATACTTACCCTCAGTTGCTGTTGTTCATGTATCTACTAAGATCCACTTATTGTAACTTATTACGTACAGTATGATTCCTAATGTTTGAAGGGATAGTTGTCGATTCTCGAATGATGAGTGTTGATTCCAGCATTCTTTGTACTGGTTTTCCTGCCGACTCCATTCGTTGAAACAGCAGTTCTGCAGCAATTCCCCCCATTTTGTATGCCGGCTGTCGGATGGTAGTAAGAGCCGGCAATACATAAGAGGCAGTCTGCATATCGTCAAACCCCACGATGGATAAGTCATCTGGCAGCCGTAATCCCATTTCTCTTGCTCCTTTCATTGCGCCAAGAGCGAGGTAGTCGTTGGAGCAAAATACAGCAGTCGGTGGGTTTTTCAATGCAAGCAGCTTTTTGACGGTATCTCGTCCACCTGCGAGGGAATATTCCGTCTGAACCAAGAGTTCTTTGTCATACGGGATATCAAACTTATTAAGACACTGCCGGTAGCCATGCCATCGGTGGTAACTGCGGTCGGTTATCGCAAAACTTCCTGCAAGCATGCCTATACGTTTATGACCCAAAGTTATCAAGTGTTCCGTAGCAATAAAACCTCCTCGACAATTATCAACCCCTACCGCCGATAAGGGACCTCCCTTAACAGTGCTAAACAGCAATACAAAAGGAAAATTTTCATCTAGAAGTGTTTTGAGAACATTACCTTTTAAATTGGTGGTTGTAATAATAAGGCCGTCTACCTGTTTTTCCCGCAGTGTTTTAACAAGACTTTCTTCCTGATCATACTTGTAATAAGAGTTGCCGAGGATAACCTGCATTTTTCTCTTGTCTGCATAATCTTGGACACCTTGAGTAGAATCAGCAAATACCGGATTACTAATGGTCGGTATGATTAGGCCAATGGTATTCGATTTTTTGGTGACAAATCCACGGGCTAAAGCATTGTATTTGTAGTTGCAGATTTTCATTGCCCGGGTGATTTTTTCCCGGGTTACTTCTCGTACTGCACCTGGCGAGTTGATGAACCTGGAAACTGTGGCAGTAGAAACACCTGCTAGTTGTGCAACATCCCTCATTGTACTCATCTTGTCCCCATGTAAACGTTTACATTACTGTATCAAAGTTAAAATGTTTGTGCTATCATTATTTAGGAACTCCACGTATCTACCTGTAAGTATAGACAAACAAATGTATTTCAACAGTAATTAATTACTATTGTATTGCATGGATGGGCAATATAATATATGTAAATGTAAACGCATACATTTACAGGAGAAGCAGACTGATGAATAAGAATTGTTTGACATCAATGACCGACCAAGTGAAACGCATTGAACATTGTGGCCTGTACGTTGACCTCGTATCCACTTCAAGGGGAACCGTCCGCGTTGGGAGTATGCCAGATATAGCGAAATTTCTCGCGCATCATGGATTTAGAGAAGAAACCGTAGTCATTCCCAACTGGGAAGCGTCTATGGCTGGTGATAATTATACCGGCGAGGAATTTATTCTTTGGCAAGCTCAGGTTAAAGGTGGAATTCAGAAACAGTACACCGGTAGTCCGAACAACGTGAATCAGATGTACCGTCACCTGGATCAAACATTTTCGTTTTTCTTTGATCCACAGCGTATTTCAATTATCAAGAAACGCTGGCTGAACAACTGGTTCGGTAGACAACCTGCCACTCCTGCTTACGTGAATGGTCCTCTGGAAATAACGATCCATGAGGACAATATACTTATCTCAGACCATGGGCAGCCCCTGTACGACAGACATGAATTCCGTCCTCTCTACAACCCAAATCAAGAGATCGACGCCCTGCTCTCTGAACTTCCAAGGGACCAGACCTCAAGGGATTGCCTAGAAATCACTCCAATAGGGACCGGCAATGGTTTTATAGGAAACGTATCCAACGTTGTCGTCCGCTTCGGGAAGTACGTGATTTGGATTGACCCCGGTGGTTATCCTGCCAACACATTGGCTCAGCATGGAATCCACTGGGATGACATCACTCATATTATCATCACCCACAACCACGAAGACCACATCCAGGGATTTTCAGCCTGCCTTAAAAGGGCAGAGCATACTGGGACCCGCATTCAGCTCCTAACAGCAAAAGGAATCTATGCTCTTCTGAAGAGACAGTTTACTCCACTATACCCAGCTCTAAAGACCCTTATAGACGTAACTTTTCTAGATCCCAGAAGGCCCTTGGATCTTGGTCCTATCAGGATCGAAAGCCGCTGGAATCACCATTTCCTTCCGTATGGGACGCTGGGATTCAGGATATCCGCGGGTGGTAAATCCTTTGGCTATTCCGGAGACACCAAATTTGATGAAAAAATTAACACCATTCTCAACCGTGATGAACTTACTCCGCAATGGTTCGCTCAGTGTAATCTAGTATTTCATGAAGTAGATTTTGATAATCCTGCTGGTGTCCATAGCCACTGGAAACAAGTTGAGGCGCTGCAGCGCGCTATCCGGGGTCAAGTGTTGTGTTACCACACCCCGCTCCTTGACAATGCTCCCCTAGCCCTTGTTCAAGAGGGACACAGCTATTATTTGGAATGAAGTGATAGTCAATTGAGCATTAATTGAGTGCTGATTTCTTCTTCGATACTGTTTGCCTATATAAACCGCGGAGAGGAAGTAAAGATCCCTTCTCTGGGCTCACTAAATATTCCAGCAAAAAAAGATATCCCAAGGCAATCCTAGCGATTTGGGTAAACCTCTCAGTTAACCTATTCTGTTTATACGTAACAAAAACGAAACCGAAAGTATGCTATAATTCTGATGGTAGCCAAACGGGGTCGGACCAAGCTATCATCTGAATTGTCGCCATTTAAGTCAACACAATAGCTATTATTTGGCCTTAGAGTACTCTTTTTACCTATAAAAAGTATATTGTAAGAAGCTGAAGCCTGCTTCAATACGGTCTCTAACTCCTTAGAAGGTTCTTTTTAAGGTGAAAAGGGGCTTCTAAGGCAACAAGAAGGTATTTTTCAGCATACTGTAGCAATAAAACGGCTAGTTACTTTGGTCGACCCTATTGTGCTATCTATTGTGCTATTATGTATTTCATTTTTCAAAATCTGCCTCTCTGCCTGCGGTCGTCATCCTTATTGGCCGACACACGCAACCGAAGGACAGTGCTTATCTATACGAAAAGCCTCCAGCCCGTAGGTAAGGACCTCAAAGGCGGCAAAATTAATGAAGAAAAAGCTCTTGTATCCAGAATTCTTCCCCCAGTTATTCTGAATAATGAAGTAGGACTCGTAGGGGTCATAGTTGCCGTTTATATCGCCATCTATAGTGTATCCGACAATCAATACCGCATGGCCGCCATTCAGCTGAAGAGCGTCCCGCAGCTCTTTCCGAGTATTCCCTCCCAGCTCCCTAGGGACAAACCATGTGGGACCAGAACGGCCAGTGTATTGTCCGCCCCAGCCATCCGCAATAGAGGACTCTGCACCTGCACTGTAACTGAGGCGCATGGGAAGGCCGCGGTCCAGATCGTTGACTATGCGTCGGAGCGCTATAGGAGCATGGGGTGTGATCGATTTTCCTACATTCTCGACAACGATAGGAAGCTGGATTGTCCCCAATGACCACGGAAGCGCAGACAGCGGCTTGTTCTCGATGGTTTTATTAAACCTCCCCCGAGAATAATTTCGGTAGATACCTGCGGGGGCATGTCCCTGACCGAGGCAGAAGCCTGAGCGCCAGAACTTTGATTTTTCGCTACCCACATAGCGCTCCCTGCAGAATAAGAGCTGGTCCCTGATGTCCTGGTTCAAATCTAAGCCGTTATCATTCCACCGGTTCGCCCATTCGGTCCAGTACAACTCCCGTGCCGGCCAGTAAGCGTCAAGGAATACCGGATACAACTCCTCATAGTTACGTGCAGTCCAGTAGTCACTGCCTTTTGCCATCCATATAGGAACTTCTCCATCCCGGCTGCCCATCTCGGTATATAATTGGACCAGAGAGCCGGTGGTAGAAAAGGAGATCCGCGGCCAGGGAACGAGGATTTGCTCGCCGTCCACCGTAATGACCCGTTCTCTCCCCAGGTCAAGGCCGTAACGGTTATAGAGGATCTCGATATACTGCATGGAGGCGTGCGTCCCACATGTCCCCATCAAGTTTCCCTGACTCTGTAGGTAGGGAGTCAGCGTATCCCACAGCATAAGGGTATTGCTGCCATCCGGCCTAGAGGGAAAGGTTTCGATCGGTATCGGGTCCGCCCATGTCGGACAGATGAAGTCTGGATTACTCCATCCTTCACAGGAACTTAAATTTTGGGCCATCGGGGTTTGTGCTCCACCGCCTCCACTTCCGCTATCCCTCGTCATAGTTGGAGAGAGCAACATCCTCTTGGTCCCAGACGCCGTGCGGGCGGAAAAATATCGAGAATTAAACAACGGCTCCTCTTGTTCAACAAGGAACTCTTGGGGGCTCACATCCTCCTGACCGGGAGCTCTCGGCCTTGAGAAGGTCGGCTCAGCAAAAACCCTGGAAGAAGAAGGTGTAACCCCGGACAGATATTTGAGCCCGCGCATGTCCTCTGGCCGCAGCTCACCAGCAAAGGAATTTATCTTTTCAACTAGGCGTGCAGCTATCGGTAGTGAATTAGGATGAGGAATAGGATGGGTAAGGTGCGGAGTGGAGACAACCAGAGGAGTTTTTGGATTGAAAGGAACAATGCTAAAGGGGCCCTCCGCTTGTGGAATTATCAGCTCACCTCCTTCCAATGAAGAAAGGGTATCCGTAGTACCGGTCCAAGGCATTATAGGCCCACTTTCCAATTCCAGGATTTTGGCCCCGTTGACCGCTACAAGGCGATGGTTCTCGTTGTCATATATAACATCGATCTCCTCCAAGGGGTCTATCACCCTTGGGACAAAACGGTTGTCTAGAACGTTTCTGTAGTATTCTCTTTCCGGATAAAGAGGAGGGGCTGGATAAATGATCCCATCGGGAAAGGTGTCATGGCCAGGATTTATGCGCTCTATTCGATAAGTCTCCGGCTTTACTATCCCCCGCCTGTGCACATCGATTCCCCAGCCGTCAAAGACCTCGCCCCCGGCCCCCAGCTCAAACATTAGGTTCCAACCCTGGAAGCTACTTAGTCTACGGACCCCAAGGGTCTTGCTTTCTGGCAGTTCCTCGACCTCGAGAAAAGTCTGCCAAGTTCCTTTACGGACAGCAATCGTTTGCGGAGGAAATGCTGCATAGCGCCGATGCAGACGACCAGGAGAGAGGGAGACGCTCCCCTCAAACTCAAAATCGGAGTTATCTTCGAGCTGCATAAAATGCCTGTGGGAGAAGGGAAGTCCCATATTAAACCCGATGGGTAGAGTATGGCTCGCCAAGGGCTCACCGGTAAGGTCACCTCTTTTCATATCCACCGTAATGGATTTGACGACGCAGGGCTCCACTCTGAAATTTCTTTCCTCAAAGTATGCGAGGTTGCTCTTGATATCTATGATGACCCGCTTGTTCTCCGAATCAACCCGGGCCACGGTGGTAGTAACTAAATCTGGTGTCAGAGCATCTTTACAGACCACAGATGGTAAAAACCTCACTCCGGGCCGCACCAGATTAGCCAATTCATAGTTGGCATACGCTCTGACCCATCCTGGTTGGATACCTTTAACGAATGTCACTTCTACACTGGGTGCACCGATGGCGATATCCGGCGAGCCGAAACCGACCATCATAAAGAAGCAGACAATGGCAAGCTTTACTATGAAAGCAAAAGGGGTCCATGGTAGGCGCGTTTTAGTCGCAAATCGCATAATCTTCTCCTCTCTCTGAAAAGTCGGCAGGCTCTAGCCTGTGGGAAAGCCAAACTGGATACAGTAACAAGAAAAGTCCTTTTAGGCTAAAAAGGAGCACCTAAGAGCAAAAAACGGGTCTTCCATAGAAACCTTCAACAATAATACAGTCAGTTAGCATGCTCTGCCCCTATTGTTGTTCGCTATTGTGGTTCGATTGTTATCTTGTAATTGTTGTCACTATTGTTGCGCAGAGGCACAAATCTTTTCATCGGGTTTTAGTACAACTGATTCCGATGTGACTGCTAAATAAACTTTAAAACTACTCCCTGCTCCCTTTTCGCTGTCCACTGTCACAGCGCCTCCATGTGCCTTGACAATTCCGAGGACTATGGCTAGGCCAAGACCACGACCAGTAAATTTACTCGTGAAAAACGGGTCGAAGACCTTATGGATATCCTTCTCTTCAATTCCACAACCGGTATCCCTGATTTCCAGGCAGGCATATGTTTCACTTTTAGGCTTCCAGTCAGGAGGGAAGTACAACATTAGGGGAATGTCAGCCCGAGGAAGCGTCCTTACAATCACGTCAATTCCCCCCTGCTGCTTGTCCATAGCCTCCCAAGCATTGGTGATCAAGTTACCCAGAACCTGTTGTATCTGATTTGCATTTCCTCTGATAACGGGACCAGAGGTACGCAATTCAACGTTGAGAGCTATTTCTCTTGGAGCCGAAGCTTGTAAAGACGACACGCTTTGACGGCAGGTCTCAGACAAATCCATCGGTATATATCTGCCGGTTGTCTGGCCGAGATACGTAAGCATAAGACCACTTACCTCTGCCGCCTTATGGGCTCCTTGCATTGCAGAGGTCAAATCTTCAATTAATGCTGCATCCTGTGGCGCATCCACAAGAGCTAACTCGATATATCCGATCACCACTGCCAGTTGGTTGTTGAAATGATGGGCGATAGCACCGGCCATGCGGCTTAGGCTCTCAGACTTCTCGAACTGAATAAGCTGGACTTGGAGTTTATCCCGCGCCTCCTCCGCCCGCTTACGCAAGGTGACGTCCTGATGTGTCCCCGAAATCATAAGTGGTTTATTGTCATCAGTCCAAGAAATCACACGACCACGGTCAAGCACCCATACCCAGTTCCCATTTTTGTGTTTTATACGACATTCTAATTCGTAATAACCGACTTCTTGCTTAAAATGTTTTTCAAGCAGTTCATTGGAAACTTTGAGGTCATCGGGATGGGCAAGGTCGATCCATGTCTGAATGCTTATGGGCTCAAGTTCATGAAGAGTGTACCCTATAATATTTGCCCAGCGTTCATTGAAACTCGTCTCACCTGTCTGGACATTCCATTCCCAGGTTCCAGCATTTGTGCCGTAAAGGATGCCGTCAAGCCTTTGTTTACTTTTTTGGACTGCCACCTCCATCAGCTTGTGCTCAGTAATATCTTGAATTGTGCCAAACAGTTCAACCGGGTTATTGTTTTTATCGAATTTGAGTTTACCTAACCCGTGTACCCATTTGTCTTGCCCAGTTCTCTTATTAATTATTTTATATTCTTTATCAAAAATTTGATGCTGTGTTAAAATATTCTTCTGAAGATAGGTCGACATTGTTTCCCGATGATCAGGGTGGATTATCTGGACCCAACTGGCTGCATTTTTTCTAAGATTCTTATCTATTCCAAAAATATCATTTAATTGGTGTGAACTCATCCAAGTATCTGTCCTGGTATCAAAAATAAAGTGTCCTATCTGGGCTATTTTTTGAGCTTCAACAAGTCTTCCTTCACTCTTCCGCAACGCTTCTTCTAGCAACCTTCTTTTTATTTTGTGGACATAAAAAATCAGTATAATAATGATAAAAACTACCGACCCCACAGCCCAGACATATCTTTTATAATCTTCATAAAACGAATAGGGTTTGTTTAAAATAATACTTTTTTCAGGCAAATCGGACAGCCTAATATTGTATCTTATCAGTTGAGGATAATTAAACATAAATTGAGAAGTAGGTTTCTTTTCAATAGGAATATCAGAAATACTTTCTCCTTGTAAAATTCGAATTACGATATCAATTGCCTTCTCTCCCTGATGATATCCATCCAGCACATTACCACCAATTAATCCGTACTTTAAGTCTTGGCTCAAGAAAGTATATATAGGCCTCCTACTCGCCTTCGATATTCTTGATACTGCTTCCTTCAAAGGGAAATAACGACCTGTTTTGTCTCGTGTAAGAACAGCATAAAATGTAATTGAATCGTCCGGGAGATTGATCATTTTATCCTCAATTTCTGAAAAGGATAAGCTATCGTCAATACGGATAAACTCAATATCCGGGAAAACTGAAATTAATGGGACAGTTTGTTTTTCCCAACGGTAATTCCCTGAAGGTGTTGTATCAGCTATTAAATATATTTTTTTTATTCCTGGATGGAGCTTTAAGGCAAGGTTGACCATTGACTCTTGAGCAGGAGTTTCTAGTACTCCGGTAAAATATTTTTTATCTACCTGAATTCAAGTGATAAGTGCATAGCCCATTATTTTTTGGACGTTAACGCCT
>CAZDJE010000004.1:0-71223 GCA_964505715.1 uncultured Desulfocapsa sp. | reverse complement strand
ATATTAATCATATCAATAGTACAAATACTCCAAAAGCGTTAATTTTCGTCCTTTTAGATGGAGATCTTGCATGAAATTTTTATCAGCGCCACTTCCCGCACTCCTCCTTACACTCCTCTTAAGCTCTGGAATTGCCCAGGCTAAATCCACCTTCGTAACCATTGGAACAGGTGGAATAACCGGAGTTTACTACCCTACCGGCGGGGCAATTGCCAAAATGATCAATAAAAAAAAGGAGGAGTATGGTCTTCGTGCGACCGTCGAATCTACTGGAGGGTCAATATTTAATATCAACGCAATTATGGCGGGTGACCTGGAATTTGGTATTGTGCAATCAGATAGTCAATTTCAGGCCATCAATGGGTTGGCAGCATGGAAAGACAAGGGGCCTCAGACAGAATTACGGTCAGTATTCTCTCTACACCCGGAAGCGGTCACACTGGTTGCAGCTTTCGATTCCGGAATTCAAAACATCACCGACCTAAAGGGAAAAAAGGTAAATATTGGGAATATCGGATCCGGGCAACGACATAACGCCATCGACGCCCTTACTGCCGTTGGTATTCACTACGAAACAGACCTCGAAGCGGTATCCATTAAAGCATCGGAGGCAGCAGGCCTCCTGCAGGACAACCGAATTGATGCTTTTTTCTATACCGTCGGGCATCCATCCGGATCCATTAAAGAGGCAACTTCCGGTGCTCGAAAAGTTGTTATTGCCGATATCACAGGCATTGAAATCCTGCTTGAAAAATTCCCATACTATGCAAAGGCAACCATTCCGATAAAACTCTACCCTGGAGCACTAAACGATAAGGACATAGAGACCTTTGGGGTCAAGGCAACCCTTGTAACCTCCTCCAAAATTCCGGATGATATCGTTTACGCGATAACCAAAGAAGTCTTTGACAACTTAGACGTCTTTAAAAAGCTTCACCCGGCTTACGCACCCCTTACAAAAGAGAATATGCTGACGGGTCTTTCCGCACCAATTCATCCGGGTGCAATGAAATACTTTAAGGAAGTGGGGCTCAAGTAAAACAATTTACACACGTTTCAGAGTTGCCGTACTATACTGCACGTTGGTGTTTGCAAGATCAGGCGCATTTCATTTAAGGTATTTAGACTGAAGGACTGATCATTAAGCTCCACTGTTCAAATCACCGATACTACACAATGTCACATTCAAATGTAAAACCCAGCTCCAAAAGAGCCCCTGTAACTTCTATACTCAACATTAGTAACTATCAGGGATCCAACGCTGGTAACCAATAAGTGAGCCAGTATACGTGCCTCAATGCTACCGTTACCCCTTTGAGTGTAATGGGACTTAAGAGTTCCTTGTTTTTTATTATAGTTTTTATGGAGTAAGACACTAAATGGAAAAGATAATCAGCATCTTTTTACGATTCACCGGGAAAAACTACTCCACCGGCTACAAAATAGTATCACTTCTGCCGGGAACTATTGTATTTCTGGTCATTTCACCTTTCTTTCTATTTCTGTTCTCTCGTTATCTCACCCGGCTCATTCCTCTCCCCTGGCCAGAAACGGTTGAAATAGCCATAGCCCTGCTCGCAATACTCCTAGCGTTGACATTAATGACCTGGGGAACGCTTTCCCTGTGGATCACAGGAGGTGGTACCCCGGCCCCCATCACTCCAACCAGCACACTTGTCACAAATAGGATATACGGATACTGCCGTAATCCTATTGAACTTGGAACTAATCTCTATTTTCTTGCGCTTGGGACATGGCTCGACACCCTCAGCACAGGAATTCTCTGCATGGGTTTTGGAATGCTACTGGGCTATGGGTATATCAAGATCATTGAAGAGCGGGAACTGGCACTGCGCTTTGGAGAAGAATATCAAATTTACCTGAAGACTACTCCACTATTTTTTCCAATCTTCCGACGACAAAAGGAGAACAGGGGTGACTGAACATCGAAAAGAAAATATCCTTGTTGTCGGAGCCACCGGCTTTCTCGGACCGCCACTTGTGGAAGAACTCTGTCGGGCAGGTTTTCAGGTTACCTGCGGAGTGCGAAACATCCAAAAAGCCTTAAAACAACTCCCATCTCCTACACTGACGTTTATTCAGATTGATCTCAACCATGACACCAGCCCGGAGATATGGCTCAGGCGCCTCCAGGACCAAAATATTGACAGGGTTGTAAACAATGTGGGAATCGCCACTACCTTGGGGGGGCAATCTCTTAACAGGGTAAATGTCCTAGCCCCGCTTGCCCTCTTTCAAGCAATGCAACAACACCTGCGGACCCGACATGCTTCAGATCAACAGCCAGGTCTCCCAAGAATCATTCAGATTTCAACCACCGGAGCAGACTGGCCCGATTATACTCAGTTTCCCTACCCTGCCAGCAAAGCAGAGCTTGACCGGCAACTCGCTCTACTCACCGACCTCAACTACAGGATCGTTCGGCCAAATGTGATCTACGAACCCGAACGAGGTCATCTTTTACTGGAGCAGATCGCACGATTGCCCATTAATTTTTCAGTGGGTAATGCAAAAATACAGCCGGTTCACTGCAGGGAGATCGCCATTGGTGTTGCACGTCTCTTTACTCACGATACAGGAACCGGTAATAGGATTCTTCGTGCCTGCGGCCCCACCCCTATGACGTGGAAAGAGATATTTACAACAGCTGCAAAGGCATTAGGCAAAGATTTTGTTTTCAGCTGTTCCGTACCACTGGTCTTTGCTCAACAGGTTACAAGAGTGATACAGATGCTTCCGGAGAAACTACTCGTTCGATTTGGTATACTCTCTAAAATGGATCCGGAAACAATTGTTATGATGACAAGGGGGAGTACGGGAAGCAACACGGACTGGCTGGCCGCGACAGGCCTGCAAGCAATCCATCTCAAGGAATGTTACAGACACTACCGGAAAGGACCTGAAGCCTATCTGGAGTTTATAAACACCACCCGTTGCAGCTAAAAATATGTAAAAAACAGATTACGAATCCAGGGAACAGGGTCAGCCTCTTTTTTTGAGACAGGCATGGAAACGAAAAGAGTATTCTGGTATGTTGATCCTCTGTTACGAATCCCCCCCCAATAAGCAATGACGAGATACAATATGACAGACACTAAAGATAGCGCCCCCCAGGCCCCCTCACTCCAGGCGATGGTCTGGTATAAAGAAGAAGACTGGAACACGCTGATGGAACTCTTCAGCGACTCCCACCTGCTCCCCAAAAGCTATGCCGACTGGCTGCAAAGAGCAGAAGAAATGGCAAAACAGGTCGAAGGAAGCGGTGACCTGGTAATGAAAGTATTTATCGATCCTGAAACATTTCCTGCATGGTGTAAAGAAAAAGGCAAGGACATGGATTCGAATGCACGAGCCGAGCTTGCCATTGAGGTGGCAACGCAACAAAGTTTTAGCCTGGGAGCCTGACAGCTAGTGGTGCAAACACACTGGTGTCACTAGGAGCTTGTCCGAGAAACAGGTGTTTTATTCCCGGACGGCTTCCTAGAGTTTTCCCTGTTCAGCAAGAAGAGCATATACAACATAATATTTATATATATTACTCACATACTGAACAGTTTCTCTACCTATTCTCTTTGCTGCAACCACTTCCACATTTCTAAACCAGACATTGGGATCAAGCCCCATGCTCTTTGCCTCTTTGCGTAATTTTGCTATTTTGGCAGGTCCAGCATTATAGGAGGCAAAGGCCAGCAGAGCCCTGTCTAACTGACTAATTCCCTCATCTGCAAAATAACGATCCGCCATAAAACGAAGATACTTTGTCCCGGCATGAATATTCGCTTCAACATCTTGAATATTCTTTATATTTACATTTTTATCACCTGCTGTAGATGGCAGGATCTGCATAACACCAACGGCCCCGACATGACTTTTTGCCTTCTGATTCAGACGTGATTCCTGATAGGCCAATGCCGTAAGCATTAAATAATTAAAGTCATATTGCTTGGCATACACCTTGAAAAACTTCACCAGTTTGGTTAAATTCTCCCGTTCTTTTGCAGCGGTTGGATTTGTCATATATTTAGTGCTCTTCAGATACTTATTTATTGCCATATTCCCGTGAAGAGTCCCCTTCTTGTTTTTCTTCACATATCCATCAATTACTGCTTTTAATTTCGGATTGTTTTTCCTGACCGCCCAGCCTATCTTTCCTTCACTATGCACAAATACATCCGGATATATCCGGATATTTTCCAAAATATTTGCCCAAAATTCAGCTTTGTGATTATCCACTATCAGCATGGGGACAACACCTGCATCCAGCATTTCCAGCAGGTCTGCATCCTCAAGTTTCTCATCGGCAAATGTTATCTTGACCGGTTTTTTCCCTGTGGATTTTAGCACATCATTCAACTTGAGAAGGTTTCCATAGTAGCTGCTTGATTTTCGAACATATACTTCCTTTCCTGCCAGGTCAAAGCTGTTTTTCAGCTCAGGACCACCTTTCCTGGCAACCACTATCTCCTTCACATCACTTAAAAAGGGCGCCGAAAAATCCACTTGCTTCAGACGCTCATCGGTAATGGTCAAGTTACCTACGGCAATGTCGCCAAAACCTTCATTCAATCGAGACAACAGAAGCTCCCGTTCGGTGGGAATAATAATAATATGAAACTGCAGATGTTTTGTCTTCTGCTGCTTGTTAATATATTCTTCAAAGCCCTTGATTGCTTCATAGGACAAGCCTTTTTCAGTGGCACCATCGAGAAAATAAAAGGTTTTATTGTATGGGGTAAGAACACGAAGACCTCTATTCTTCAGCAACTGGTCATAATCATCCGTTTTTTTCTCATTATGCATGAAATCATCTGTTGACATAAGCGCATAGGCTGATGGTACAAACCCTAAAATCAACAGTGCTACAACAAAAGTACAACTAGCCCCTAGCCAATGGAACAGACGATTTTCTTTACTCATTACACTTCTCCTAAACCAAAAAACGCCCGAACAACTCTCTGTTCAGGCGTAAAATAAAATACGATTATAATCCAATCAACAGGATCTGACCGCCTTACGCCAGCCATCATCCTTTAAGCGCTGAATCCTCTCAACAGCCCAGGAGTGAATTGTACTCAGATACTCCTTAGGGTCACTATCCTTCATGGCAATTATCTTATTACGCTCTTCAGTGATATCCACGGTTTCACCAGGATACATCTCACGCCACGTCGCATACCCCTCATCAAAGACAAATTCAGGCGTTACATGGGCCGGATCCATACTCAACTTGGTGATTGCAAACATACGAACAAGATCCATATCATACTCAATAATCCAACTGTTATCTCTGACCATTGTTTTCGTATCAAGTTCCTGAGCAGTAGAACAATCAGGGCAGAACAGGCGATCAATAACTTCCTGGCCCATTACATTATCACGTAGATGAAACGTTGCATCTTTTTTTCCACAACTACATGTTCTTTTGATTTCCTGGCACATAACTCTTCTCCATCTTTTAACTGGATTTTTCGATTAACACTTAAATATTAAACAACAAGCACTATGTACATTTTAGGACAATTTGTAAAGACAATAATGATTACTGTTATCTTACTAGAGGAATTTTTTAATAGCGGCCAGCAGTTCCTCAACCACTAGAGGTTTGGTCAAATAATCGTCCATTCCCACCAGCAGACACTCTTCACGATGTTCTATCATAGCGTGGGCAGTCAGTGCAATAACCGGAAGATGACGACTACTTCCCTTTTCTTGTTTCCGGATTTCCTTGATGGCACAGATCCCATCCATTACCGGCATCTGAATATCCATAAGAACAATATCGTAGTAATTTTCAGCAATAGCCCTGATTGCCTCCCTGCCATTCTCAACGGACACCACCTGACAATTCCGGCTGCGGAGCAACTCTTCTACAAAAATACGATTAATCTCATCATCTTCTGCAAGCAAAACTGTGACAGGCTGGGCAAACATCTGTTTTTCCACTCTTCCATAGAGTGCCTCAGCAGATGGGGGCAGGGATAGAATCTGGGTCATCTTTACAGTGAAATGAAATACTGACCCGCTACTCTCTTTGGATGCACGGTCAGTACTGCGTCTTCCAACAGCAGCACTTTCTACCCACACCCTGCCTCCCATAAGAGCAACAAGTTTTGCAGAGATAGCGAGCCCAAGACCGGTGCCACCATATTTACGAGTATGCGACCCATCTCCCTGGGCAAATTCCTGAAAAATCACCAGTTGATTTTCTGCAGCAATACCAATCCCTGTGTCTTTGACCTTAATATAGAGGGTGACATTTTCATCCTCACAACTCTGTATATGGACAGATATCTCTACGGAACCAATTTTAGTGAACTTAATAGCGTTTCCAACAAGGTTTGTTAACACCTGGCCAAGACGCCCGGAATCCCCAAGAAAATGATCCGGGACATCTTCATCAACCTGCCATTCAAGACTTAAGCCCTTGTCCCTTGCGGCTACCCAGAAGACAGAGAGATTTTCATCGAGGAACTTACGTAGTCCAAAATCATGCAGTTCAAGCTCCAGGTGGCCCGCTTCAATTTTTGAAAAATCGAGAATATCATTAATCAAACAGAGCAGACGATCAGCGGAGAGCTTGATCATAGAAAGGAACTCACGAGGCCGTTCCTCCATTTCCATATCCATCAAAATATCGGAAAACCCTACAATACCATTCATCGGGGTCCGAATTTCATGGCTCATATTTGCGAGAAACTCTGATTTAGCAATACTTGCCTGTCGCGCTGCAATCAGGGCCTTGTCGAGTTCATCATTGGCGGTTTCCAAATCAACTGCATACAACTCAGCACTTTCAAGAGAAGATTCTGCCGCCTGTTTTGCTCTTCGCAGCGCATCTTCCATTCGTTTAATATCAGAAATATCGATAAATGTTTCAAGAAGATATTCCGTTCCTTCAAGTATCACCGGAACCACCGTCTTTATAATAGGGACCTTTTCTCCAAGCGCAGTCAGAAGTACACGTTCCTTATCCTCTACCTGTTTGCCAAGATCCGTTATTGGGCATTTTCCTTTCTCAGCGGGGCAAATATAGTTATGACAAGTTTTACCAAGAATTTGATTTTCCGGGGCCCCGATCATGGAAGCAGCATAGGGGTTAACCCTGTGAATAGTATGACTTGATACATCTATAAGCACCATACCCACCGGCAGTCTGTCAAGAATCGTAGAAAGCAATTTTTCATTAGATTCAAGCTTTTTCTTATCCCTGGTATGTTCGGTCACATCAACAATGGTAAGAATGACCTGAATCCCATCGTCGAGCTCAACAGATTCGGCATTCACTTCAAGACAGAAAGATTTTTTTCCCGCCCCACTCTCCTGGACAAACTCTCCTTCCCGACCATGAATAGCCTGTCCGCTTTCTATAACTTCCTCCAATATTAGGCGAATGAAGCATTTTTTGCATTGTCCACTATCACCACAGCCCAGTCCTGAACCCGCGATCGCGGCACATTGCAGCACTTCTCCTGGTAATCTGTTCTGGGCTGTGCTTGCTCTATAGCCAAGCATTGATGCTGCTTTACGGTTAATTTTCACCACCCTAAACTCTGCATTAAATAGAGCCATAGCAACTGGGGCACGTTCAAATATTGCTGAGAGGATATGCTGCTGCCGAAAAAGTTCCACCTCTGTTTCTTTTCTGGAAATCAACATCACCCGAAAATCCTCAGCCAGCTCGCCGATTTCATCCTTGCCGGCAATGGGAATTTCCTGATCAAAATCTCCCTTTGCAACCCGTCTCGTTATCTCGGATAACTTCCTTATCGGATTTGCAATCTGAGCTGCCCCAAATACAATGGCAAATACTCCCAGCAAAATCAGTCCAAGCGCAATTCCAACAAGCTCTCTCACCAGCTTATTTGCCTCCTGCAGCATGAGACTACTTGGAATCCGCATTCCTAAAGACCAGGGAGTATCTAGCCCTAAAATCGGTACCGGAATTCGATATCCGATATAATCAAAGGCATCGAGCTCACTCCGCTTACCTGTCTGAAGATCGGTGAGACTGAGATTACAGTAGGGGCGGAGTATCTCCATACTCTGACCACGCATATCCGTCCCCAGTGTTGAGGCTACAATGGAGCCATACCATGAAAGCAGAGAAATTTTGGCCTCTTTGGGTGCCATGGCTTTTTCTACTTCATCGATTATCGCCTGAAACTCATCCCCATCAAGAATAACACCTATCATACCGGTAACTTTACCGGATTTATGGAGCGGAGTAAGAATCGCATAAACGATTCTGTCTTTCGTACCAAAGGGAAATTTGAAGATATCGGTGACCACCAGATTGTCATCGAGTCCTGCGTGACACCACTCCTTTTTTAGAAACTTCAGTGGTGACATTGACTGAGAGTACAAGCCACGATCAGGGTCCCGAAGCCAGAGTGAACTTTCAATGGATGATTTTTTGAGTGTTGAACTTTCTTTAGTAAACTGGCATTGGTTTGCATGGGAGACAAAGGCGGCAACCAGAGAGCGGTTTTCCCGCATGGCATGTGCAAGAGTTGCATCCATAGCTGCGGTTGTCTCTTTCAGGGAAGTGGCTTCAATACCGGAAATAACACTGGCCAGTATCCTGCTCGAGATAACCCCCTGATCAATAACTGCCTTACTACGCCAGGCAGTATTACGAACCGTTTGCAGAATATGAGTGTGAGCACTCTCAATAGCCTGCGAGCGTAACTTATAAGCGGTATACGTCACAACAATGCCAAGTATAAGGATCATACAGGCCCCGAAAGTAAGGACCAGTTTACTACGAAGTGAACGCATAGTTTATCCAGCTATCATCCTGCAAAGAAGTTCAAAAAGAAGTTCGTCCCCCTATAAGGTCTACGGGAGAATGACTAAAAGTTAATATAATTCAATATATATAGGTCTATTTGGAGTTAAATTTCCACTAAAAAAAATATTAGAAACGTCATGAGGCGATATCAGCACGATTTACAATACCAGTGGGAAGAGTTTTTTTAACTTTAACCCCCATTTGCGGGAAATTTTCAACCCGTGAGATCAGATTGCCACGCCCTTGGCTCAGTCGGGTCATGGCGCTATCGTAACTGTGCTGTAGCGTGTTCATCTGTTTTCCAATACGTTCCATATCTTCAGTGAAGGAGCAGAATTTGTCATATAAGCCTGCTGCCCGTTCAGCAATTTCCCTGGCATTTCTGCTCTGTTTCTCGTAGTGCCAGATGCTCTCGATAGTTCGAAGAGTTGTGAGCAGGGTCGTGGGGCTGACAAGAATTACTTTCCGCTTCATTGCCTCGGCAAACAGTGTCTCATCGGCCTGAAAGGCCGCAAGAAAAGCGGCCTCAACCGGCATAAACATCAGCACAAAATCAAGCGTTCGAAGCTCTGCCAGTGCCGGGTAATCTTTCTCACCAAGAAGCCTGACATGCTCTCTAACAGCCTTCACATGGAGGCGAAGGTAGGCCTGTTGCTTCACATCGTCATCACAATTTACGTATTTCTCCCAGGAGATAAAGGAAACCTTCGAATCAATGATGACAGAACGCCCATCCGGCAGGTGCACAATAACATCGGGTCGCTGCATACGATTTTCCCTGTCACGAAACACCGCCTGGGTCTCATACTCCACCCCTTTACGCAGAGCGGACTGTTCAAGGACCCTTTCAAGGACAAGCTCTCCCCAGGTCCCCTGAACTCGTTTATCACCCTTTAAGGCCCTCGTAAGATTAACTGCCTCTTCACTCATCTGCAGGTTCAGTGTTCTTAAAGATGAAATTTCCCGCTGCAGTGCGGCACGATCTCTGGTTTCGCTATGGTGGATGGTATCAACCTTTTGACGAAAAGATTCAAGTTGTTCGTGAAATGGCGACAGTAAAGCGGAAAACTTTTCTTGACTCTCCTGTGAAAAACGACTGCTTTTTTCTTCAAGAATGGAAGAGGCTAGTTCTGCAAACTGCAAACGTAATTGTTCACGTGCCTCATCCAGCAGACTCAGCTTCTCCTCTGTACGAAGCCGTTCCTGTTCAATAAGGGTTTGCAGCCTGGTATTTTCACTTCGCCTTTGAGCGTCATTTTCCCGTAATTCATCTATAATTACAGACTTTTGTCTCTTTTCTTTACTAAGTTGCCCACACTGCTCACGAATAGTCTCGTACGCCTGAACGCCAACTGCGATACGCCCTTCCATTGCCTGTTTTTCATAGGCGGCAATACCTTTTTGGCGGCTGAGCTGCTGACTGTTCTGTTTTTGGAAAAAACGCTGGAGGAAAAAAGAGGCACAAAGCAGGCCGCAGAGGAAACTCCACCCTCCAACAGCTATAAACTGGGTGGACTGGGATTGTTGTTGAAACCAGAGCACAAGGGAAGCGAATAGAGAGGTCAAAATATTCTTATCCTTAACACGACACTACTCATTGATCTCAAGCGGAATTATTCTTATAGTCGCCGGCCGAGGTGACTCTTCCTCTTCATTCCTGACTTCTGGAACCACGATTTCGGAGTCAATTTCCACCGTTGCTTCTTCAACAATTTCAACGGGAACCTTTAAAGCATGAGGTTTCGGCGGTGCCACAACGGAGCTTTGAGGCTGTAGGAAATAAAAGACACAGGCAACAGTAATTCCAATAAGAGCAATAAGAACGAGGAGTTTTTTCCACAACGATTGTCGAGATACAGCCCCATTCTCTTCGCTCTTACTGCCAAGGACACTTGCTCCTGCAATATCGACAATACCAGGGCTGACAAGATATTTTTTTTCCTTGTAGGTGCCAAGCAGGGCACGGTCACAGAGTACATTTATAAGACGGGGAATACCGCTGCTGAGTTCAAAAACCCGGGACATGGCGCTCTGCGAGAAGATTTCCTCCCGTGCCCCGGCTATGGCAAGGTGATGCTCAATATAGGAAAAACTGCTCTCTCTATCAAGAGGGCGTAAATGGTATCTTGAAGTAATACGCTGATTAATCTCAGTTGCCCCTTCCTGGCTGAGAATCTGCGTCAATTCGGTCTGTCCGAGAAGAATAATCTTTAATAATTTTTCCTGGTTGTTTTCCTGATTTATCAGAAGACGCAGTTGCTCAAGCAGGTCAAGGCTGAGATTTTGCGCCTCATCAACAAGAAGAGCAATATTTCGTCCCCTATCATGAGCATCAAGCAGAAAAGTCTCGATTCTCTCCACATAAGCATCTCTGTTTTTTCCTGCACCGCTCAGATCAATGCAAAATGAATTGCAGATACTTTCAAGCAACTCAAGAACCGTCAAACAGGGAGTATCAATCAGCGCAACATCTGTATTTTCTGGAAGTCTGGTTAAAAGGCAACGGGCGACACTGGTTTTCCCTGTCCCCATATCACCGGTGAGAAGAATAAAACAGCCGTCACTGCCAACCCCATACAGAAGATGGGCTAAAGCCTCCCGGTGCAGCTCACTCATATAGAGGAACTGTGGATCAGGAGTCAAGGAAAATGGTTTTTCTTTAAGACCAAAATAGTTTGTATACATTGATGCCCGATAAAGTGAACAAAGGATCCGGAACTATCCCTTTTAAGTTCCATATTTATATTGTTTACAAGTAACTATTCAGCGAAGGCAGCTAATTACCCTTAACTCTGAACGCGCCCCGAAGGAAGTACTCTTGGGGTGTAACTGTTTAGCAGGTAAGCGCAGACTCCGGGTAAACGCAGACTCCGTGCTTCAAATTCGTTGATTTTGGGTTCCGAAGCATACTAATGCTATTCGAGGAGGCAAAAATGGACGTAGTTGGAGTGCTGCTGAATAGTTACGTTTACAATACATTACTATTATCCATAGGAAATGGACAAGTTTTTTCTGCTTTCACCGCGCACAGGGAAATGATGGAGGAAGACCGAACCAGAACATTTACTCGAAGAGAACAACTGTTACGAAATTACCACACTTACAAATCCGGTGTCATTGCTGATTTATCCACATATGCTTCCAGCAAGCTTTGAAACTGAGGATTGGGTGCCAAAGCGTACAGTTCACCAAGACTCTCTCTTGTAAATTCTTCAAGAGAAAGTCCTTCTCTTTCCGCCTGCTCCATAAGAATAATGCCCTTTACAATATCAAGCATATCAGAATCACCCAGCAACAGAACCGCCCAGAGGAGATGGCTGGAGTCAGGGTTACGTTTTGGATCATTCTCCCAATAGACAGGAGGAAGACGAACAAAGGCCAGTTTTTTAGTCACTGCGGCATGACACCTTCCGCGTAACAGAGCAACATTCGGCAATTGCCCCTCCTGAAGCCCTGCTATCATCTCAGAAAACATAGGGAAACATTTTACTCCTGCTTATAGACGAAGGTCAATTTCTTATCCCGCACTCCAACCTTTGCCGAACCTCCGGAAGCAAGTTCGCCAAACAGGATTTCATCGGTCAGCACATCACCAATTTCCTTTAAGATCAGACGACGCAGAGGCCGCGCCCCATATGCAGGATCGTAGCCTTTCTTAGCAAGCCAGCTTCGCGCTCCAGAGGTGAGAGTAATAGTAACTTTTCTTTCGGCAAGCTGCGTCTGCAACTCTGCCATCAGTTTATCAACCACCTTCTCAACCGATTTTGGATCAAGTGGTGCAAAGGATATACTAGCATCGAGACGATTCCTAAATTCCGGAGCAAAAAGATTTTTTAAAGCCTTCTGTTCGCGGCCCTTGGTCTCAGCAACAAAACCGATGGGGGCAGCAGACATCTCCCTTGCGCCTGCATTGGTGGTCATAATAATGATAACATTACGAAAATCAGCCTTCCTACCCGAATTATCAGTGAGGGTGGAATGATCCATCACTTGCAAAAGAATAGAAAAAATATCAGGATGCGCTTTTTCTATTTCATCAAACAACAGAACAGAATAGGGATGTTTGCGAATAGCCTCGGTGAGTAATCCGCCCTGATCAAAGCCCACATACCCGGGAGGCGCTCCTATAAGTCTGGCCACGGCATGTTTTTCCATATACTCACTCATATCAAAGCGTTCAAAATGGATAGAAAGCTTTGCTGCGAGCTGCCGTGCAACTTCTGTTTTACCGACGCCCGTGGGCCCTGCAAAGAGGAAACTCCCTGTTGGACTATCCGGATTACCAAGACCTGCCCGAGACCGTTTCACAGCAGTAACCACGGCATCAATTGCCATATCCTGACCGAAAATTACCTCTTGCATGGCAGCGGTAAGTTCTTTTAAGGATGACAGTTCTGCACTCGTGCCACTTTTCGCAGGAATCCGTGCCATACGGGAAACCACATTTTCAACATCCCTGACTTTAACAACCTTGCCCAACTTTCCCGCCATGCGGAATGCCGAACCAACTTCATCAAGAATATCAATGGCCTTATCGGGCAAAAAACGGTCATTGATATACCTATCTGCGAGTTCAGCCGTGGCAAGAACAGCGGGTTTTGAATACTTGACTAGATGATGTTCCTCGTAACGGGACAGCAATCCCTGCAGGATACGCTTGGTCTCGTCAACCGTCGGTTCCTCAACATCAATTTTTTGAAAGCGGCGCGACAGAGCCCTATCCTTCTCTATATGATTTTTATACTCCTCGTAGGTCGTGGAACCTATGCAGCGAAGAGTTCCGGACTGAAGGGCTGGTTTCAGAAGATTGGAAGCATCCATGGAACCACCGCTGGTCGCTCCTGCGCCAACAATGGTGTGCATCTCATCAATAAACAAAATAGCATTTTCTTTTCGTTCAATGGCGGAAATAACACCCTTAATCCGCTTCTCAAAGTCTCCACGGTACTTGGTTCCAGCAACCATACTCCCCATATCAAGAAGATAGATTTCAACATCCTGCAGCAGATCTGGAACCAGTGCCTTATGTCCGGACTCTCGCGCCTCGATATCAGCATGGATAAGGAGTGCCAATCCTTCTGCAATGGCTGTCTTACCAACACCCGGCTCTCCCACCAGTAGGGGATTGTTCTTTTTACGGCGACAGAGCACCTGCATCATCCGGTGCACTTCGGTCTTACGACCGATAAGAGGATCAAGCTTTCCTTCTGCTGCGACCCTTGCATAATTAACCGTAAACTCCTGAAGGATTTTTTCATCCTTATCGGCCTTCTTCTCAGCCCCTGGACCTTCTGGCATTTTGGCCAGTGGCTCTTTCTGTAAACCATCTGGCAGAGAATGAGAAATAAACTCCACAACAGACATCCGCCCCAAACCTTCGGAGCCAAGAAAGAAAACCGCATGAGATTCCGCTTCGGAGAAAATTGAAACCAGCACATCACTGCTATCCACTTCCTTTTTGCCGCAACTCTGCACATGGGCAACGGCTCTTTGCAGAACCCGGTTAAAAGCCACGGTCTGAGCCGGCTCGCCAAGTACTTCCGGGCTATGGATGGGAAGTTCTCCTGCAAAAAAGGACTCAAGCCGATTTTTCAGGTTTTCGGTGGAACCTCCACATTCCTGGATGATATAATCGGCCAGTTCATCATAGAGCAGCCCATAGAGCATATGCTCGACTGTGACATACTCATGATGATGCTCTTTTGCCTCACGTATGGCCCGTATAAGGGCAGTTTCCAATGCTTTACTTATCATAATAATACCAGTTTTATATGTAGCTATTCGGGTAGTGGCCCGGGATTGTATTAAAGCTTTTCGATGCTGCAGCGCAGGGGAAATTCACTCTGCCGTGCCAGATCGTGAACAATAACGACTTTTGTTTCACATATCTCACGGGTGTACACTCCGGCAATACCAACTCCTTCCTGGTGCACGTTAAGCATGATTTGGCTGGCCTCCGAGGTGTTTTTACGGAAAATTTTCTCCAGAATCGCCACAACAAATTCCATGGATGTGTAATCATCGTTGTGCAGTAGCACTTTATAAAGAGATGGCTCCCGAACCTCGCTGCGATTCTTGGTGGCCACCGATCCTTTCTTATCACTCATAGCTCTATCTTATTTATTTTCAAACGTTACAGGGACAGTTATACTCTCCTGTTCTGCTGCACTCCAGCTCAATATCCTGCTGAAACCGCAGTAACACACTCTCACTTCGACAATTTTATCATACGGACTATTCGTTTTTTTTTCAACTTTACTCTCTTTTTTGCTTCAGCAGTGTCAGGAACAGTTCATCTAAAACAAGTTCAGCCGGAACCGGAGAACCCTTCAGTCGAAACTCAGCCCGTAGTAGCAAAGCCAGCCAGTTTTTTAAGACCGCACAGGAAAACTCCTGAGCCTTGCTGAATGACATAAACAGGGCATAGGGATGGCCTGTTAACTTTTCCGTCCATTCGCCACGCTCTTTCAATGCCGGCAGGTACACTTTCTGAAACTGGCCGGCATTTATCCCGGAATGCCAAGAAGGCTCAGATCCAAGCTGGAGCGAACGAAAGATCAGCATCTTCCGCAGATAAATCCGCATGGTGGCAACAATTGCCAAACCATGCATTCCCTGATCAAGCAACCGGTGCAAGAGCACCAGGGCACGGGCTGACTGATGTTTTCCAAAGGCATCCGTTAACTCAAAAAGTGCATCTTCACGGGTTCTTCCCACCATGGCGTTTAAATCCTCCACGGTTATCAAATCCCGATCACCTATATAAAGGGCCAGCTTTTCCGTTTCCATAACCACGGCCACGGGATGAAACCCCACCCGTTCAAACAGAAGTTCCAAAGCCTGAGGTGCTATCTTTTTCTGAAAAGCGGCAAGACTCTTTAAAACCATCTCCCGTAAAACTTCTTTTTGTCCCTTTTGGGCTGCAGCCCCTGCACCTACAGCAACGGAACAATCAACGACCAGACCTTCCTTCTTTATAAAGGTAAATAGCTGTTTCCTTTTGTCAACGGCCTCGGCAATAAGCAGAAGAATATTATTGGGAGGCACACCTTTGCGAAACGTTTCCACATAACGGGCGGCAACATCACCGCTGTTTCCCTTTTGCTGTGATGGTGTCGCCGTTGCAATCATCGCATCGGCCCAGGAAAGATCGCCTCTAGGTCTTGCAAACCCAAAGAGTCCCTGCCACTGTTTCGCACTCATTTCAGCAAGGGAATCATCCATATCAAGGCCGGCCAAAGAGAGGAAAGAGAAAAGATGTCTGCGACATGCTGCTTCTTTATTTGCAGATTGTGCCTGTTCTACCTTTCCCCAGATTGCAGAGGCAACGCTTTTGGAATGAAACAAGCGGCTATCGGTAACTCGAAAGATTTGGCGGCCGGGAAGCAGGCTGAAATTCATCAACTGTCCAAGTGTCCTGCTGGTATCCTCATTGTCACCATCGATGGCGTTTACAACGCCGCCAGGGGCGCGTGCCAACACACTTTTCTGCAAAATATCTGCTGCCTCACGACAGAGAAATCGCTCCCCAAAGAAGAGAATTATCCTCGGGAGTTCGTCTCCCTTACCTGCCTCCATACTTTTCAAGAGAGCAGAAAGTTCTGTTCGTTTAATCAGTGCCATTTTCGTCGGGTTTCAGGTCAATTGATTTCTGATCCATGATCTTGTGTAAAATTGCGGGCAGAGAACCGGGTTGTAAATAATCTTCCCCCAACCCCTGTTTAAATATCTTAGCAGAGCGTTCGGAAATATCATCCCAACTCAACTCTTTGTTCGCCTTAGCCACCGCCTCAAAGAGGAATTCATTATAGGGATTGTTGACCACGGCCTTTCCAGTTCCAACGGTTGCCAGGATATCCACATTATTATTAAAGAGTGTGGCAAGCTCGGAGTAGGCACGAATACCACCACAGGAACCAAGGCTCATAAACCGCTGTTTACTGCCAAGGTCAATGTCGGTTACAGCACCATCCTCAACAAGCTTAGATATCGGATCGATCAACTGCTCAGTACGCCAGTAGCTATGGCCACGTTGTGCGAACATCTCATGGCCACCTGTCAGAAACTGTTTTAACAGTTCAGCCTGCAGGGCTTCACCCTGAAATAAAAAGACAGAATGGGATATCTCTATGCCATTCACTCTCTTCACCCAATCCAGCACCAGAGGGTTTCTTGATTGCAAACGAAACAGTGCAGCCAGGGTATTACTCGGCTTGGCTGCATAGGAACGAACTAAACCTACAGCCCGTGACACGACATTTGGTGATGCACCAAGCCGGAAAGTCGTGGACAACCGTGGCCGATACCCCTGCTTACTCAAAAATCGACAGTTGGAAAGATAGGACTGTCTGCCATCATCATCATCATGAAAGACAGATAAACTTGACAATTTCCCATCCGACTTCCACTCTTCAAAGGCTGTCTTAGCGTATTTCTGGAGCGGAATAGCCCCATATTCATACATCATCATTCTGATGCGTATCTTATCCACCTCACCCACAAACTCAGAATAATACTCGAGATAATATTGTAAAATCACCCGTAACTGCATACTAAAAACAGTGTTCTGCTCACGAATAGCTGAAAGCATTTTTCCTATCAGATAGGTTCTGGTATCCGGTTCAATGGTCTCCAGCAGAGTCATAAAGGTTGCGGAAAAAAGAATCAGAGAGTTCTCATCCTGAAAAGCGGATTTAGTCACCAGATCAAGAACCCGATTCTGTTCCTTGGGATCCACCGGGAAAAACAGGGCGAGTTTTCCACGCTGGGCAAGACTGATAATAAAATCTGACACATGGTTATTTTGAGGATCAATATCGAGCAGGAAGCGAAGAAGATTTGCCTGAAAGCGCTTGTCCATTCGATCCTTCAGCACCGGTACCAGGATATCACGAAATGAAGAGTCATAGAGCTCACTCCCCTTGGAAAGCAAAATATAGATATTCACCGTGGTAGTGTCATAGGCAGCCTGCGCGCGAGCCTTCCCCGTTGCCTTGCGTAGCACTGAAATTGCCGTCCGTTTTTTCCCACTCTGCAGTGCTTTATAAAAGGATTTTTTATACTTCGCCCGAACTTTCCAGTCCAGACGATTCCAGAGAATTTCAATCCCTACAGCGGAACGTCCATTTAATGATGCTGCAGAAATTTCCCGCCCTAGCAGATCGGTCACGGAATGGAGATCATTTATCTTCCAGGTCAGATAGTCTGACCCTTCGGCAAGCCCCTTGAGCAGCAATGCTTTCTCATCTGGAGACATGGCAAAAAAGAGCCACTCCTTATCCTGCTGACTCTCACTGAAATAGTACTCAACCCAATACAAAGCAGTTTCCGGGGAGATATCCTGCTTAAACAACCCCTTGGCATTCCATACATCTGTTTTTGAAAGATGAACAAGCAACTCCATTATTTCAAGTGCCTTGTACCCATTCATATCCTTTATTCTGCAACACTGTTCCGTGGCCCACGCCTGCTTTACATTCATTCCTTCAAGCAGCTCCATGGCACGGGTAATACCTTTACTACTTTGCCCCGGCAGGAGCAGAAAAGCCTTTAAGGCCCAGCCTGCGGGCTCACCCATCTTCTGAATTCGATCCGTATAAGCGAGTAATTCCTTAGCCGTAACCACGTCATTAAGCTCAAATGCCGTCATGATACGGCCTCTGGAATAATCCAGCGTCTTGAGTTTCTGAAGAAAGAGCCAGGACTTTTCAGGATCAGCCCCTTTAAGAAGTACAAAACGCTCAAGAAGAAGCAGATTATCAAACGCAATTTCTTCAGCAACCAGCCTTCTTAAAGCGGCAACCAGCTCAGCAGCTGAGATACATTCCAGCTTGGAAAAGGCACGAAGCGCTCGTTGATTGGTATAATTCAGAGCACGAATCAGTCCTCTGTTGTAATCAAAGAGAGCTTCATCCTCACAGGCAACTCTGCTAAACGCCTCGAGCGTCTGACTGTAGCCTTTATCCGGAACTCGAGCCTGAAGAGAACCTGGAACAGATAGAAAAAAAAGCAGAGCTACTATATTAAAAACAGATTTTTTTGGTCGCATTTCCTGTATGTTCAAGTAAATAATTAATTGATGTTTCTTGATGGCGTCGTAAAAACTCTTCATCTGCTTCGTTGCTACATTTTTTATTCAATTACGACGTACCCTAGTACGCTGAAATTAAATACAATATACGCGCCTCACATATGAAGTTTTTTCCTTAGCCATCTCGAATCTGACACTTTCACGAACTTATCTTTCTTGACTTCCGCTATAAACACTATAGATTGGTCGCTTCGCCTGAAGAGATAGCCGAAAAAGCTCTCTTCAGCTGTAATCATTTTCAACAAATTCTCCAGATACCATTGTATATCCGTGAAACAAAACAACTCCCAAATACTTCCAGCGTTATGTTTATTACTTGCCATGCTTCTCTGGGCAAGTTCCTTTATTGCCCTAAAACTCGCCTTCGTTGACTACCACCCGATGGTGGTGATAGCCGGTCGGATGGTGATTGCATCCCTCGCATTTTTCTGTATATGGCCGCGTTTTAGACATATTCGCATTCGCCATCAGGATTACAAGCTGCTGGGTTTTATGGCACTCTGTGAACCCTGTTTATACTTTATTTTTGAAGCTCTTGCCTTGAAAAACACGTCTGCATCGCAGGCCGCAATGATTACGACCATGCTCCCCTTAATGGTTTCTGTAGCTTCCGGACTTTTTCTGGCTGAGAAATTCACCCTGCAGAAGGTCGCCGGCCTGACACTCGCCATGATCGGGGCCCTTGGTCTCAGTGCGGGAGGAGAAATCAATGCCAATGCCCCAGCCCCTCTGCTTGGAAATTTCTACGAATTTCTCGCCATGATCTGTGCTACGGCGTACACCATCGCTGTCAAAAAGTTAACAAGCCGTTATTCACCACTTTTTCTCACCGCAGTCCAGGCCTGGATCGGAGCACTCTTTTTTGTTCCCATACTATTCCTGCCAAATGTTTCCCTACCCGATTCATTTATTCTGGTACCAGTTGCAGCTATTATTTATCTGGGCCTTGCTGTAACCATCCTGGCATACGGATCATATAACTATGCGCTTTCGGCAATGGATGCCGGAAAGGCCGCAATATATGTAAACCTTATCCCTCTTTTCACCATGCTGTTCAGTTGGATAATTTTCAAAGAATCCTTTACCCTATTCCAATATGGTGCGGGAGTTTTGATATTTTTTGGAGTAGCTTTAAGTCAGGGATTTTGGCTAAAACGATAGAACAGAACAGACAAAAACATGGTGCACCTATGCTAGAAAACAACACCCGTCAACAGGTAGAAAAAATCTTTTTGCAGGTATCTCGCGACGCCGCCAGAAAAAAACTCTACGCAATACGTGCCGAACAGGAAGGAAACAGTCAGCTAGCAAGACTTTACCGCGCCATCGCACTCTCTGAAGAGACCCAGGCAACCCGCTTCCTGCTGCAATTGCGCGGCCAGATCGGCAATAGCAGCATAAACATCGCAGCAGCTTTTAACAGAGAGATCCCCGCTCTTAGCAAACGGTACAATCAGGCGATAAACGTAGCGGTAGAAACGGGCGAACGGGCGATGGAATCTGCCTTTACGCAATCGGAAAAGGTTGCACGTATCCATTTAAATCTTAAGAAAAAACTCGACAAATCTCCCAATACAGAGCGCTCCTACCACGTCTGCAGATTCTGCGGATTTATTATGGAAGAAACTGCTCCTGACACATGTCCTATCTGTACTGCCGCAGCGGAGCGTTTCACAAAAGCATAGTAGACCACGACAAAACTACCCTTCACTTTTCCCGTCAAGCAGCACAGCTAAAGCCTTTCTCGTAGTCACCGGCATCCGACAGGTAAAATCTTCGCACACATAGGCGGTTGCATGGCCTTCAATTTTCTGAACCGTTTTGATAAAGGGAAAACTCTTCTCCAGAAATTCCTGATTCTTTCCGCCATCGGCAAGCAGTAAAACAGTATTGGGAAGGTACCTGGAGTGCACTTCACGCAACAACTCTCTGGTATCTTCAGCATTCATTTCACCGGCAATCACTATCTGCCTTGGTTTATCCATCTGAAAATCAAGAGCACTGAGCATCAGAGGCATGGCTGGCGGATAAGTCGACAATGTTTTTCCAAATGTTTCAATAGTTTCAGTTGCCACATCCGCCCACTGTTTATCGCCCGTAAGTGCAGTGAGGCGTAACAGGTTCATTGCCGCAACTGAATTCCCTGACGGTTCAGCCCCGTCATAGGCTGCTTTCATTCTCGCAAGGAGCTCCACGGATGCAGGGGTATCATAAAAGCCGCCCTTTGTATCATGAAAGAGCTCTATCATTTTTTCAGTGAGCCTGATCGCCATCTGTAAACGGGACGGATCATGCTCTGCACCATACAGGTCAAGCAGGCCCTGAACAAGAAAACTGTAATCATCAAGTCCCGCCGCATACCGTGCCTCACCATCTCGCCAGCGCCGCATGAGTTCCCCATTCACAACAAGGGTATCAAGCAGAAAATCCATGGCCCGGTTTGCAGCAAGCAGGTACCGTTCTTCCTCAAAAACTTTGCCAGCCTGGGCAAAAGCTGAGACCATCAATCCATTCCAGGCAGTAATGATCTTATCATCCAGATGTGGTGATGTGCGGGTTTGACGACGCTCCAACAACTTTTCCCTGGCATCAAAAAGAAGTTTTTCAGCTTCCAAATCGGTTAGCCCTAGAGCTGCCGCCGCCTCGGATATATCCTTCTCCAAATAGAGAATATTCCGGCCGGTAAACTCCTCCTGAGGATCATGGAGGGCATTTCCATTTTTCTTCACCCCATAGCTGGCCTTAAAAAGAGAGGCCTGTTTTCCCGTGAGCAGCGTATCAATTTCCTGCTCGGTCCAGAGATAAAATGCACCTTCGCTATGCTCGGCGGGGTTATAAGGATTTTCGGAATCAGCATCTTCTGCCGAATAGAATCCGCCATTCACATCCTGCATATCCCGTAATACATAATCAAGTGTCTGACTTACAGTCTTCTTGTAGGACGCACCACCGGTTAACTGAAAGGCTGACAAGTAGGTCAAAACCAGTTGACTCTGATCATACAGCATCTTCTCAAAATGGGGCACACGCCACTGTGTATCAACGGAATAACGATGAAAACCACCACCAATCTGATCACACATACCACCTACTGCCATCTGCTCGAGTGTGAAAAGGGCCATATCTCTTGCATCCCTATTACCCGTTGACCTGTAATAGCGAAGAAGAAAATCCATCACCACCGGACGCGGAAACTTAGTTGCCTGAGCAAAACCGCCATACTTCGGTTCATAACTCTCTTCCAACTGAGCAAACCCCTTATCGAGCCACTCCTTTGCAATGGGCAGAGAAGAATCCGGGGCTTCTTTTTGTATATGAGCTGTTATCTGCTCAGCCGACTGACTGAGACTCACCCGGTCCGTGAGCCAGGCTGTCTTGATGGATTGGAGAACCTCCAAAAATCCCGGTCGGCCAAACCCTGCCCGTGGAGGGAAATACGTCCCCGCATAAAATGGCTTTGTATCCGGAAAGAGAAAAAGTGACAGGGGCCAGCCGCCGCTACCGGTCATGGCCTGAGTTGCCGCCATATATATCTGATCAACATCTGGTCGTTCTTCCCGATCCACCTTTATAGAGATAAAATACGTATTCAAGAATTCTGCTATCTGCTGATCCTCAAAGGATTCATGTGCCATCACATGACACCAGTGACAGGTGGAATAGCCAATGGAGAGAAATATCGGCTTGTCTTCCGCCACTGCCCTTGTCAACGCTTCAGTTCCCCAGGGGTACCAGTCAACCGGGTTATAGGCATGCTGCAACAGATAGGGACTTTTTTCGTGGATAAGATGATTGCCCTGTCCCATTGGAGAGGATACGTCTGTCTGGTTACTTTTTTTCATCGGATTTTCCTGTTCCTGTCCCAATACGGAGCCGGTTAAAATAAAAAGAATGATCAATACGATTAAACGACTCGTTGACCTATACAGTTTTTTTCTCATACCAGACAAGCTATATACAAAGAGGAGAAAAGCAACATCAAGAACGGTTCTTTTTCCCACTAGGTATATTTACCCATGAAAAAACTGGTATTTCCATCAATTGTTCTTTTTATCAAAAATGATATGCTTCAATCTCATGTAACAACAGACACTCTAATAATACTCATGGACTCAAGATGGAACAACGTCGATATTTCAGAACGCAGATAGGCAGTGCAGAAGTACATATCTCTGATCATGCAGGATTCTGTACCGGTTCACTCAAGGATTGTTCGCGCTTCGGCCTCTGTATTTCAGATATCCCCCGAAAAATACACACCCAACAGGGATACTTTACCGCTGTCATCTCAAAAGACTCCAGGAACTTCAAACTGAAGATCAAAGAATGCTGGAGAGCACAGGATGGACTCTCCCTGGAAATTGGCGGAGTTATAGAAGATGTGGCATGGGATTGGACCGAGATGGTCATGAAACATGAGCCCAAAAATGATGATGTATGGGGTTCTGCCAGTTAATTTCTCAACATTTTGCTTTTTACTAAGTTGACGGTTTGTCGGGTAAAACATCAAATGTTCCCAAAAAGATTACGCTAAGGGCATTTAGTCTGACGACTGAAGATGAAGATGAAGATGAAGATGAAGAACCATAGTCAATCCTTCAGCCTAAATCTATTTTGATTCCAGACACTCTGGTCACTTCTTCTGTAAGACAGTATGTCAGCCAAATTTTCTTACTACGTGGGAATTCTTTTTTACATACTGTCTTCAGTCGTTTCTTAAGCTTTTTAGGTTCCACCTCATACTCTCTTCTGGCAAACCCCAATTCCACGAGTAGATACATCCCGGTCTGTCGCATAACATAGACAGATCTATCTTTTTTATAGGGCTGCAGCAGCAGAGCTTCTCCATCCTCTACTTTAGAAAGGCGAGCTAAAGTTTCTTGAACAATCCTTCCACCATCGACCTGCACAAGACACCTCCTAATACCTAAAACAACCAAAATAGAAAAATATATAACTAAAAAAAAACAGGCTATTATAAATTTTTTCGTTTTACATGCGGAAAAATTTTGTTTCCACAGGCCAATACGATACAATATAAATGTATCAACAGTGGTAATCGGAAATAGCATTCGCTACCAGAGGATTCTATGCAGCAGAAAAAACAACATAAACAGATCGATCCGATGCTGTCATTTCATCTGATGAAATTTGCGTTCCAAGATTTTCAGAAAAGTGCCTGCAATCTGAGCCATCAGGAATATACCATCGCGCACCAGCACGCCAAAGAAGAGATGCTTCTGCACCAGGTAATCCTCACCTCCGATGATGCCGGCTGTGTTGTTGTTCCAGAAGCCACCCTGCAACATACTCTGCTTGGTGTTATCGCTGAATACCCGAGCGATTTTGCATTCTATAACGCCCTTGAAGAAAACCACATGCGGTTAGCAGAATATCGCATGGCTCTGCATAATGACCTCCGCGTAGAAACCATACTTTCCCGTGTTGCAGCCTCGGTTCAGTCGGTAACAGCCACTGAAATACGATACCATTTTGACCAAAACAAGACCACATTCAACCACCCTGAACAACGAATAGTCAGTCATATCCAAATCCGTTTTACCCCTTCCTCAGCATCGGAAGTCGACTGCGCTTATCATAAAATTACAGCTATCCACCAAAGAGTCAGTAAAAACCCAGAACGCTTCGTAGAGGAAGCGCGACTCTTTTCCGACTGCAAAACCGAAAACAACGATGGGACAATCGGTCCGCTGGCGGCCGGTGAGCTCTGCCCTGAACTGGACAGAGTGCTTTTTTCTCTTCGGGAAAAAGAAATAAGTCAGGTCATTGAGAATTCCCGGGGGTTCAACATCATACGCTGTGAAGAGATTTGCCCACCTAAAGAAACAAGCCTGAGAGAAGCCTCACCAGAAATATTCCCTGTTTTGCTCAAGAAAAAGCAACTTGAGGCCTGCCGTCTATGGTTACAGGAGCTTCTACAACCACAGCAGGAAGACCTTCCGTGAATAATAAAGAAGCGATACAAGCTCCGGTCCTAATCCCAACGATCCTCTTTCAAACAGAAACCATATCAGGCAGCGACAAGGTTTCCTTCCAGACAATGGAGTTAGTTCGCAAAGATCAACCTCTGGTTCAGCTAATCCACCCCAAACCAAAGGATGCCGTACCCAAAAATACTTCGGAGCTGTTTCCGGGAAAACATACCCTGCTCTCAGAGGACAAATTATCTCTTCTTTCAGAGGTCGATGGCTACCCTCTGCTCTCAATAAAAACAGCCAAAGACATTGACTTGGTGATGGTTTCCATTATCCCTCTTGTATCTACTGCAGATGATAAAATGTCTGCGACGGTCTGTCTCTATCCGCCGATAAGCAACTGTACTGAACTCAGCAGTGAGTTGCTCCTAGAAATCCTTCAACAGAACGGAATTCAATCAGGAATCTCCCCCGAATATATTAAACAGCTTCTTCATCGGTGCAGAGAAGAAAACGCTCTTCTTAAAGATGAAACGATAGCAAGAGGCCTTCTTCCTCTGGATGGAAAAGATAGTTTCCTTCGCTTTAAAATTGAAGTCGGCCCGTTTCCAGGGAAGATTATGGGAAACGGGAAAATTGATTTTCGGGAACGAAAAATGTTCGTTGGAGTTGCCAAGGGACAAACAATTGCAATACGGATTCCACCAACGGACGGAACGCCAGGACTCAATGTGCTCGGCGGTATTGTTCCACAAATACCTGGAAAAAGCCTACCAGTGACGGTTTCCAATGACGCTGCATTTGATGAGGAAAGTGGAATTATTAGCGCTGTTCAGAGTGGAATACTCTCTATGGCAAACGAAAACTCGATCAAGGTCTGTGCAAAACAGGCCATTGCTGGCAATATCGATTACAGTACAGGTAATGTGGAATCTCAGGATGCGGTGGAAATCAGTGGCACCATCCTTCCAGGCTTTAAAGTGAAGACCCAGGGTGATCTGTTGCTTGGTGGAAATGTGCGCTCTGCAACCATTAAGTGTAAAGGAAATCTTGTTATTAAAGGTGGTATCCTTGGTGAAAAGTGTAGGGTGAAAGTTTCTGGTGATGCAGATTTTAGTTTTATGGAACAGGGCCGCCTACGGGTAAAAGGTAGAGTTATCATTCGTAAACAGGCCTATCACGCAAGAATAATGGCAACCGGAGAGATACAATGCATAGACAGCAGTCAGATAATGTCCGGTTTTCTGATGAGCGCCTCGAGCCTGAACCTTGGCAATGTCGGCTCGGCCCAATCGCCACCGGCACTACTCGCTGCAGGTATCGCACCGGGACGTTACCTGCGGTATCTGAAGATGCGCTCCCAGCTTTATGATATCGAGCAGGAGCGTCTCACATTTTTACAGCGTCACGGTATGAAGAGAAAAATCAAGCAACGGGAATCGCTTGAACAAACAATTATCTCTCTGCATCGTGATATGAGGAGAATAAACCTTATTCCAGGAACCGATGTTCGTTCACCCGACGATGGCACTGAATATTTACGAAATATCACAATCTCAATCCAGGGAAAAATTTATAATGGGACTGAATTGCAGATTGGAAATGCCTCCACAATCGTAAAATATGACTTTAAAAATGTGCGTTTTTCACTGGATACACAGACCAATACATTTATTGAAACATCTTTATAAAGGCGACATATGTTTATCAAACTCTGGATGCACCAGGAAGTCATCACCATAGCCCCGGACACACCACTTGGCGAGGCAGCAGAAATCCTAAACCAAAACAATGTTCGCCACCTTCCAGTGCTAGAGGATGAAAAGCTTGTTGGTATTATCACCAAAAATGATATTAGCAAAGCCCTTCCCTCCGCCATGGATTCATCTCTTAGTCCTGAAGAATCAATCATTGCAACTCAAGCACAAGCATCCTCTGTTATGGCTGTGAATCCAGTTACCGTAGGCCCTATGGACCCACTGGAGAATGTGGCTCTTTTGATGCGAAGGTTTAAGATTGGAGCTGTACCCGTGGTAAAAGACGAAAAGCTGGTCGGAATAATAACAGAAAGTGATATTTTGCAGGCATTCACTGAAATCCTGGGGACAGGAGATAAAGGATTACGTATTGAATTACAGATAAAAAACAGTAGCTCTGCTATTTATAAGGTCATGGATATCTGCAGGCAGTTTGAAATGGAACTCACCGCAGTCAGTGTATATAAAAATTTCAGCCAAGACCATCAGCTCCTCACCATTCGGGTCAATGGCGAGGAAACCGAGGACATGATTGATGCTCTCTGGAGTTCGGGGGCAAAGATAAATCGAGTTTTATCAGAAGATGATATGGAGAAGAAGGAGGAGGAATAAGTTATTTTCGTAGCTGCTTGCGTGTTCCGGAGAGACCTCCCCGAAGTTTTTTCTGCAATACCCGCTTCAAACGAAAACGGTTCCAATAGGTGAAGGGAGCCTTGCTCACCTTCTGCCTGCCCTCCGCTACTGCCTCGGGGAAGAAAAGAAAATCAAGAAGATGATGAGTGGTACTGCTTCCGCCTAGAAAATGCGTGCAGCCAGCACAATAGCTTATAATATCATCAGAACCAGCTTCAGCTACCCGTTTTTGGGTCCAGCCTTTTGCAAAATCTGCTCGTATAAATCCTGCTGAGCCACCTTCACCACAGCAGTATGTCTTTTCACAGTTATGCTCCATCTCCTGAACAGTGGTACCCTGCTGCGACATCAACGTTCGAATACTTTCCTGTACCTGAGGAGAAAATCTCACGCCACACGGGTCATGTATCGTCACCGCAAGCTTCCTGCCACCGATTGCAACACCTCGCCTGGCCAACAGTTCATAGACAGTTTCCACCTCAATACCTTCACCATACTCTCTAAAAATTCGGTAACAATTGGGGCATGTGACCAGAACTTTGGTCACTGAATTCTTACGCAGTATGGCACATAACTCACCAAACATTTTTTCAAAATAAATCTGTTCCCCCAGGTCATGGGAAGGCTTGGTACAGCAGTCAAATACTATTCCAAGTTCAGGGATTGCCTTCTGAAGCATTTCAAATAAATAGGTGAGCGTTCCGGAACGACTGCCAGGAAAGGCGCAACCGGGAAAGAGTACCGTGTGACAATTCTCAGGAAAATGAAACCAGGAAAAAGTGGAGGAACTTCCCCGTTTTTCGTAGGCCCGAATAGTATTATGCTCGCTTAGGCGGCCATTCCCTTCAGAAACCAGTTGTCGACGCATGGCCAAGAACATGGCAGACGGATCCAGTTTCTTTGGGCAAACTCCGTGGCACAGACCACAAAGACTACACTCAAAAGAGAACTGTTTGTTTCCGATGTTCTCTTTCTTCAGCCAACTCTCTGCCAGCTTTTGCGGGGAACCATACTCCTGTAAAAAAGCACACTCTTTGACGCAAATTCCACAATTCACGCAATCATCAGCGATGCTCTCAATAGGTACGATAGAAAAGGCAAGGTTCTGCATAATTCAGTAGGGACTAACCACCCTGGAAGCAGTTGCCATAGTATTCATAATATCATACATATTGGTGATACTCCCCACCTTACGTTCCTGTTCCAGCTTAAAAAACTCAAGACAAGTCCCGCAAATCCAGATGATAACACCTTTCCTCTCCAGTGCTTGTAAAGCTTCAAGCGCCTTCCCATCCGACGTAGTGAGTTTAACGCCCCCATTATACAGAAGTATATGTGAAGGAAGAGGAGATACTTCAGCGATGGTTGTCACATATGTCTGGAGGAGTGCCCAGCCAAGTTCTGAAGAACCACGTCCCATGGAATCAGAAGGGATCACATAGATAACATTCGCGGCACCGGGAAGTTCACAGGAATAATCGGTCTCTTTGAAATTTTCTTTAGAACTGTGGCTATCACCCGGTACAACGGTAATACAAAAGTTACCATCACTCTGCTTCTCAACCGTAGTCTCGCAACTCTGGCTCCTACAAAAACGGAGAACATTCTCCCTGGAAGCCTCATTATCAACAAGAACAGCGAAATGCTGCTGCAGTTCTTTTTCCAAATACGCCTTTGTTCGTAATACCGGTTCAGGACAATTCAGCCCGGTACAATCCAATATTTCCATTGCAGATCCTTTTGCTTAAGGGTGATTTTAGAGCAAATGGCGGGGCAACCAACCATACTCCGATAATTTCATATACCAGAGTTTAGCAAAAAAAAAACTGCCTTTATCCCATACAGGATAAAGGCAGCTACATACCCATTCAATCGTTAGAAACGATACTCTTTTACTGAGCAGGTGTCTCCGCACCTTCTACGGCTTCCTCTACAACAGGTGCCTCGGGAGCAGCTTCTTCTTCAACAATCACAATAACTTCCTCAACAACGGGAACCGGTACAACGATTTCCTCAATAACCTGAGCACTCAACTGATGCTGCAGATCTTCAATAATCAGAAACTTCGCAGCAAGTTCCTTCTCAAGGGTAATTCGAGTTTCTTCAAGAATCTCAAGAGAATTATTCTGAGCAGCAATTCTGGAAAGAAGAACATTCATATTCAACTTAGTACGACCAAGCTCTACTCCGCTAGCAATAAGAATCTTGCTACGCTCTTCCAGTGCCTGTTCAAGAGCTTGAATACGCAGTGCGTATTCTTCCAATTCAACTGACAGTGTCTGATTCTGAACACTGTAGGCATCCACACTGTTTGCCAGAGTTGTCTTTACATTTTCAAGTCCTGCAGCCACGTCCTCTGCAGTAACAAGAGCAACGACCTTCTCGTCAAAAGCAGCTCTTGCGGAAAGAACAGCTTCTTCAAGAGTGGCAACATCTGCAGCGCGTTTATCGAGCAGTTCCTGCATGGCAGCAACTGCCTGAGAACCACCGGCAGATTCTGCCAGTTCTTCTTTAAGACTGGTAAGCTCCTGTTTCTGACTATCAACACTTCCCTTCAAAGTTGCAGCATCTGCAAGAAGAGTCTGATTCTGAGATTTAAGTGACTCAATCTCAGCAAGAGCTTCTGCTGAATTACTCTGAACCTCGGTTGTAGCTGCTGCATCCACAGCGGGGGCAACTGCCGAAGCTTGAGCCTTCATAACAGTCAGCTGTCTTTCAAGACTTGTGCTTTTTTTATCCTGAACCGAACCCCAAATTGTCCCAACCAGACAAAGAACCACCAAGGCGATGATAATTTGATTTTTACTCATAACCCTACCTCACAAAAAATATATTAGAAAAAGACCTTCAATAGCAATAAATCAATCAAGCAAACACTTAACCTACAGAAGATATGAGTAAGTGTCAATATCAATATATGCCAAAAACACCGCCCCTTACAAGAGCAATGAGCAGCTTACAAACAAATGCACTTACTCCTAGGGGAGCTGCCTTACAGCACCCTTATCAGCAGAGGCGGCAAACATCGCATAGGCCTTTAGAGCCTGAGACACATGACGATCACGATCATCGGGACAAAATGCCTTATTCCCTTTTGCCACTTCCACGGCCCTGCGACGAGCTAGCTCTTCCTCCTGAACAAGAACATTAATTTCTCGTTCAGGAATATCAATTTCAATCATATCACCATCATGAACAAGAGCAATGGCACCACCTGCTGCTGCTTCAGGAGAGACATGACCAATAGAGAGCCCCGAAGTCCCACCTGAAAAACGACCATCGGTAATAAGGGCACATTCCTTTCCGAGATGCACTGATTTAAGGTACGAAGTGGGATATAGCATTTCCTGCATTCCCGGACCACCCTTTGGCCCTTCATAGCGAATGATAACGACATCTCCAGCCGAAACAGTTCCATCAAGAATAGCATCACATGCGGTTTCCTGAGAAGAGTACACTCTTGCTTTTCCTTTAAAATTAAAGATAGAGGGATCAACCCCAGCGGTTTTTACAATACAGCCATCGAGTGCAATATTTCCGTAAAGCACAGCCAGACCACCATCTTTACTGTAGGCATGTTCAACATCACGAATACATCCTTCTGCCCGATCAAGGTCAGCATTTTCGTACATACTCTGCTGGGACCCCATAACAAGATTGCGACCGCTTTGTGCCGGAGCACTAAGATACAATGTACGTGCCTCCTCTCCACAGCTCTCTCTAGCAACATCCCAGCGTTCCAGGATTTTTTCCAGGGTTTCCCCTTCGACCCTATTAACGCTGCTATCAATCATTCCAGCCCGATCAAGTTCTGCAAGGATAGCCATAATCCCTCCGGCCCGGTTCACATCTTCCATATGAAAATGCGATGAAGGAGCGACTTTACAGAGATTTGGTATCCGGCGCGAAAGTTCATCAATATCGGCCATGGTAAAATCCACTTCAGCCGCATGAGCAATAGCCAGAAGATGCAATACCGTATTGGTGGATCCACCCATGGCGATATCAAGTGTCATAGAGTTTAAAAAGGCAGAACGGGTTGCAATGTTACGCGGCAGCACCGAGGCATCCTCCTCTTTGTACCAGGCATCGGTCATCTCAACGATACGCTCGGCTGCCCGCTCAAAGAGATTCATTCTATTTGCATGCGTTGCCACAACCGTTCCATTGCCCGGCAAGGCCATTCCGAGTGCTTCATTCAGAGAGTTCATGGAGTTTGCCGTAAACATTCCTGAACAGGAACCGCATGTTGGACAGGCACAGCGTTCAACCACATCAACTTCGGCGTCACTTACCTCACTATCAGCGCCCATCACCATGGCATCCACCAGGTCATAGCGTTTTTCACCATCAACACCCGCCTCCATCGGACCACCAGATACAAAAATAGTCGGAATATTAAGGCGCATGGCTGCCATCAGCATGCCCGGTGTTATTTTGTCGCAGTTGGAAATACAGATCATGGCATCAACGGTATGGGCATTACACATATACTCCACACTATCCGCAATCAATTCCCGTGATGGCAGAGAATAGAGCATTCCGGCATGGCCCATGGCGATACCGTCATCTATGGCGATGGTGTTAAATTCTGCCGCAAAGCAGCCAAGTTCCGCGATTCTTTTTTTCAGATGCTGACCAATTTCATGCAGATGTACATGGCCCGGCACAAACTGGGTAAAAGAATTAACTATGGCAATAATCGGCTTGCCAAACTGTTCCTCAGTCACTCCATTGGCACGCCAGAGACTTCGTGCTCCAGCCATTTTTCTTCCTTGGGTTGTTGTATTGCTGCGTAGTGGGATCGTCATGGGATTTTACCTTTATCTTTCTTTAATAAATAAAAAAATTTGAATTTCTTGTCTCTTTCGTGCCAATATACTATGAAAATAGCAGGTGTGTAAAAAAAATTCGGAGAGGATGAATGAAACAGACAGAAATAGACTATTGGATCACATCAATGCTTGAATCCTATGATAATGTTTCAGATTTAAACATTACCGTGGGGAAAACCTTGCAGGTGGAATCGGCAGGTGTCCTCATGCCGGTAGCCGTCGCACCACCGGTCAACAAGCTCACGCCCTTTCAAACGGAAGTATTTGCTCTCAACCTTATTGGCAACAACAAACGTCTCCTTAGAGATCTGGTGGAAAATGGATCCTGCGATCTCTCTTACACGCTGGGGGACAAAGTTCGTTTCAGAGTCAATATCTTCACCCAGAAGGGCTACTTCAGTACCGTTCTCAGAAAGCTGGAAACCACCATCCCCACCATCAAGGGAATGAATTTCCCCAAGGCATTCAACAAGATGGCAACTGAGATGAACGGCCTGGTTCTTTTCACTGGTTCCACGGGCAGTGGTAAAACCACATCGCTTGCCTCACTGCTTCACAAAATAAATATGGATAGATCGGTTCATGTTGTAACCCTTGAAGACCCGATCGAATATATTCACCCCCAGGCCAAGGCAACCTTCAATCAGCGTGAACTTGGAAATGATTTCAGCACATTTCCCTCGGGAATGCGTGCAGCGCTGCGTCAAGCGCCAAAAGTTATCCTGGTGGGTGAAATGCGGGATAGGGAGACCATGGAAATCGGCCTCACCGCGGCAGAAACAGGCCATCTTGTACTCTCCACTCTCCACACAATTGATGCAGGCCAGACCATCAACCGTATTCTCGGCATGTTCGAACAGGAAGAGCAGCCGCAAATAAGAAACCGCCTGGCCGATACTGTGCGATGGGTTGTCGGGCAACGCCTTCTCCCCAAAATAGGCGGTGGCCGGGTTGCTGCCATGGAAATCCTCTGCACCAGCTTGCGTATAAAGGATCTGATACTCAACGGTGAGGAAGAAGAAAAAACCTTCTATAAAGTCATCCAACAGGGATCAGCCATAAATATGCGAACCTTTGACCAGCATATTCTTGAACTCTATGAGTCCGAACTGATCACTGAAAAAACCGCCATGCGCTACTGCTCATACAGGAATGAAATCTCACGAGGCCTGGACACCATCAAATCCTCCCGTGGTGAAGCCACATCAACACTTTCCGGACTGGCCATGGAAGAAGAAGAGGAACCAACTCGCTGGTAAAGAGGATTGCAATGACCACAACATGCCCAAACTGCAACAAAAAGCTAAAACTCAGTAATAAAATTAAAAAAGGTATCAACCAACTGGCTCCCGGCCGCTTACTGCGTCTGCCATGCCCGCAATGCGGGGAATCCATTGTACTTAACGCCAGTCATCTTGCAACAGATTCCGGACAAGCAGGCTCTCCGTCTGCAGGAATCATCAAGCCACCTTCACCTCCGGACATTTCCTGGCTCAAAGAAGGAACTTTTGAAGAGGAAGAAGTTGTTGAAGATATTCCACAGACCCTGATTCTTATTCAACCGGGCCCGGAAAGAGATGCGGTAACAAAAGCGGTAGAATCTATTGGCTACCAGGCAAGTTTTGCTGACTCGGACGATGATGCCATGGAAAAGATGCAGTTTGTGAATTATGCCAGTGTTATTCTCCACACCAATTTCCGGGACGGCGATCTGGAGCACTCTCCATTTCATCAGTTTATGTGTGACATGTCCATGTTGAAACGCCGTTTTATCTTCTACATCCTTATTGGTCCCGAATTTTCCACCCTCTACGACTTGGAAGCCCTTTCCAACTCAGCAAACCTTGTTGTCAACAATCAGGAAATCCCTGAACTCCTGACCGTCCTCCGTAAAGCCATTCCTCGGTACGAAGAACTTTTCGGTTCATTAATGGCGGAATTAAATGCTTACAGCGGATAAACAACGATCAAGAGAAGAATAGTCGAATGAAGAACGGATATTCCACAAAGGAGGGCTGGGGAATCTTTGCTCAATACTGTAAACGGAAACAATATGCAGCAAACCAGAACAGGCCATGCACAGTTTCGCAGATAAACAGGTAGTCTTTCTCGACATCATCTTGCTTCTTTCCAGAATTCTTGATCTGGAAAAAAACAAAAGCCTGGCTCACGGCCTACGGGTTGCTGTTTTTTCCCATGCCATTGCCACCCAACTCAATCATTCAAACCCCTCTCTGCTATACATCGCAGGCCTCTTGCATGACATTGGGGGAGTCAGTCTCGACAAGCATGTTCTCCACTATGCGTTGAATGATTTCAACAATATGGAATCACGTAACCACCCTGCACGCGGCGCAGAAATTCTGGAAAGCTTCCCTCCCTTCCATCCACTTGTCGGGTGGGTTGCCGATCACCATGAAAGATACGACGGGACCGGATTTCCAAGTGGTAAATCGACACATGATATTTCATCCGAAGCCGCTATTTTACACCTTGCAGATCAGCTTGATATATTTCTGAGACAAAATCCACAGGCCACACTCAAGGAACTAAGGACCTTCCTCAATCAGCAATCTAGCAGCAGTGTCGCACATGTCATCATCGAAGGAGCCAAGCAACTCTTCTCCAGCCAAGAAGAGTTCGAACTTCTCAAGGAAAGCTGCTCCGAAAAACAGTTCGGTTCAGCTACGGATATCTCTTTTCCGGCGATTAACAGTCTCTCTATCCCGGAACTAATCTGCCAGCTGCTCTGGCTGACGGCGCAGATGACAGACTCAAAGGTAAAGGCAGGATTTTTCCATTCAAACAGAGTTGCCTTCTACTGTCACCGTATCGCCAAGGCCTTTCATTCCACAGATCTTGATCCCATCCAGGCTCTATGGGCAGGACTGACACATGACATTGGCCTCCACTCACTTTCAGAGCAGGAGCTTAGCAAAAACCCCGCTATTCTCGCACAAAATTCAGCCATATACCGGAAGCACCCTCAAACCTCAGCAAGTCTCATATCATCGATACAGATCCTTGAACATCTTGCGCCCATCCTAAAGGCCCACCATGAGTGTTGGGATGGCTCGGGGTTTCCGGATGGCCTCAAAGGAGATGGAATCCCCCTGCTATCCCAGATCATTGCTCTTTGTGAATATTATGAAATGCTCACGGAAAAATGCCACTCTAAAAAGAATCAAAAGAGCCACCAGCAAGCTATGGTGGAGCTTGAAAAGAGACGAGGCCAACTTTTTTCTGCACAATTACTCGACACGGCCCTTCCTATTCTAGATACCTGGGGGCCACGCGATATCTCCTGGATGCGTGATATTAAGAATGTGCATACGTTTTTCACCTCGGACCCATTTGATACTATTTCCCAGGACCAGCAAACACTTGTGAAGACGCAGGAAAGCGTATTTATGCCTCGACAATGGGAACAGGCAAGCCTTACTTCAAATTTCAATTTTTCTTCAGGCAGCAGCAGATTCAAAAATCTTGCAGGCATACCAAACAGTGCTGATAGTGATAACTTTTTTGACCTCATCGACTCATCAATCGTCAGTGAAACAGAACAGAGCTTGACAACACTCAATGACAACATTCCGTTCACCCTCACCCTCTCCTCAAAACAGAAGAAAGCACTTGAGCTTATCTTTCTGAAACAGAACGATTGCTACCAGCTTCTCTTTCGTGGAGTGCCTGGCAAACCACTCTTTAGCAGAAAGAATTCAATTTTTTATCAGCATTTCCAAAATACCCCGGAAGCCGAACTCATACTTGACAAAGAAACAGTAATAACTGACGTCAACAACAGCGCTCTGATTCTTCTGGGGTTCCCCCGCCAGAACCTCATTGGGAAAAGTATCGAATCATTCTTCGCCCCCTTTCTGTCAATGACCCAGCTCAGCTCTCTGCATATGCTTCTTGTGGTTGAAGATGAAATGATCTGGATAGAAGAATTTTCTCTTATCAATAGTAAGGGGAGGCCATTTTCAGTACAGGTAACCATTATTCCCCTGCCAGAGATTGCCGACCAGGAGTTGAGATACCTCTGCAGAATACGAGATATCTCACTCAGAAAAGATCTCGAACAGGAGATGGCCCAACGCGACAAAGCCATGCAGCTTATTGTCCACAATATTTCGGGGATGACAGGAGGAGACTTCTTCAAGGTCCTGCTACTGCAGTTTGCCGCCCTAACCGAATCCAAACTGGTAATGGTAGGTGAACTGGTTGACGAGGGCAGAGCTATTCTGCCCATTGCTTTTCGTGAGGGAAATACCTTTTTCCCCAAAAAGCAGTTTTCGCTCAAGAACACTCCTGAACAAATGGTCATTAAAGAAGGGGAACTTTTCCTTATAAATGGAGCACAGGAACGCTTTCCACTAGACACATTCTTACAACAACAGGACACATGTGCGTATTGGGGCCTCCCTCTGCGCAACCAGGAAGGCACAGTAACGGGTATCCTGGCAGCCAAACATACAAAAGAGATTCTCCATACAAAAAACACGAAGACCCTAGTAAAAGTTCTGCAATCCCTTGCAGGTAGTGAACTGGCCAGAATGCAAGCCGGGAGAATTCTAAAAGAAAACAAAAAACAACTGGAAGTTCAGAACCTCGAGTTGACCCGAATGAATCAGCTGAAGAGTGATATGATTGCAGTAACCTCCCATGATCTCAAATCACCACTCTCTGCCATCATCGGATACGCCAATCTTCTTGAACAATATTTTTCGACTCTGGGGGAAGATAAGAAAATATATTACATACAACGCATCGAAGCAGAAGGCTTAAAACAGCTTAATTTTATAAATAAACTGCTCGATTTGTATCGTATCGAATCGGGAACAATTGATCTGGAGCTTATCCCAGAACGATTAGACCTCCTGCTTAGCGAGTGCATCAGCAGACAGCAACATGTGGCTGCAGAACGAAATATTACCATTGAACTCACGAGTACGGGCAAGCCGGCACCAAGCATTTTTGATCCCTTCCGTATGGAACAGGTTCTTTCTAATATACTCTCCAATGGTATTAAGTTCTCTCCAGCTGATAAACGGATCAGGGTCTCATTTTATCAGGATGAACAAAAGATCACAGTAGAGGTGTGTGATCGTGGCAAGGGAATAAATGAGGAAGAGATTCTTCATATTTTTGATCGTTACTATATGGGGCGAACCAACTTTGATATCCGGCCGGAGGGCTCGGGGCTTGGCCTTTATATTGTGAAAAATATCATTTCTCTCCATAAAGGTGCCGTTTCTGCACGAAACCGTAAAAAAGGCGGCAGCTGCTTCACGGTACAAATTCCAATAAATCAAAACATTGATAACAGAACATGAATAAAAACAATATTTTAATAATTGATGACGATCAGGCCCAGCATGAAATTTTAGGCGAGCATCTTGAGCTAGCTGGATTTTCTGCACTCCACGCCGGAAGCAGCAAGGAAGGGTTCACCCTGCTGAAGAACAATGATGTTGCCCTGATACTTCTTGATATCAATATGCCAGAGATGGATGGATTCCAGACCATTGAACTCCTGAGAAGCCATCCTCAGACCCGGAACATTCCAGTACTCTTCCTTACGAGTCTCGATCGACAGTATCTCAAGATAAAAGGCCTAGAACTTGGTGCAGATGACTACGTAACAAAACCATACAACGGCGCAGAATTGATGGCGCGGATAAAAGCCATCCTCCGCAGAAATGTCAAGAATGCTGCACCACAATCTGCACTCAATGGGGACATTGCAGAGATCGGGCTTGGCGACCTATTGCAGAACATCAGTGGCTCACTGAAAACAGGAACGGTCACATTTGCAGATATGGATGGTGAGCTTGTCCTTGCCGGCGGAAATATCATTTCCGCACGACAGGGAAACTCCCGGGGTATGGAAGCCATGCTTCGTCTGATGTTACTGGAACATGGCCATTTCACAGTTTCCTACTATACAGTTCCAGACCTGAAGACGGAAGAAATTATTCCTATTATGAAAGCACTGTTAATCGGGGTGAATGAAGTGGACCAGATCAAAATGGCAGTGGAGGAAACAACTCACCAGGCAAACCCTTTTCTGGAGCTTATAAGCGGAGACAGTGGTGAACCGTCCATTGACAAACTAAAATCAAAGTTCCCCTGCCGTTTGTTAAGCTTAGCCACCGCTATGGAGGGCTCACTCAAAGAAAATATCTACGAGATATTGAAGGCTATCCACACAAACAGAATCCTCTGCCTCAAGAGGTAACTTCCACTGTACCCATTAAAAAAGAGTCCTCACACTTTAATACTGACACAACTTTCTAATTTAGGGTAAGGTGTAGATTTATTAGGAAAAGTATTTTTCCCAAAAGGTACTAGGATGAAGAGTGAAGGCAAAAAAAGCCAGAATCAACTCTTCAGCCTCAACACCTGCATAAATCACATATGCGCATGAAAATGATTTCTCAGCAGGAAGGCTTTGACTAGAGACGCTACAATTTGGTAACATTAACTATTATTTATAATTTTTAATATCTCTGACAAATTACAACACTTCTTCACTCAACCACGGTATGCGGCATGGAAAAGGTCAAAATACTTATTGTTGATGATACAGCAGCTGGCCTTGCGGCCCTTGAAACCTGCCTTATGGGGCTTGAGGCAGAACTTATTCATGCAGCCAATGGAAAAGATGCACTCAAACAGCTTCTGCTTCATGAATTCGCGCTGGCCATTGTCGACTTTCGTATGGGGTCCATGAATGACTATGAACTGCTACGCATGGTCCACCAAAACAAAAAACCCAGCGAACTGCCCATCATCTTCCTCTCAACAGCTTTTAGCGATGATCTCAGTATTTGCAAAGGCTACGACAGTGGAGCCATTGACTTTATAACCAAACCCTTTAATCCGAAAATTCTCATTGCCAAGGTCTCAATCTTTATCCAGATGCACCTGCAGCGTATAAAACTGAAGGAAAATATCATCCAGCTCAAGGTCAACGAGAATCAGATACTGCTCCAAAACAAACTCCTTGAAGAGAAAACGATCCGTGATGACCTCACCGGTGTCTATAACCGCAGACACCTCAACACGATACTCACTCATGAGTTTGACCGCTGCAAACGGTACGACAACGATCTGACGGCGCTCTTTTTTGATCTTGATAATTTTAAAGAAGTCAACGATGCCTGCGGCCATGCTTTTGGAGATACTGTTATCAGAGAGTTTGCCACCAGAATCGGGCATGGTTGCCGAAAAACAGACTATATTTTCCGCATTGGTGGAGAAGAATTCCTGGCCCTTTACCCTCATACCGATATTGAAACAGTGGCGGTGGTAATTGCTGAAAAAATACGGACGGCATGTGAATCACAACCCTTCCAAAATGACAACGCCAAAAGAATTGTCACCGTAAGTATGGGAGCAGCCTCGTTCAAAAGACACCACCCGGAAAAAGCAAATGATCTTATTTCTTTTGCCGATCACGCCATGTATACAGCTAGAAACAATGGCCAAAACCAGGTAGCAATTTACGAAGCAATTGAATAGAAAATTTTCAACATCCGCCAATGAATATAATTTTGAGATCCTGCAGGGAAAATGATACAATTCAGTAATGGATTAAGACAGTATAATTAATATGCTGTAATTTCCATTATCATCCACTTTGGAGACACCATGCTCACAGCTGCTGACATCATGACAAAAAACGTTATTTCCGTTACCCAGGAAACTTCAGTTATAGAACTTGCAAAACTTCTTACTACCCACAACATCAGTGGTGTTCCTGTTCTTGACGCCTCCGATAAGCTCATCGCCGTGGTAACCGAAAATGACCTAATTGACCAATCTAAAAAACTGCATATTCCAACAGTTGTAACGATTCTGGATTCTGTTTTCTATCTGGAGAACCCGGATAAAATGGAAGCTGAGATGAAAAAAATAGCAGCAACAACAGTTGCTGAAATATGCAGCGGAACACCAAAAACCATATTGCCGGATACGCGCCTTGATGAGATCGCAACTATTATGGCTGAAGGGAACATCCACACCCTCCCGGTTTTGGACAATGGAATTCTTATCGGTATTATAGGAAAGAAGGACATTATCAAAACCCTGGTAAATTAGAAAAAAGGCCAAAGGGGAGCAGAAATCACTCCTGCTCCACAATCATCACACAAGCCCGAATACGTATTTTGCATGAACATCTTGTTTGCAATCTACTAACAACTTGTTTTGATGAATAAAATCACAACATTTGTTCATTTACCCAACGCACAAAATATTTACCAGAAGCAAGTCGATGTAGTTACATCTGCTTCGACACTGAGCCAGCAACTATCGGTAACTATTACTTGTTGACCTCTTCCTCGCATAGACAACCACCCCAATCCGTGAGAAATCCTGGCTAACTCCGCCTCCCTTCGTCTATATAGTTGTTTATATTTTTTTTCTTCGCCCACCCCAAGAAGTTCTTGTCTTTCCAATTTCCTTTTGCTATAAAGTAGTGTTTTACTGTATGAGGGGTTGCAGTTTTAACTGTACCTTTCTTTTTTAGTGTCGATGATCTCCATTGGCCCGATAACAACCCTAACACCTGGCCGTACGTACTAGGCCGCAAGAAGAGTAGAGAAACCATGACAGAGGAACTTAACCAGACAACTCAGGACAACGACGAAGAGATGAGCTTTGCAGAACTCTTCGAGATGGAAGAAAACAATACAGTAGTTAACGTCGGAGACGTTGCTATCGGTACTATTATTGGCACCGTGGACGATTACGTCCTTGTAGATGTCGGAGACAAGGCAGAGAGCTATATTGCCAAATCCGAATTCCAGCTTGACGAAGGCATTGAATTTAATGTCGGCGACACATTTGAAGTTTTTGTAGAACGTCGCAAAGATGAAGGCGGTCTCCTGCTGTCACGGGACAAAGCCATAGCTATTAAAGTATGGGAAGATATCGCAAAGATTCAGGAAGATGACGGTACCATTGAAGGAAAAGTTGAGAATCGCGTGAAGGGCGGAATGTCCGTCAATATCGGCGTTCCAGCATTCCTTCCCTATTCCCAGATCGATCTTCGACCTGTTAAGGATCTCGACGCTCTTATCGGTGAATCCTTTGATTTCAAAATTTTAAAATTCAATCGTAAACGCAACAACGTAGTTATTTCCCGTCGTGCAATTCTTGAAGAGGCCCGCGCCAAACTTCGCGAGAAAATGCGCTCAGTCCTGGAAGAAGGACAAATCATCAAGGGAGCAATTACCAATATTACAGATTACGGTCTCTTTATTGACATGGGCGGCATGGACGGTCTCTGTCATATTACCGACCTTTCCTGGGGACGCGTTTCCCATCCTGCCAAACTGTACAAAGTTGGTCAGGAACTGGAAGTTAAGGTTCTTAAGTATGACAAAGATCACGACAGAGTATCCCTTGGTGTTAAACAGCTTAAGGCTGATCCATGGGCAACCGTTGCAGAGCGCTTCCCAGTCAGTGAAAAAACCATGGGTAAAGTTGTCTCTATCACCGACTACGGTGTCTTTGTAGAGCTCGAAGAAGGCGTTGAAGGCCTGATTCATGTATCTGAAATGACCTGGTCTAAGAAACCTCGCCATCCATCCAAAATGGTTACCGTTGGTGATGAGCTTGAGATTATGGTTCTTAACATCGAGCCAGAGACCAAGCGCATCTCACTTGGCATGAAACAACTGCTTCCCAACCCATGGGATCTGGTTACCGACAACTACCCAGCCGGTTCTGTTATTGAAGGAAAAGTTAAAAATATCACAGACTTTGGTATCTTTATCGGTATCGAAGAAGGTATTGACGGACTTATCCACGTATCTGATCTGTCATGGACCGAACGTATCAAGCATCCTTCCGAGAAATACTCCAAAGGCGAAACCATTCAGGCCGTTGTCCTTAAGATCGACAAAGAGCACGAACGTTTCTCACTTGGTATCAAGCAGCTTGAGCCAGATCCATGGCAGGCCGCATACAACAACTTCCCTTCAGGCACCATTATTGAGGGCAAGATCACCAACGTAACTGATTTCGGTGTCTTTGTTCAGCTTGAAGAAGGAATCGAGGGACTTGTTCACGTGTCTGAAATTTCCAAAGACAAGATCAAGACTCCAGTTGGCATGTACGAAGTGGGTGACACTCTGAAAGCCATTGTTATCAACGTGTCTGCTAAAGACAGAAAAATCGGCCTCTCCATCAAAACTCTTGAAGAAGACGGAGAAGAGGGTGCAGCTGAGAACTATGCCAAGAAGAAAGAAGAGGCTGCAGCTGCTGCTCCTTCCACCTTCGGTGATCTTCTCAAGGCTGCTGCCGGTGATGATAAAGCCGAGGAAAGCTCCGAAGAGAAATAATTCAGAGCTCACACCTTAGGACAAACAGGTTGTTTTGCCGATTGAGAATTCTTTTCGGCAAAACAACTTTTTTATTTCTATCGATTTTACAGAGAAATACGTAACAATCATGCTAAAAAAAGAACTTGTCAACGAAGTAAGTAACGAGCTGTCTCTCCATAAAAATGATGTGACCACAGCACTTGATATCATGCTGAACACCATGGAGAGTGCCCTGAAGGAAGATCGACGTATCGAGCTGAGAGGCTTTGGCAGCTTTGCCGTAAGAAAACGCAAGGCACGTTGTACCAAGAATCCTAAAACCGGAACAATTATGAATATTCCGGAAAGGAAAACCATTCACTTCACCATGAGTAAATCCTTAAAGGAAGCACTGATCAAAGAATAGTATTGTATACTGCGCCGTATATTTTGCAGAGGGAAGGGTGGCCTACTAAACGACCTACAGAAAAGGAGTTACATCCCCTTTACCTTCCCTGAGCACTACCGAATAGTCACCTGTCAGATCGACGAGTGACGAGGGATCTGAAAAGACATCGCCGCCGTCAATAACAATATCCACCAGTTTTCCGTAGAGACAATCGATATCATAGGGATCGGAGGCGATAAGCCCATCGTCATCGCCGGGAAGAGAAGTATTGATAATTGGATTCCCAAGTGTTTCAAGGAGCATCTGACAAATCGGATTTTCAGGAACCCTGATACCAACGGTTTTCTGCTTTGTGGCCATGGCCTTTGGAACCAGTTTCGTGCCGGGCAGAACAAATGTATAAGGGCCGGGAAGATTCCGTTTCAGGAGCCTGTAGGCAATATTTGAAACATGGGCATAATTGCTGATATGTTTCAGATCTGAGCACATAAAAGAAAAGGGCTTTCCCTTTGGCCTGTTCTTGATCTGGTTGATCCTTTTGACAGCTTTCTGACAGGAGAAATCGCAACCGATCCCATACCCGGTGTCCGTTGGATAACAGATAATAGCTCCGCGCTTCAGGCGGTCAACGACCTGTTGTATGAGCCTCTGTTGAGGGTTATGAGGGTTTATTGCAAGTAGCATGGCTATTCTCCTTTCGTCTAAAACTCGCTCGCACACAATAGAGCACATATGGTTCTGGAAGGCAAAACCTATTAAGGTTTTGATCTTTTCCCGTGTTCAATGCTAAAGTATCTATACCCTCTGCAAGAAGCGGGCACCTCCACCTCTTTTCAGTCTTTTTTGAGGTGGGCTCAACACTGTGCCCCTCTACGTAAACGTGTTACTGTTGACAAGCTCGTAAAAAGGTTATATTTGGGATGGCTAAGCAGATAAGCGCAGACTTCGAAAAGCTTCATATACGAGCCGCGTGTTTTTTATTTGATTTCGAGATACTAGAGTACATCGTAATAAAATAAAAAAACGTAGCAACGAAGATGATGGCGATTTTTGACGACACCATCATTGTTGTATCTGCTCCACAAACTGTATCGGATGAAATAGATTAGAATTCAATTTGCTCTACTGTTTCTTCCTGTTTTCCATTTCAATTCTGACTTAGGAGCCTACTCATGTTATCTGATAATATTGAAACCGCCCTCACCTTTGATGACCTGCTTCTCTGTCCCCAGGCGTCTCAAGTTCTCCCCAATGAAGTCTCTCTTGCCACCAGGCTCACCCAGTCCATTGACCTGAATTCTCCACTGATTAGTGCCGCCATGGACTCTGTGACCGAACACCGCACCGCCATAGCTATGGCACGCGAAGGTGGCCTTGGGATCATTCATAAAAACATGCCCATTGAGCTCCAGGCGAAGGAAGTTGAGCGGGTGAAAAAATCGGAATCAGGAATGATCGTTGACCCGATTACAGTCAAAGAGACCCACTCCGTTGCTGAAGTTGAAAAAATAATGGCCAAATACAAGATCTCCGGCCTACCTGTTCTGCGAGATGGCACGCTTGTTGGGATTGTCACAAACCGCGATCTACGTTTTGTTTCCGACGATGGTCTGCGCGTCGGTGACGTGATGACATCCAAAAATCTTGTGACAGCAGAGGTGGGAATAGACCTTGAACATTCCAAGGCTCTTCTCCATGAGCATCGCATTGAAAAGCTCCTCGTTGTTGATGACAACGGCAAGCTCAGCGGCCTTATCACCATCAAGGATCTTGAAAAGATCAAAAAATATCCACTTGCGGCAAAGGATGAATTAGGACGCCTGCTTGTGGGAGCTGCGCTCGGAGTCGGCGACAATATAGAAGCCAACGCTCAGCAACTTCTTGATGCGGGGGTTGATATTGTGGTCGTTGATTCGGCACATGGCCATTCCGCTGGAGTATTGAAGGCGGTAAGCATAATACGAAGTACATTTCCAGACCTACAGATCATTGCCGGAAACGTTGCCACCGCTGAAGGGACTGAAGCGCTGATCAAAGCGGGTGCCAATTGTGTAAAAGTCGGTGTCGGTCCCGGTTCCATCTGTACCACACGTATTGTTGCGGGTGTTGGTGTGCCTCAGATGACAGCCATCCAAAAAGCAGTTGCCGCCGCATCCAAGTATGATATCCCTATTATTTCCGATGGTGGCATCAAACATTCAGGAGAACTTGCCAAAGCCATCGGTGCAGGAGCCCATTCCATTATGATCGGCTCTCTCTTTGCAGGAACCGATGAAACTCCCGGTGAAACCTTCCTCTATCAGGGACGGACCTACAAGGGCTACCGCGGAATGGGATCACTGGGTGCCATGCGAAAAGGCTCCTCTGATCGTTATTTTCAGTCTGAAGTCTCCAGCCAGTCTAAACTTGTTCCGGAGGGTATTGAGGGAAAGGTTCCCTACCGCGGCCCTCTGAGCGATGTGATTTACCAGCTTCTTGGTGGATTACGATCCGGTATGGGCTACGTTGGTGCAAGTACCATTGAGGAGCTAAGAGAAAAGGCAAAATTTGTTAAAATTTCCGCCTCCGGCCTTCGTGAATCCCATGTCCACGATGTAATTATTACCAAAGAAGCACCAAACTACAGAACTGCATAGAGATATATTATGACTATACATAACGAGAAAATTCTGATCCTTGATTTTGGTTCCCAGACCACTCAGCTCATCGCCAGACGTATCCGTGAGCAAAAAGTGTACTGCGAGATTCATCCCTTTTCAACCCCACTCGAGACAATTAAGGCGATGAAACCAACGGGGATTATCCTCTCCGGTGGACCGCGCTCGGTCTACGATTCGGATGCCCCCCTTTCTGATCCAGCTATTTTCGACCTTGATCTGCCCATCCTTGGAATCTGCTATGGCGCCCAGCTTATGATACAGCAGCTCGGGGGGAAGGTAGAAAATGCTGACAAAAGGGAATTTGGCAAAGCCAATCTCACCGTCCAATTCACCGACGGTTTGTTTGCAGGACTTGAAACAGGAGTTCCACAACATCAGGTATGGATGAGTCATGGTGACCGTATTGAAGTGGTACCCGATGGATTTGAAACCACTGCTGTTAGTGATCATTCACCGTATGCAGCACTTAGGCACACTTCCAAACCATTCGTAGCTGTGCAATTTCACCCCGAAGTTGTCCACACCCTTATCGGTACTGATGTTTTACGTAACTTTATCTTTGGGCTCTGCAAATGTAAACCTAACTGGACCATGGCATCCTTTATAGAATCCACGGTGGAAGGAATACGGAAAAAAGTTGGCAGCAATAAGGTTATCTGCGCTCTCTCAGGCGGTGTTGATTCTTCGGTTACTGCCGCTCTTGTTCATAAAGCAATAGGTGACCAGCTTACCTGTATTTATGTTGATAACGGTCTTATGCGAATTGGAGAGAGTGAATCCATCCTCCGTTTCTTCCGGGAAAAAAGCCAGCTGAAAGTGATTGCGGTTGACGCTGTCGACTTCTTTTTGAGTGAACTCGACAATGTTCTAGATCCTGAAGTCAAACGCAAACGCATTGGCCTTGGTTTTATCAAAATTTTTGAAGAAGAGGCAACAAAACTCGGCAAAGTAAACTTTTTGGCTCAGGGTACTCTCTACCCGGATGTCATCGAATCCGTTTCATTTATGGGGGAAGCTCCCATTAAATCCCATCATAATGTGGGCGGACTGCCAGAAATCATGAAACTTGATCTGATAGAGCCGCTTCGTGAACTCTTTAAGGATGAAGTACGCGAACTTGGCCTTGAACTGGGACTCCCAGAAGAGGCTATATACCGCCAGCCATTCCCCGGCCCAGGACTTGGAATCCGGATAATGGGTGAAGTAAACAAAGAACGACTCGATATCGTACGACAGGCAGATGTTATAGTACTGGAAGAGATGAAAAAGAGCGGATGGTACCGAAAAGTATGGCAATCCTTTGCCGTTCTTCTTCCCATCCAGACCGTTGGCGTTATGGGAGATGGGCGGACCTATGAAAATGTTATCGCACTCCGAGCCGTTGATTCCAGGGATGCCATGACCGCAGACTGGTCCAAAATTCCCTATGATCTTCTGGGAGTAATGTCCACCCGTATTATTAATGAAGTACGCGGTGTTAATCGTGTAGTTTTCGATATTTCTTCCAAACCGCCCTCCACCATTGAGTGGGAATAACAGACAGACTGAAGGCGAAAGGGTAAAGGTCTACTCACAGCGACCTCACCCCATACCCTTCAGTCTTTACTCTTCCACCTTCAGCATCCCTTAGCCATGAAATCAAACACTCTCTATGTAGCCTCCCTTGAACCCGAAGCAGGAAAACTTGTTGTTACCATGGGAATTATGGAGTTTCTTAGCCGCTCTGTTGGAACCGTGGCCTTCTTTCGGCCAGTTATTAATACCGAAAAAGCCGTTGATCCTGATATTGATCTTATTCGGGGACGATACTGTCCCAATTTGAGTTACGAAGAGAGCTACGGATTTCATGCCTCGGAAGTAACATCATTTATTGCAGAAGGAAGATTCAAATACTTTCTCGAAGAATTAATCAATAAACTCACCCAGCTCAAAGAACAGTATGATTTTGTCCTGTGCCAGGGACTCAATGCCACATCCTTCCTTTCCGCCTTCGATATTGATATCAATATGGAGATAGCCAAAAACCTTGGCTGTCCATTTATTGGTGTGATCAGTGGTATGAATCAAAATCCACGGGATATCGCCAAGGAAATCAAGATCACAGCAGATGCCATTACCGAATCAGGATGCACTCATTTTGCCACCTTTGTGAATCGTATGGCCGAGGACACCTTCGGCGTACTTGAAGTAGAGCTTGATGATCCCGACGAGGCAACGGGAGCCCCTGTTTTCCTTTTGCCGGAAAATGAAGAGTTGGACAAGCCATCCCTTACAGATATAAGCGATGCTCTGGGGTGCACCAACATACTGAATCGTTATGATGGTATGGATCGCATTGTTAAACAGTTCAAAATTGCTGCCATGACCATGGAGCATTTTCTCACCCATGTTGAAGATGGTGATCTGATTATTGTTCCGGGTGATCGTGATGATATCATTCTGGCCTCAATTTCTACTCTTTTCTCAGCAAATTATCCAAATGTTGCAGGGATCCTGCTCTCCGGGGGCTTTTATCCAGGTGACAACACCATGCGCTTACTCACCGGCCGAGAACAAACCGTGCCACTACTCAGTGTGAAGAGCGACACCTACACTACTACCCAGAATGTTGCTGCGGTCCCCGCCCTGATAAACCCCGGCGATGAACGCAAAATAGCACTGGCACTTGGCCTCTTTGAAACCCATGTTGATGGTGACAGACTGCGAAAAATGGCAGAACTCAGCACTACTCCGGATACGGTTACCCCCGTTATGTTTGAATATGGTCTTTTCGAACGGGCGCGCTTGATGAAGAAACATATTGTCCTCCCGGAATCCAGTGACGAACGAATCCTGCGGGCCACGGAGATTTTACTCAGACGCAATGTGGTGGATATTACCTTGCTTGGCAATCCCGATGAAATCAGGGCTCAGGCCGCTTCACTCGGTCTTGATATCAGCCAGGCCATGCTTATCGACCCTGCCGATTCTAAACTTACCGAGGGCTTTATTCAAACCTTTTACACACTACGCAAACATAAAAACATGACGCCCGATGGTGCCCGGGATGCCATGAGCAATCCGGCCTACTTCGGAACGATGATGGTCTACGAAGGTCTGGCCGATGGAATGGTTTCAGGTGCCATCCACACAACCGCAGATACCATTCGACCGGCTCTGCAGATTATTAAGACTCGCCCTGGAATCTCAGTTGTCTCTTCGGTTTTCCTGATGTGTCTGGACACCAGAGTCCTCGTATATGGCGATTGCGCCGTAAATCCAGATCCCAACGCGGCACAACTAGCAGAAATCGGGATATCATCGGCCGATACAGCAGCGCTATTTGGCATAGAACCACGAGTTGCCATGCTCTCCTATTCGACGGGAGCCTCCGGTAAGGGAGAAGATGTTGTGAAAGTACGAGAGGCCACAGTCATTGCAAAAGAAAAACGACCGGATCTTCTCATCGAAGGTCCGATTCAATACGATGCCGCAATAGACCTCGGGGTAGCCAAGAAAAAAATGCCTAATAGCCTCATTGCAGGCCGGGCTACGGTTTTCATCTTCCCGGATCTGAACACCGGAAACAATACCTATAAAGCTGTACAGCGATCCTCCGGCGCCGTTGCAATCGGGCCCGTCCTTCAGGGGTTAAATAAACCAGTCAACGATCTCAGTCGAGGCTGTCTTGTTACCGATATTATTAACACCGTAGCCATTACCGCGATCCAGGCACAGTCCGTAAAAGAGGAGTGAATACAATGAGCACACTTCCGACAAACAAAACAAAACTTGTCTGCACCATAGGACCTGCTTCAAACACCCTTGCCATGATTAAAAAGATGCTCTTGGCTGGTATGAATGTGGCCCGACTAAATTTTTCCCACGGTGATTTTGCAAGCCACAAAGAAATCATAGAGAAAATCAGAGCAGCTTCCATTACCACCGGTAAACGTGTTGCTATTATGGCCGATCTTCCTGGCCCTAAAATGCGTATCGGAAACTTTGAAGAAGAGCCGATACAGCTTGTAAAAGATTCCCCATTCACCCTTACGACAGATAAGATCTCCGGCACCGGCACACGGGTATCCATAACTATGATGGAACTGCCAGCCGCCGTAAAAGCAGGTGACATACTCTATCTAAACGATGGGTTGATTCAGCTCATGGTTGTCAACGCCACGGAAACCGATATTCACTGCAGTGTGGTTATGGGTGGAGAGCTACGATCAAGAAAGGGACTGAATATCCCTGGTATTGATCTTGGCACCAGTGCCTTTACTGCACGCGACAAAGAGTGCATGCAATTTGCGCTGGAACAGGGCGTCGATTCCATAAGCCAGTCCTTTGTCAACTCTGCACAGGACGTAGAAGATGTAAGAAATGCAGCCGCAGAAATGGGCTATGATCCGTTTATTATCGCAAAGATTGAGCGCGCCTCTATCCAGGATAGGATCGATGAAATTCTGGCTGTCACCGATGGTATTATGGTAGCACGTGGCGATCTAGGCGTTGAAGTTCCCATTGAAGAGATTGCCGTAATACAGAAATTTATCACGGCACGAGCAAATTTCTATGGAAAACCCGTTATCACGGCAACCCAGATGCTCGAATCCATGACTCGTAATCGACGTCCTACGCGCGCAGAATCAACGGATGTTGCCAATGCTATCCTTGATGGAACGGATTGTGTGATGCTTTCCGAGGAATCTGCCATGGGTGATTATCCACTTGAATCAGTAGAAATGCTGGCAAAAATTGCGGCCGCAACGGAACCTGCCCGACTCCAACGTCATCAAGAAAGCACCCTTATTCCCCACCAAAACGGTACCGAGAATTGTCAACAGAATACCATTGATTTTATCGCATTTTCCATTGAAAATCTTTTGGAAAAAATTGACTCGCCCGCCGCGGTCCTCACACCAACAGCAAGCGGCTATACCGCACGATCCATTACCCGGTTTCGTCTTGCCGTATGGATACTTGCAGTGAGTCCAGGGCATAAAACCTGCCAGGAGCTACAATTCTCCTATGGTGTCTGGCCCATTGAAGATCAGGTCCACCCGGATGATTGGACAGAGTATGCAAATGAGTTGGCAAAACAGCATGGCCTAACGGGGAAAAGCATGCTCCAGACCGAAGGCCCATCCCCCGACCATCCAAATACCAATAACAAGATTGAGTTTATCACGCTTACGTAGGCAATCACTTAGAAATCCACTAGAATTTCAGCCCTTACCAGGAGGCAACAATGCCGGATAAGAACAACATCGCATGTGACTTTGCCATTTTTGGTGTCCTAGGAGATCTCTCCAGACGCAAACTTCTTCCATCACTCTACGAGCTTGAGAAAGCCGGTCATATCCACAAAGACACCAGGATTCTAGGTATTGCTCGCCACGAATTATCGCAGGAAGACTTCGTTGCCAAAATGACTGAAGCACTGAATACATTCAGCAAAGATACATTAATCCCGGAAATAAAAGATCGACTGCTGGCACGCCTTCACTATATCCTTATCAATATTGATCGCCCCGACGATTATAAAAAACTCGCTGAATTCTCAACCGACGAGACACAAATACTGATCAACTATTTCTCCGTTGCACCATTTCTTTTTGATGATATATGCAAGGGACTTGAGCATGCCGAACTCACCAGCAAACGGGTGCGGGTAGTACTCGAGAAACCCATCGGACGAGACCTCGCATCTTCCCAGGAGATCAACGATGTTGTCTCCAATGTGTTTGCCGAGGAACAGATCTATCGCATTGACCATTACCTTGGAAAAGAAACGGTTATGAATCTTCTGGCACTCCGTTTTGCCAACTCCATCTTTACCACCAACTGGGACCATAATACCATCGACCACGTTCAGATCACAGTTGCCGAAGAAGTCGGAATTGAAGGACGCTGGGGGTACTTTGATGAATCCGGACAGCTTCGTGACATGGTACAGAATCATCTTATGCAGATACTCACCCTCGTTGCCATGGAACCTCCTGTAAATATGGATGGGGATTCGATACGCAATGAAAAGCTGAAGGTACTGAAAGCGCTTCGCCCTATCACCGATGAAAACGCCTCTGAAAAAACCGTCCGGGGCCAGTATTCAGCTGGCTTTATTCAGGGAAAACCTGTGCCCGGATATAACGAAGAGGAGGGTGGAAACCCAAGATCAAATACGGAAAGCTTTGTGGCTCTTCGGGTGGATATCGACAACTGGCGCTGGGCGGGAGTACCATTTTACCTGCGAACCGGTAAACGCATGACCTCCAAGCGCTCGGAAGTTGTAATCTTCTTCAGGCAACTTCCCCATAACATTTTTAAGGACAGCTACAGACAGCTCCCTCAGAATAAACTGGTAATTCGTCTCCAACCTGATGAAGGAGTAGAGATTGAGATGCTCAATAAAGTCCCTGGAATTGGAAAGGGTATTAAGCTGCAAAAGACCCTGCTTGATCTTTCCTTTTCCGATGCATTTCGAGACGGGCATGTGGCAAATGCCTACGAACGACTCATTTTAGAAACCATGCTGGGCAATCAATCGCTGTTTATCCGACGTGATGAGGTGGAACGATCCTGGGCATGGATAGACTCTATCCTGGACGCTTGGGAAAGTTCTAACGAGCCGCCACGACGTTATCCTGCAGGCTCCGGTGGTCCGGTGGCCTCGGTGGCCTTACTAGCCCGCGATGGTCGTGAATGGGAAGAATAAGCAAAAGAGCTGGTCGGTCATATAGACTTTTAGGCCAGCTAATTTACTTGCAATACAGAGTATTTAAATAAAAAGCAGCAATTGGCACAGCCATCATTCTTCATTCATTTATCTTTTAAAGGAATTAGGTCATTTTATCGAGCTGTACATAATTCGCAAAATGACACTCGTCCCCTCTTTTTCATTGTATAGAACAATGCTTTCATACCCACCAATAACAAACTCTCTGGTACCAAAAACTCTGCTTGGTGTACCAATCCGAGACTGACCTTTCAGTAGTTGTATGGAATCCCAGATCTTCTGGGCAAGTATTTTTCAGCCCTTGGATCATCCGCTGCAGCCAAATGAACCAAAAATAAGTGCAATCCTCCCTACCTTAATAACCTGTCAAGCGACACCCGCTGGCATTCATCAATATAATTGATAACTAATGGTGCAATTAATCATCATATTCACGAGTACCAGCACATAACATTTACTATCAACTAGTTAGCTGAGAAGTTACCACCCCACTCCTACAAAACCGATAAACACTCACTTGCAAAACATTTTTTTACACCCTACACTTTCCATAGTGCCCTAAAAAACAGGCACTTGAATAGCGACAGGTAGGCTGTTGCAAATCACTGAAGCATCTTGCTGATGACGCCGACTCAAACGCAGGATGGTATACAATTTTTTTTAGGAGAAGCCGAGATGAATTTTACACACATTACACGATCAGTATCAGTTTTAGTTATGTCAGCGTTCCTTACACTTTCAGTCTCAACTATTACAGCACAAGCAGAAGAAGAAAATGGGCCTTTTATGGTAAGAGCTCGCTTACTTGGAGTAGTCCCAAGTGACAGTAGCTCCGCTATCACAACCATTGGTGGCGAAGCCGAAGTTGATAACAGCATCACAGTGGACCTTGACTTCACGTATTTCCTAACCAAGCATTTCGCCGCTGAACTGACCCTCACTGTTGCTCAAAACGATGTAAGTGCTGTTAACACTGCCGCAGGAGATCTGGATCTCGGTCACGTGTCTCTTCTTCCTCCGACGCTTACAGCACAGTACCATTTTATGCCAGATTCAAAATTTCGCCCATACGTAGGTGCAGGTTTTAACTATACCATTTTCTTCAACGAAGATGCTGGTGTTGCCAATGATGTTAACTACGAAAACAATTTTGGGTATGCCTTGCAGGCTGGCTTTGATGTGGAAATCGACAAGCATTGGGCCTTGAACTTTGATGTTAAAAAGATATGGCTCAGTACAGATGTCAGCGTTAAAGCATTAGGGACCACAGTGTATACAGACGTGGATATCGACCCATGGCTTATTGGTGCTGGTGTTGCATACCGTTTCTAGGCTCCATGTTTTGGCATCGCCGGTAATTACCGGGATGCCTTAACAGAAAAAGTAGGTCTTGAGTAACCGATAACCAACACCTCAAGACCTGCTTTCTACATCTATTTACATCCTTCTAAAAAACAAACCCCTCATTTCGCACAGCAATTAACTGAAACCTTAAGATTTATATGGATTCAGACTCCGAGTGCATCATTGGTGGTGCAATGTTTTAGTTCACTATGCCCCTTATATATATTCTCTTCATGCCAGAATTCCTCACCACTCCGCAGAGTACAAGAAAAAATTAGTTGGCCCCCTAGACCAAATAACTTCCTGACTACCACTAAAGCTCAAGTAACCGCAAAATTCAATCGTAGGAATCCCGCCCCTGCGGGTAAATAGCACCAGGATCATGGGTATTTTTCGCCCACAAGGGCTGGACTCCTACACACGTTATCAGCGAAAGCCGAGTTGGGATGATAATCAGGAACAACTTTGTGGATAGATCAGACCATTGAATATACTGCCTTTCCTCATTGAATATATTGGACACTGTCAGTTCTTACACACCAGCAAGGTATCGAGCAAAAACTGGTATTAATAATACTCGCCCACCAACTACACCAACGTCGTGGACCATTCATACCAGTAAAGTTTACCCAGTGTGTCCGACCGCAGACAAACACCTTTTGACTGATAGATAGACCACACAGCCACACATAAATGTTATTACCTATCGCTCCGGCGGAACTCTCAACTGCATGGACAAATACGCTTCAAAATCTTCTTGATGATTTTTCCTCGGTTTTAATGGATTCTATTTCGCTGTCATTGTATGGTATTAATCTGCACGACAAATCGGCAGATAGTTACTATCAACCACCAAACGATATGTTTTAAGCGCTCTTAGAGCAGCTTTTCCTGTCAGGAGCCAAAATATTATGAGCAACTCACCATTTACTCTTCATAGTAAATCAACGGACTGTGCCGCCCGTCGTGGAGAGCTAAAAACGCTACATGGAACCATCCAAACTCCAATATTCATGCCTGTTGGCACCCAGGCCACCGTAAAAGCAGTAACCCCTGAAAACCTAAAAGAGATGAATGCCCAGATCATTCTCGGGAACACCTACCATCTCTATATTCGTCCAGGTCAGGAACTGATTCGCAGCTTTGGAGGGCTCCATAAGTTTATGAACTGGGATCGCCCTATTCTTACGGATTCCGGGGGTTTTCAGATATTCAGTCTAAGCGATCTTGCCAAAATCACGGAAGAAGGGGCAGCATTTCGCTCCCACCTGGATGGTGCAAAACTCTTTTTAAGCCCGGAAGACGCGGTGCAGGTGCAGGAATCATTGGGCTCTGACATTATGATGTGTCTTGACACCTGCATTCCTTACCCTGCGACTCGTGAGGAGACTATCCAGTCAACAGATCTCACCAGCCGCTGGGCACAACGTTGCAGGGACACCCAGACTGACACAGGGCAACTTCTCTTTGGAATTGTTCAGGGTGGAATGCACCATGACCTACGAAAAGAGCATGCCGAAGCACTGATTGATATCGGCTTTGACGGCTACGCAATCGGTGGATTAAGTGTTGGCGAAGACAAAGCGCTGATGCAAGATATGATAGAAGCCACCATCCCCCATTTACCTGAAGATTATTCACGCTACCTCATGGGAGTGGGCACGCCCGGAGACCTTGTTGAAGGCGTTTATCGTGGGGTTGATATGTTTGATTGTGTGATGCCCACCCGAAATGCACGCAACGGAACCCTGTTCACCAGCACAGGAAAAGTGGTGATCAAGAACGCAAGATATCGGGATGACAAAAAGCCACTTGATCCAAACTGCGACTGTTACACCTGTCGTAACTACTCACGGGCCTACCTACGTCATCTTTTCCAATGCCGTGAAATACTCAGTTATCAGCTGAACACCATCCACAACCTTCATTATTACCTCAATCTTATGACAGAAATGCGCGAAGCGATCGAAAAGGATAGCTTTTCCACATTTCGTAACGATTTTTATGGCAGGCTTGAAGGAGAGTGATTACAGATGTACACGTGTCTATTCAGCGATACCCTAAGGGCATGATGGAATAGCAATATTTTAACCTTAATAAGCTTATTTAAATATCGATAACCGGAGGAACAAACATGACAGGAGTCGCATACGCAGCAGGCGGTGGAGTAACAGGTGGAGCCGGAGGACTGGCCTCTTTTATTCCACTTATTCTTATATTTGGTGTCTTTTATTTTATGCTTATCAGGCCTCAGCAGAAACAGGCCAAGCTGCAGCAGCAGTTTCTCGATGAGATGAAGAGCGGCAACAAGGTTGTTACCAAAGGTGGAGTCCACGGCACTATCACTGGCCTTACTGATACGATTGTCACACTGGAGATAGCAGACAATGTCCGCATCAAAGTTTCCCGTTCATCCATTGGCAGCCCACTCACCAAGGAAGGTGCTCCGGTTCCCGTAAAATCATCAGGCGGTTGAGGTATTGGCGGTTGCTGATCTTCTACAGTCTGTAGAACAAATAATGGGCAGTTTTTCTCCTGTAGAAAAACTGTCCTTTTTTTTATTTCGGCATCTCTTCTTCGTAGGCCTTAGGGCCATCGCTCTCACTTGCTCCCTTGCTAATTTCCTCAATGAGAGGAGTTACCAGATGAGCCGGCAGCGCCAGTGTCCGATAAAGCATCTGAAAAGGTGTTATGGCCACCTCCCGAAACGTGGAATGCTCTACCTTGGGATCGAATAAATCCCCAGAAATTTTTACGGCAATAGATGGCTTTTTCTTTTTTCCGACCAGAATATAGCCAACAAGAGGAATCTTATTCACATTTTCTTTTGCCCGGGTAATAAGATTCAGGTCCATCTCAACCTTCTCCTTGCCAAAATCAATCCATCCACTTCCAAGAATTTTTATCTCAGGCGATGTAACATTTAGGGTTTTGATTGCAGCACGGCCCTTCGTTACCTTCCCACCTACAATAATCGTGTCCACGGGCAAGCCCTCGGTGCTATAAGACGGCAAACTAAAAGTCACTAGAGCCGGAATAGTGTTCACCATGGCAAGGATATTATTTAGTGTTTTAAAATCCGTCATGATCGTGTCTTCAATCGTAACCATTGTCGTAAATTCATCAAAGGATCCCTTTGCCACCAGACTCATGGTTCCTTCATGAAATTGCACCCCGGATGCCAAACCATTCATAAACGTATCATCCAAGTCCTCTCCTCGGACAGAAAAGGCGTCCCCATCACGAGACATCAGGATAACACCCGGTCCATGTTTAAATTGCACACTTGTTTTTTCGCCACTGCTTTCAAGAACAATTTTGTCAGCAAAAAAAGTCCTTTTTGGTGAAAGAACTATATTGGTTCGAATTGCATCAAGGCCTACCCACAGTTTTCCCTGTTCCTGTTTTTCATCTTCCGGGCTTTCCGGCAGATCTTTTAAGAGTTTTATAATACCTGGAACATTCACTGAAACATCCTGCGACGAAATTGAAACGCCTCCGTCGTAGGTGATATCAATATCTTTGTTTATTGTGGCCTGAACACCATGCCCATCAAACACTCCATCTACCTGAAAACGCTCAAGAGGAACAGTATCTTTAAGCAACAGAGGATAGGCGTAGGGAATATTAGCAGAGAAATGAACATCTGCACTGTCAGCCTGCGAGGTAGCTGAGACTTCACCCTCTTTTATCAGATAGCTCTGAAGCAATGGTGAATACTCATAGAGTGCCCCAAGGTCTTTTAATTGAAGCGACCAGTCATTTTTCAACACAGAACTGCTGAAGCTCATTGAAAGCTCTGAAATAGCAAGAGACAAAGTCTCCTCGGTTACATTAACATCAATGGACAGCGGGGGGGGAATGAGTATCTTCCCCATGGTTTCATCGTGAACAGTCAGCTCTTCCAGAAATAACTCCCCATGTCGCATGGAATAGTTATAGCTACCTGATATTTTCGAATCAAAAATTTCCCCGTAACTCACCTTACTCTTTGTGACCGAGAAAAGATCACCTGAAAGTTTTACCTCTGAAGGATATAATGTCATGGGAGTACCATTCAACTCCCAACTGGAATTCTTTTGAGTACGAACCACCAACTCCTTCTCATAATGAATGGTCACTCCATTCAACCCCTTTAGCAGTTTCAAGCCTTTTACATCACACTGGAAGAGCTCACACTTCAAATCAACTTTTTTTTCTTTCAGAGAAAAACTCCCGGAAAACTGGGTTGATATAAATGGTGGGCATGACAGAGCAGTGGATGCAATTTTTCCTGAAAACGTTTCCAGCGCAAAAGGTGTTGAAAATGGGCCAATATTCACAGGCAAATCATCAAGCATCCAGGAGGATGCTTCTGCATCGATATCTGCGCCATCGGCCTTAATTGTATAGTGGATAACTGGCCTTGACTTCGCATCATCAAGAACCAGACTGGCGTTCCCGAGTTCAAGGTCACATTTATCAAGAGTGAGCGTGAGCTTTCCAGTCTCGGGAATAGCATCAAACACACCAGTAACATCGGCGACAAACAGCTTTTCAAAGCTGACCCGCATCTTTTCAAAAGTAATTTTGCTTGTATCAAGCAGGATTTTGGCATTCTTCACGCCATAATTTGCTCCCAGATAATCAACACGACCGTTATCGACTAGAAAAACACCATCCGCTTGGACCACCTCACTGTTCAGGTTTATGGTGAGAGTTAGGTCAACGGCGGTTTCTCCGTGGGTCTGCAGGAAGGGTAATGGGATATCATAATATTGCATCAGATCCACAACATTCTGATTTGCTGAAGCATCCACCTCAACATAGGCCTTCAGCATAATGTTATCAAAATCGTTGAAGTTGATATCCAGCCAGGAATGTTCCCCATCCCACCCATAGAACGTTGGATTATGAGGAACAATAGTGAGAACACCTTTTTTAAAAGTAAGATCGGTATAATCTGATTGAACTGACGCAAAACCGGGTGCAAATACATACTGACAAGCATCCACTCTTATTTCTGCCAGAAAATTTTCAAGTAAAACCAGGGGGTCATTCCAGGGGAAACTCCCTGAAAAAGATTTCAGTTCATATCGATTTCCGGTCAAATAGTCTGTAATCCATTTCTGAGTAGCCGGATCAATCGCCAACAGATCAACAAAGGGGGTGATATCAGTTATTATCCCTGCCTCTTTTCCCTCAAAAATAATCTGATTTCGATCCACAGAGAACGAAAGTGCTACGGGCAGAGAATCGTCGGCAAGATTTACGGTAAACTGGCCAGTTCCGCTTTTGGAAGTAAGATCAAGGTGCACCGCACCGGTTGCCCGGGAGCGGAATCGCTCACTGTTCAACTCCTGGACCGTGGCAATCAGAACATTTTTCTCCAGTCTGACCACCACCTTTGTTTCTATTATTGGAGAAGATAGATCCAGATACAGCATGGAGGCCTCATATTTCAGCGTCCCCTCTATTCCTCCAACGATGATTTTCTCCACCAGAACTTCTGAAAAGAGACGATCAATCCATTGCACAACAGGAACAATTCTTTTCACAAAGCTCAAATCAAGCGGTTGCCCTTCATCTTTGCTATCCTGTATAGAATCTATTGCTACTCGTTCTATCTGCAGAACCAGCTTGCTATGCCACTCGAGTGAGATTTGATTGAGAGTCGCAGGGCCAGCATTCAAGGTGTCAAAATGGATACCTTTTTTCAAAAAAATACCAGCGGCACAAAACAGAATGATAACCAGAAGAAGAAGGGTCACAAAAAACTTTCTCATCTGTTTTCCGTTCGTTTAAGGGGACTGTATTGTTGCATTTTGTCTTTTTGTTCCTTCAGTAAATATGGAAGAATAGCATCATAATTATCTGGGAAATAATAGAGGGTGCTTCCCACCTCGGTGCGCGACCGGACAAGACCGCGCTCTTCCGGACTGGCATTAAAAATCAGCACCATCAACAGATCATTACTAACCCATGAATTACTGTACCAGTAATCATGACTCCTTCCAAGGTTCAAGGCCTTGGAACCGCCGACATCAATCACATCAAGGTTCACCGTATCCAGAACTTCAATTAATTGTTCAATTTCACTCTTATCCAGCTCATCCACATCGGGTCGCCCAAGACTTGATTTTCTATTTTGTAAAGCAGCCAGAAAAAGAATTCTGTCATTTTTATTCAAAGTAATAGTTGTCCTATTTACAATATTGCTGAACTTCAAATATCGTCCGACAAAACTCTTTAAGGTTGTATCAGGGGCTGCAAAATAGACTTCCCCTATACGCAGCTTTTTCTTTAATTCTTTCGAAGAGAGACCTGGATAAAGATCGTGCAGATAGGCCAGGCCAGGAGCCACAACCTGGGCACCTGCGCTGTAGGCAATAATATTAATATTGCGTGCTTTAGTATGAATAGCCAGAATTTCAAGAAGACGACTAAAGGCCGGAATCGTTTGTTTTGCATGCAGCACATCGGTTTTATATCTGAATATATTTTCAGCTGAAGGCCAGGAAAAGCTTAGAATAATAGAATTGTGTCCGGTAAAATGGAAAAACTGCGCCCCCTGAGCTGTCGCTCTGTGAAAATTGGAATTTGCCCCATGAACATAGACTGTTATATCTTTATCATAGGTTTTTCTCAAAGCCTTATTAACCGTATCAAAAAACCCTTCAGCCCTGGCACTCATTTGCTGTAAATCGACCTCTTCATTGAAGAGTGCCATCGGTCGCACAAACTCCTGGGTAAGCAGGAGGTCTTTATCTCGATCCTGTTTCAAAGATTCCCGCTGCAGATCCTCCCAGTTCATACTGGCATCCCCCACACGATAAGCCAGAAATCCTAACTCCAATTTCCTGGATGGAAGAATAGAATAGCTCGTTAAGTCATTACTATTTTTTATGGGAATACGGTTAGTGGCATACAGAGTATAGAGCAGATTTTCATCGATATTCTCTTCGCTCAACAAGAAAAACTGGCCGTTGCCAATAAGGCCGACGGGAGCAGGCATTAAATACACCTTCGGTTGACACCCGCTAAGGAAGAGAAAGAGAAGAACAGGAAGTATTGATTTTAAAAATACAGAAATCATGGAAAACGTTATTACTCACTCGAAAAAGAAAACCAGTCGAAACCCGATACGGGTGGCAATGGATCCTTTTGATGCTTAAAAATACCTTTTTTCAGAAAATAGAGCGTTTCATCCTGGACATATTCAGAATCCATAATGAAGGGATGGGTTTCATGAACAATGAGAAAATCCTTCATCCCATCCAAACGTGCATTCAACACCGAAACCTTTCCATCATCGGGACCCGGTATAATAAAAGAGAGCCAGAAATCAAAAAAGTAGAAACGATCTCCGGTAATAACGCCAACTGGATAATCCACCGGCCCCAGTTGATTAGGAAAAGAATTTTCATCCGTGGTTAACTGCTGCCCCGCAGGACCATTTAACCACTCATAGAGCCACCATTTCTTGAGACTGTCGGCAGCCACACTTCCATGACTTGGCGGACTGAGCATAACAACACGCCCCATATTTCCAGGCTTTTGCTCTTTAAATACACTGCGTAATATAATACCGCCCAGAGAATGGCTGACAAAATGAATGGCTTGAGGCTCAAACTGCTGACACTGCTCCAATGCTTCCGGAAAGTGATCAGTTACAATCGCTTCAATTGGCTTACTGGTGGACGGATAACCAAAATTTACAGTATGGTACCCTTCAGCCACCAAACGCGCCTGCATGGCATCCATAGAGCGAAGCGTGCGCCCCATACCGTGAATAAGAAGAACACACTCACCCAGTGCAGTTTCAGGAGTAGGCTTTTGCACTGAAAGACCGCTCTTGCTGCAACCGGAAAGGAGTGCTGCAACAAGAACGACAAATGTGAGCAATCCTGAAATAAAATCCAGTTGTCTGTGACGAGGCTGATAGAAAGGTATTTTGGCTGATTCCATTGAACCTATAAGAATACAAAACAGCTTTTTAACGGTCAACTGCTATTTCCTGTATGCGCTTGAAAATTATTTTATTCAACCGCCTGAAACATATGCACATCCTGTTGTGGGTACGGAAAGGATATGCCCTTTTCATCAAAGGTCACTTTAATATTTTCTATTAGATCCAGACGTACACTCCAATAATCGGCCGTCTTCACCCAGGGCCGAACAATCAGGTTTACGCTGGAATCGGCAAGTTCCGCCACGGCAATTGCAGGAGCAGGATCTGTTAATATTCTGGAGTCACCCTTCACCAGATCTTCAAGAGTCGTTTTGGCAAGACGAATATCATCGTCATAACCAATCCCCACCACCAGATCTATTCTACGGGTTTCCTCGGCGTTAATGTTTGTAATCACTCCAGCGGTAATACCACTGTTTGGAACAATAATCCGCTGGTTATCTGGAGTCAGAATAACGGTACTGAAAATATCAATTTGCTGAACTTTGCCGGTTACCCCGCCTGCAGTCACAACATCATTTACTGTAAAGGGCCTAAATAAAATAAGCATTATCCCAGAGGCAAAATTGGACAAAGAGTCTTTCACTGCTAAACCAATGGCTAAACCAGCGGCACCCACAATGGCAAGAAACGATGTTGTTTCTATCCCCAGTTCACCGGCCGCTGCAATAACAACCCCTGCCAGGAGAGCATAATAAATAATTTTACAGAGAAAACGACGTAGAGTCGGTTCGACATCTGCCCGCCTGAAAGCTTTTCGGGCCATACCTGAAATCCACTTGGCACCCCAACGGCCAATAACAAAAATAACAAGAGCCATAATTAGATGAGGCCCATTGGCCATTCCCCAATCCTTTGCTATTTGCACAGCCTGTACATACGTATCAGGACTTGTCATATCCACCGCAGGAACCGGTGCTTTTACAGCTTCTTTTACTGCCTTTTCAGCAGGTACAGGATCAGATGCCGCAAAAACGACTGAGGACATCGTGCAGAAAAGCAGTATAAGAACAACTGTAGAAACATATTTTTGCCAAACTTTTACCATATCAGAGACCTCTTCCTTCTTATAATAAGTATATTCTATATTGTATCTTACAAACCATAAATATAGCATTTCGTGCCAATCCAGCCTGAACTCCAACTCAGTCCATCAACAAAAAAACATAACACATTGACCCAGCCACATAATAGCGACGGTTACGGTGAAGACAAAGGGATTCTGCCATATTTTAGCACCCTATAGGAATGTATATCATATCCAGCGCCAAGACACTACCTGTTCATATAATTCCAACATTTATTAAGCTACTTATTGAGCAATAAAGGCTCAGGCCTGGGTTGTAAGCGAACCATGACTGGCCATTCCCCCTCTGCATAGCTGGAAAACTGTTATAAATAGCTTCAACAGACAAACAATAACACCTGAAGAACTTGATTTTACTGAGCACCTGACATATTATCAAACTAAGTGAGTCATATTAAATAAATCCCATTGATAAACATGGAGCAAATGACAGACAAAACAGATATTGACACTGCCCTGCAGCTCTTTTTTCCACGAATGCAGAGGGAGGAGGACGATGCCTTCACCGGAACTCAAGATTCCGAACGCTATGAACTACTGCTGGACAAAGAAAAAATTCTTCCGTTTTTGCAGACACTCTTTTTTGAGGAGCGACTCATCGAGATCCAGCTGGATCACGGAACACGTACTTTTTTTGCTGCCCTGTGGGATCACCCGCCTGACCTTGTAGAACAAGAAGAGGAGGGCGAGACCCAACTCATTGAACAGGAGTATGCAGAGGGGTCCTACCTCACAGAACAGGACCACATTGTCCTCTCCCCCTTAGAACCCGTTGCCGGAAATTTAAAGGTTCGTATGAGCACCACGGTGGTACTCTGTTTTTATGCCGGCACCAACGCGGTGGAACTTGGCACTCGGTTTATGATTGCAGAATCTGTTAGAGGTACATCGGTACTACTCTTTGAGTACCCCACGGTGGGCAGGATCATCCGGGGAAACCGCCCTTTTCGGGCAAAGATATCAAGCGATATGGATATGATGACCCATGTCAGTCGTATTGATATTCCAGACGAGACAATGGACTGCGACATCATGGATATCAGCAGTCATGGCATTTCTCTTGAGCATGAAGCACTCATGGAACGCTTCAGTCTCGGAGACCAAATCAGCCTCACCATTTTTTCCCCTTTTGCCGCTCCTCTTGAACTTGAAGGGACTATCCGCCATTTCGCAAAAAGGCGGACAAAACAGGGCAATTCAGTAATCTGTGGAATCCAACTCGACCTGAAATCGCGGGCCCTGGCTGAGACAATCGAACAGCTCTTCACCAAGATACAGCGGGCATTCATCCGTGAGCTGGCGGAGCGTACAGGAGATCAGAATATCCAGTTGACCTTGCAATAAGCCATCGTCAAATGCTCACCCCTGACTTTCTTTACGATTTTTACAAAACTCTCCAAACTGCTGATCAATCCCCAAAACATGATCACGAATCCAGTTGGTTAAATCACGGCGTAGAGAGTCGACAATCTCCTGGCTCAAGCCATTTTTTTGAAAGTCTTCATACATGGCCTGGAAACTCTCTCTGAACTGCTTATGAATCTCTTTCTGCTGCTGAAGCCCCGGATAATTTACATCTTCCATACATTTCTCTTCTATCTGAAAATGTTTGGTTGCATATTCCCCCATCTGAATAAGCGTTTTTTCAATCTCTTTGGCGCGAAGTCCCTCTTTTAAATCGGCATCAAGCTGATCACTCATACGAAATAACTGCTTATGCTGAGCATCAATCAGCGGAATAGTGACACTATAAGAATTCTTCCATTTCATCATTTTCACCTGCTATTGCAAAACTTAAAAAGATCCCCAGAGATAGGTATTCCTCCTTGACCACACCACTACATTAAAAGGATATGTTTTTTTAGCAAGGACTGTCAAGGAAAAGCCACGGTAGATTTGTACATTCTCCATCAAACAGTTATACTTCAGGAAGACAGCAAAACACATTACAAATGCTCATCTAAACAACACTAGATACAGGAATTGCACATGTCCCTTCTCAATATATTCCCAATCACCATGGTTGCCATCGGAGCCATTTTTATGGTGCTGTCCATCATCCAGGCCATTGGCCTGTCAAGTCGCCTCAACGCCCAATACAAAAGGAAATGGCTCTTCCTTATCACCCTGAAAGGATTCTTCCTGTTCGCCTATCTGGTCTTTATCACTGTTCTCCTTATGAACCTACAGCTTCCTCTGCAGCTTCTCACCGGACCGGTGTTTATGGGAGGGGGCATCTTTGTCTTTCTGATTATTCGTCTCACCAAAATTACGGTGACCAGCCTCAGTGATCAGGAACGTGCGGTACAGTATCTCAACGACTCACTGGAGGACAAAGTCAACGAGCGCACCAGCGCCCTAGAGGAAAGCATGACGCAACTTGCAGTAGAGGTAACTGAACGTGAAAAGGCCAATAAAGAGATCTTGCAATTGAGTCAGGATCTCAGCCTGATAATGGACACCATATCCACAGGCTTTCGAGTCATCGGTATGGATTGCCGGGTACAAAGAGTCAACAAAAGCTTCAGCCGACTAACGGGACTCTCCTCTGAAGAACTCATAGGAAGTAATTGTTTTGAGAACTTCAAGGGTGAGGATTGCAGGAACTCTCAGCACTGTCGTCTCAGCGCTCATAAATCGCAATCAGAAATCACTTCGGAGACCGTAGTAAAGACGACCCATGATGGCAGAAAACTCCATCTCCATCTCACCTCCGCCGCCATGAGAGACAGTAATGGTACTATAACTGCTGTTGTTGAAGATTTCAACGACATCACTGCTCTGGTGGAAGCTCAGGAAGAGACTGCCCTGACCCAGGGCAGACTTTACCAAGCCGCAAAGCTTGAATCTGTCGGGCAGCTTGCAGCGGGGATTGCCCATGAGATTAACACCCCGGTTCAGTTTATCAGCACCAATATGGAGTTTCTCAGCGAGGGATTTGAAGACATCGCCACCTTTTTAAGCCACCTTGATGCCAGAGGAAAAAATAAACAGATCAGCGAGGGTCTTGAACAGGCAGACTGGAATTTCCTCAAGGAGGAGATCCCCCAAGCCCTAGAACAAACCACAGAAGGGATTGAGCGGGTACGAAAACTGGTCCTTGCCATGAAAGAGTTTTCCCACCCGGGAACGGTTAGCAAGGCGCCCACCGACATTAACGCCATTCTTGAAAACACTACGATTATCTGCCAGAACGAATGGAAGATGGTGGCCGATTTGGAAATGAACCTTACCCATGACCTCCCCTTGCCGCCATGCAAGGGTGATGAAATGGGACAGGTATTTCTAAATATAATGGTCAACGCTGCCCAAGCTATAGGAGACAAGGTATTAGGTACAGAGGAAAAAGGACGTATACATATCAAAACTTCAGCCTCCGAAGAGTATGTGGAAATTACAATCAGCGACACGGGGAAGGGAATAGACGAAGAACTAAGGGGCAAGATTTTCGATCCTTTTTTTACCACCAAAGAGGTGGGTGCCGGAAGTGGTCAGGGACTGGCCATTGCGAATGATATCATTGTGAATAAACACCAGGGCGAGATCACAGTCACAAGCACAGTAGGAGAGGGTACAATCTTCCTGGTTCGGCTGCCACTTGGAAACGGCACATGAGAAAGGTGCAGGCGCCCACAGCTAAACAATTTAAAAGGCTAGCCTCGAAAATCGTCCAACATTGGTAACGGCAAGTGAGCCAGCCCATCTGAATCGCTGGCAGCTACTTGATCAAATACGGCCTTCTGCGACCCCGTGACAGGCAACACGTGCCCCGGAAGCATCTGAAACCTGTAACAGCTCTGGAACTTCCATTCTGCAACGATCATCGGCATGAATACAACGGCCATGGAATACGCAGCCAGAAGGAAGATTTATAGGGGTGGGAATTTCACCTTTGAGTTTAATATGGTTCTGTTTTGTCCCGTCCACTCGAGGAATGGCTGAAAGCAGAGCTCTGGTGTAGGGGTGATACGGGGTATCGTACAATTCAGCAGTGGTCGCAACCTCACAAAGAGTTCCAAGATACATTACCGCAACTCGGGTAGCTACGTGACGCACCACGGAAAGATCGTGAGTAATAAAAAGATAGGTCAAACCGCGTTGGTCCTGAGCATCCATAAGAAGATTCAGAATCTGCGCCTGGATAGAAACATCGAGTGCCGAAACCGGCTCATCGGCCACAATAAACTCCGGATCTATCACCAAAGCTCTGGCAATGGCAATGCGCTGCCGTTGTCCCCCTGAAAATTCGTGTGGAAAACGATCACGCCAGGCGGGATTCACTCCGACCTGTTCCATCACTTCACCCAGACGTTCATCTACTTCAGCAGCCGTTATTTTTTTGCGATGAAAACGCAAAGGCTCCTCAAGGGTCTGACGCACACTCTTTCTCGGGTTAAGAGAAGCGTAGGGATCCTGAAATATCATCTGCATACGCTGACGATAGGGCAGCATCTGTTTCGCATTGAGAGTGTCTATCCGCTCACCACGATAGGTAACGGTTCCGGATGTTGGCGGATAGAGGCCGATGACAGTACGGGCAAGAGTAGATTTACCACAGCCGGATTCCCCAACTACTGCCAGAGTTTCCCCCTGGGAAATTTCAAGACTCACCCCGTTTACCGCCTTTACCTCTGTTTTCTGCAGCTTCACTTTTCCTGAATTGAATTGCAACTGCTCGAGAAATCCCCCTGAAATATCAAAATATTTCACGAGATTATCGATCTGTACGATGGGAGTCTTCATCACTCCTGTCCCTCGCCTGGGAAGTGACAACTCACAAATCTATCTGTGTTCCCAACAACTTTTTGCAATTCAGGAACCGTGTACTTGCAGATATCCTGACAACGATCACAACGCGGATGAAAAGAACAGCCTGGAGCAATTTCAGTTAAATTTGGCATTGTACCGGGAATCTGCTGCAGTCGGTTATCCGTATCACATACTCCATGCCCAGGCAGTGCATTGATCAACCCTCGCGTATAGGGATGCATAGGAGTTGCCACAAGATCTGCTGTTTTTGCAGTTTCTATCACTTTTCCAGCATACATCACCATAACCCGCTCCGTCACTTCCGCCACCACACCAAGATCATGGGTAATTAACATCAACCCCATATCCTGCGAGTTGCAGAGTTCAATAAGCAGATCCATAATTTCTGCCTGAATGGTCACATCAAGAGCCGTCGTTGGCTCATCGGCAATGATAATGGCTGGCTCGGTAAGAAGAGCAATAGCAATAATAATACGCTGCCGCATTCCTCCAGAAAATTCGTGAGGATACTGCCTCAGCCTACGTTCGGGAGATGGAATGTGCACAAGTCCGAGTTTCCTAATGGCAATTTTCTGTGCCTCTTTAACGCTGATATTCCGGTGAGCTCGTAATGTTTCCACCATCTGAGTTCCGACGGTCAATACGGGATTCAGAGTCATCATCGGATCCTGAAAGATCATAGAAATACGATTTCCCCGTATGGTACGCATCTCCTGCTCTGAAAACTGATCGAGCCGTTCACCATCGAAAAGGACCTCTCCCTTACTGATCCGGCCCGGCTTTGAAATCAGGTTAATAACCGCAAATCCTGTCACGGATTTCCCTGCTCCCGACTCCCCGACAACACCAAGACGTTCTCGTTTATTGAGAGTAAAAGAGACATCGTTTAGAGCAACCAGATCGCCATGGCGTAACGCAAAACTGACCTCAAGATTTTTCACTTCAAGCAGCGACATGATCAGCCCTTATAAAGTTTCGGATTAAGGACATCTCGTAACCAGTCCCCAAGGAGATTGATCACCAGAATAAAAATAATAAGGAGAACGGCGGGAAATAATGTAATCCACCAGGCACCTGAAAAGATATACTCAAACCCCGCATCGATAAGAGAGCCGATGGAGGGTTTTGATACTGGCATTCCAAGACCCAGGAATGACAGAGCCGCCTCACTCATCACCGCATTTGCAACCTGTACCGTGGAGATAACCAGTACGGGAGAAAGAGTGTTGGGAAGAATATGAGAAAACATAATACGCTTTGAATCAAGCCCTATCACCCGGGCCGCCTCAACATATTCTTTATTTTTTTCACCGAGAACGGAGGCACGCACGGTCCTTGCGTATTGCGGCCATTCGGCAATACCAATTATAACAATCAGAATAGGAACAGCGAGCTGCTCATAACGGCCAACTCCGAAGGAAAGCTGTACAATAGCGCTCACAATGATTGCCACCATCAAAGTGGAAAAAGAGAGCTGTACATCGGCAATTCGCATCAGTACGGCATCGATTTTGCCACCAAGATATCCGGCCGTAAGTCCCACACCGATTCCTATTACTGCCTGCAGGATAACGGCCCCGATACCGATCAGTACCGATATGCGTAAACCATACAACATGGTTGAGACCAGATCCCGACCTTGAATATCAGTACCGAGGAAAAAGCGAGACTCCCCTTCTTCCATCCACGATGGAGGAAGCTCCGCATCCATAATATCAATGACTGTAGGATCATAGGGATTATAAGGTGCAAGAAGTGGTGCAAACAGGGCAGCAAACAGGAGAATAGCCAGGATTGCAAAACTCACCATGGCAACTTTATCACGCTTAAAGCTGTAAAGAAGATAGGACTCTTTCAATTTTTGTCGTCGTGTTTGCATCAGCGGGAGGCTATGGTTACCGTTGGATTAATAAGTCCGTAAACAATATCAACCACAGTATTTACGACCACAAAGAGGGCACCAACCACCACAAGATAGGCCACGAGCAGTGCAGTATCAGAACGTTCCACCGCTTCCAGAAACATAAAGCCCATCCCCTGCCACTGAAACACAGTCTCGGTGAGAATAGTAAAAGCGATAAGAATACCAAGTTGAACACCGCCCACGGTGATCACGGGAAGAAGTGTATTTTTAAAGGCGTGTACCATCCAGATTCGTTTTCTTGATAATCCCTTTGCCCACGCATATTTGATATATTCTGTTTCCAGTACTTCCATCATCTCGGAACGAATAAGACGAATAAACAAAGGCAGCATAATGGAGGAAAGGGCAATCGATGGCAGCACCAGATGCTTGAGACCATCAATGGTTAACAGTCCACTTTCCCACCCCATGATATTCACCGTTTCCCCGCGCCCAAAGGAAGGCAGCCAGTGCAGTTGGACCGAAAAAATATAGATAAGGACAATGGCCGTTAAAAACACCGGGATGGACACCCCCACAATGGATGCGCCCATGGCAAATTGTGAAAAAAATCGTTTTGGATAAATAGCGGAGTAGAGACCTACGGGAACGGACACAAGCAAAATAATAAGGCTTGCTGCAAAAACAAGTTCGATGGTAGCCGGTGCCTTAGTGAATATCACATCGAGGGCCGGACGCTTAAAAAAGAATGAATGGCCAAGGTCACCGTGCAGGGCATTTTTCACAAAACGCCCGTACTGGGTGAGAAACGGGTCATTCAAGCCGAGTTTCTGGCGCAGTGCATCACGTTCCTGAACGGAAACAGAGATACCAACCAGATCTCGGACAGGATCACCCAGCTGATGCTTTACCGAAAAACCGATAAAGCCGATAACCAGCATAACCACGGTGGCCTGAATTATTCTACGAACAATAAATGCGAACATTTAGCTTTTGCATTGTTTTTTTTTCTACAACCTTACGTTTAGGACTGTTTCCATTAGAGAAGACAATATAACAACATACCAGAGGCAAGGACTAGATCCTACATGAATCATCAACAAAAAAAAAGGACCGTGGACACCAAGTGTCCGCAGTCCTTTTACTACACATATATATCTGTCTGTCCTTACTCTACAACAAGATCACCAAAGTAAGGGAAGTTCTGAGCATTGACGATAGCATCAAGCTTTACATTATTTTTCGCAGCCCATGAAAGATGCTGCCAGTGCATTGGAATAAAAGCAGCGTCATCGTAGAGAATCTGCTCAACTTCCTGAAGCATAAGTGCACGCTTTGCAAGATCAGTCTCAACCTGAGCACCAAGGACAAGCTCATCAACTTTTTTATTACAGTAGTTTCCTGAGTTATACTGGCCATATCCCTTCTCTTTATCAGGACACATGGTCAGGAATTCTGAAAAGTTTCCAGAATCCTCGGTGTCTGAATGCCAGCCAATCATCATAATATCAGCAGCACGAGCATCAAACTCATCCCAGTACTGAGCCTTTGGCATGGTTTTGAGATTTACTTTAATACCAATTTTAGAAAGCATGGTGGCTACAGCTTCGGCAATTTTCTCATCACTTACGTAACGATTGTTAGGGGCCAACATGGTCACTTCAAAGCCTTTTTCATATCCAGCTTCCTTCAGCAACTCCTTAGCCTTTGCAATATCATAACGTGGAGTAAGGCTTTCCTTATATCCAACATACCCTTTAGGACCCTGCTGACCAGCTGTGGTTGCAGTTCCTTTCATAATCTTTTTCACGATTCCAGCATTATTTACTGCGTAGTCGATCGCCTGACGTACACGAGCATCTTTAAACTCAGGACGTCTATCCTGGTTCAACTGGAAGGTGATAATACGTCCACCGGACATGGTGACAAGTTTGGCATCTTTGGACTTCTCAACCATCTTGAAATCCTGAGGAGATACGGGCATGATAAAATCAACATCGCCAGAAAGAAGAGCTGCCACACGAGTTGGATCTTTTTTAAT